>JADKHO010000001.1:989611-1309222 GCA_016721765.1 Bacteroidota bacterium
AAATTTTACCAGGTCCAATATATTGCCACATCGAATAACGAATTCCGTATTGGGTAGTTATTCTCCCTCCAATTTTTTGCTCATTGTCAATGTAAATAGCGCTTTCAACTCCAAACTTATCCTTTAAACTGATGTCACTGCTTTGGTCGCCACTAGTAAAATTTGCCCGTCCTGGACGAAAATCATAGAGTGTTGCTTGTCCCCCAAAATGTATCGTATTCTTTGTATTCCAATAATAGGTCAACTCTGGTTTAAAGCTGTAATTGATAATTTTAGATCGCCAACTAAACTGGTCTCCATTGGGCTGACCAAACACCAATTCATAATCATAATTGCTGTAAAATGAGGTGGTGTTTAGAAACAGTTTTTCATTAAATAAGTGATTCCAACGCACTGTTGCGGTGGTATTTCCCCAATTCGATTTAAATCCGGAACTAAACACATCCCTACCAAGATAACCCGACACAAAAACTTTATTTTTATCGTTAATTATATAATTCACTTTTGCAGTTAAATCATAAAAGAAAAACTTTGATTTGCGTAATTCCTTTCGCAAAAATGGTTTGGCCAGAAAGTCAATGTAGGAGCGTCTTCCGGCAATAATAAATGAACTTTTGTTTTTCTTTATCGGCGCTTCAATTGTTAGACGGCTAAATATTAAACCTATTCCGCCATTAACAGCTAACTTCTTGTTGTTACCCTCATTTAACCGCACATCTAAGATGCTGGATAGCCGGCCTCCATACTGTGCAGGAATACCTCCTTTTATAAGTTTCACGTCTTTTACCGCATCCGGATTAAACACCGAAAAAAATCCAAACAAGTGAGAGGAGTTAAATACCGGCGCTTCATCCAAGAGCACAAGGTTTTGATCCACACCACCGCCACGTACATTAAAACCTTGTGCCCCTTCACCCACAGTGGTAACACCCGGCAACAACTGAATTCCTCTGATTATGTCCACTTCACCTAACAATGCAGGAATTTTCTTAATTGTTTTAATATCCAATTTATTCACACTCATTTCTACATTTTTCACATTGCCATCAGCTCTCTCACTCGTAATTTCAACTTCTTTGAGTTGTTGCTGCTTTTCCGAAAGCTCAATGTTGTCTATGCGATTCGTGGTTAAATCCACTTCGCGTTCAATCGTTTCAAAACCAACAAGCGAATACAAAATCGTGTACTTTCCTTTGGGCAAAGTAAGTGAGTAAAAACCATAAGGGTTACTGGCAACTCCATTGCTGGTGCCTTTTACAGACACCACCGCACCAATAATTTCCTCTCCGCTTTTAGCGTTTTTCACATAACCACTTAGCGTACATTTATCTTCGGCATATAGGGTGCTTGACGTTAATAATAGCGAAACAACAAGTAAAACAAAAGCATTTCGAAATATCATAAGGATGGGTTTGGGGACAAGAACAGAATTTTAAGTAATTTGTTGTAATGAAATTTATTTGGCGCGCAAAACTATGGAAACATTTTTTGATTTCAAAGTTTCCAAATCGTTTCTTTCAATAAACTTAACTCCGTTTAAGAATGTTTAGGAAATCGCATCATATAAAAAGCTTCCTTCTTGCGCATTTTTGAGGCCTCAGTCGCGCTTTTATCTCCGTATCCACACAAGTGCATCACTCCGTGAATCATAACCCTCTTAAGCTCGCTTTCGAATCCGCTTTGAAACTTTTCAGCATTTTCAATTACGCGCTCAATGCTGATGTAAATTTCACCCGATACGCGCGCTTTTAATTTCTTACCGGAAATGGGAGTTGGCGCGTGCTCTATTGGAAAGGTTATAATATCGGTAAGTGTATTGTGATGGAGATAGGATGTATTTATCTCAAGCAAAAAGGCATCTGAACAGAAGATATAATTTATTTCACCCAGAGATTTTTTTTCCCCTTGTAAAGTTTGCACAATCCAAGAACGGTGCTTTGCTTTGTGTTTGAGTGTAAACTTTATTTGCTCAACAAAAAAATGAATGCGATGCAAGTAAAAAAGAATTAAGCCACCATGTGTGGCGCATTAAAACTCAATTGCACCACACGACCGTTTTCGTGAAACGCAACGGCATCGGCAAGGTGTTTCATTAGAAATACCCCTCTTCCGTTTAATTTTTCAATGTTTTCAGGGTCGGTGGGGTCAGGTATATTGGAGTAATCAAACCCTTGGCCTTCGTCTTTTATGTAGCAATTAATGATGTCTTTATCGGGCTTAAATTCGATGTCAATCTTTTTATCGGGATTGGATTTATTGCCGTGTTGAATGGCGTTGTTTACTGCTTCGGTAACTGCTACAAGAATGTTTCCAAAAGACTCTTCATGCAGCTGCCACTTATCACACACGTCTTGCACCAGCTTTTCCACTAGCGCCATATCTTCGTATCGAGAAGCAATATTAATGCTGAATTTTTCCATAACCGTGCTAAAATTATTTTTCAAATGTATTAAAATATTCATTGACTTTCGTTTTATAGAAAGAATTGAGTGCGGGAGGAACCGTCTTCAGCAACTCTGCTTCCTTTTGTTTAAGCAGGTTATACTCTAAAAATGAATTAGGGTTACGATTCTCTTGAATTTTTGCTTCATTGCTTTGTCGCTTTTCGTCTTGCTCCCTTTCCCTTTCAGCCTTTTCGGCCTCAAGCAAGCGGGTCATAATTTCTTGTTGGCGGTTTAATGTTTCTTGCGAAATGCGCTTGTTCACTAGGTCGGTTTCCGTTTTTTCCATATTGTCGGCAATCTTTTTAAGCTCTCCATTTCCCGATTTTCCATCCTTATCCATCTGGCCTGCCATTTTTTGTAACTCTCGGCGTAAGGCTTCTTGCTGTGCTGCCAATTTACTCAACTGCTCACTTTGCCCGCTGTTTTGCGGTTTACCTGTTAATCCGTCTTTGCCTTTTCCGTCCTTTTTTCCATTTGGGTTGTCCATTCCTTCTTTCAGCTTTTTAATTTGATCGTTTATTTCTTTCTGAAGTTTTTGCATGGTAGCAGCACTTGGCTTGCTATTCTTTCCGGGTTTCTTACAACTTCCCGACCCTGGTTTAGATTGCTGCTGTTGCTGTTGCATTTGATCTAATGCCTCGCTTAATAAAAGCGCCAAATTGTTCACCGAAGTCATAACATATTGTTGTCGGGCAGCGGCAACAGGGCTTTGTCGCTCAGCAAGCAATTTAATGCTTTTATCCATGTTGGCATTAATATCCGCAATTTCCTTGTTCACCATATTTTCGATTTTCGGCTGGCGTTTACTCAATGCAAACAAAGAGTCTTCAATAATTTTAGCATCGTCTTTCAGTTTCTTTTGAACCTGGGCAATCTTTACATATTGTGGATTGTTAATTTGCGTGGTATTTAATTGTTTCATCAAACCCTCTTGGTCAAATGAAAGCTGAATAAGGTTTTCAAGAATTTCGCGCAAGGCATCAATATCTTCCTCGTTCTCCTCCTGCTCCATTTTCTTTTGCATGTTGTCTAACTTCTGCGCCAGTTCTTCTTGTTGCTGAGCTGCCTTCTTTTGAGATTCGGATGCCTTTTTATTTTTCTTATCTCCCAATTGATCTTTTGCATCTTGCATCTCCTTGTCGATAGCCTTTTGCTCTTGTTCCGTTTTTTGCAGATCGTTAGGCTTTTCTAGTTCACTATTCTTTTTCTCAGCATCTGCAATATCCTTTTTTATTTCGTCAAACTTTTTGTCTAGCTCCGCCTGCTTATCTTGTAATTGCTTACTGTCCGCGTCTTTCTCTTTTGATTTTTCAGCTAAATCATTTTGCTTTTTCGCCAAATCCTCCAACTTTGTTTGAGCGTCTTTCAGCTTTTGCTCCACTTCCAATTGTTTGAAAAGCTCCAATTGCCTGTCTAATTGCTTCTCCAGGTCTTTATTATCAAGCTTCATTTTTTCCAAAGCCTCTTGTGTTTTTTCCTTATCAAAGTTCTCTAAAAGCTTTTGCAGTTCCTTGATTTTTTCTTTCATTTCATCACTCATCAACTCGTTGAAAAGTTTTTCCAACTGGGCTTGCTTCTCTGCCAGCTGCTCATCCTGCTGTTTGTATTCGTTTTGCTCGTTGTTGTTTTTTGTATTTTCCTTTTGAATTTCTTCTACTGTTTTTTGAAGCTCCTTTTGCTTATCCAACAGTTCTTGTATTTTCTTCTTTTCTTCAAAACCAACCGCCTTTTTTTCAATCATGCGTTTGCTGATATCATTCATATCCTTTTGAATATCCTTGGCTTTCTTTAAACTGGCTTGCAAATCATCTTTTATTTTGGAGTTGTTTTTCTCTGTAGCTTCCGATAATTGCTGCAGTGTAGGCGCTTTAAATAACATTTTTTGCGTACGCGCAGATTTGGCACCGCTCACGCCATCGTTATCCCACACTTCAAAATAATATTCAATCTGATCGCCCGGAAGAATTCCCAAAGGACTGATATCCCAGTAATGGAAAAAATTATCTTGATTTTGCAGTTTATTCACTGCTAATGAAACAGTCTTTTCATTGTTCTGTGTAAACTTAGCCATGGCACTGTCTTCGGGGCTAATAATCTTATATTTAAATTCCAGTTTGCTAAAGCCATAATCATCCTTCACTTCGCCTCTAAATCCAATTCGCTTTGTGGACAAGGAATCGGGCTGCTCGCTAACTGCAATGGAAGGATAAACATCCGGAATTACATTTATTGAATACAGAATGCTATCACGGCTTTTGAGGTATTCATTTGAAGTTACAATGGCATACGTTTTATTTCTAAAGTATCGATTGTTATAGGAAAAAGAATTTTCCTGCGCTTGTTTCACTGCAATGCTGGTGTCTGAAAAACTTAAATTTAATTGCTTGGTATTTTGTGTTGTAAAAAGCCATGTAACTTTTGTTCCTGAAGGGATTACCAAGTCGCCGGTGTTGTGAAGGGTTTCGTTTTTTTTGCCCACATAGGCCGGATAGTTTAAGGCCACATCAAAATTTAGAACAATGGGATTGGGCAATGCTCTCAATTCGTATTCTTGTGAGTAAAAACCATCGGCATACAAACGAAACTTAGTAGATTTTTGTAGGTTCTTAATTAGGTAGGAAAAGAGCACTGTGTTTTGCTTGCTCAACTGATACTCCACATTATCAATTTCAATTGAAACCGTTGCGGGTATTTCGCTCCCGCTTAATTTTACTTCCAATTCAAAATCTTTTTGCTGAATGGCTGATAAATTTTTATTTAAAACAACAAATTGAAAGGGTGACTTTTTCTCGAAATAAACATCGTGCTTAACCAAGCGTGTGGTCGCATCGGTTAAAATACTTGGTGAAAACAACAATATTACAACAACTGCAAATACCGGAACGGCCGCATATTTTAGGTACTTTTTGTTTTTTGAAAAATCAACCGCAGCAGTAAAGGGTACCGGGCTAAGTGCTTTAATTTTTTGATTAATGCTTGCTTCCAAAAGTGCATCCGAAATACCCGATTCGCCCGTACTTTGAAGTGAGTGTAGCTGAAGCGTATTGATCAATTTATCTTGAATCCCCGTAAAATGCTTCCCAATAATTTCTGAAGCTTGCCGGTGCGAAATAGTTTTACCCAGTCGGTTTAATTTCAAAACAGGGATAATAATCCATCTGATTAAAATTGCAAGACCTGAAATAAGCAGAAAATAATATAAGAAGGTTCGAACGCCAATTCCAAAATTTCCAAGGTATTCAAACAAGGCTACCGAAAGATAAACGAACACAAAAAGACCAACAAAGTAAATGCAGCCCTTTAAAAGTTCATTCTTATAATATTTTCGAATAAACTCATCGAGCTTGTTAATCAGGAGTTGATAATTATTCATTCTTTTTTATTGCGCAGTAATGGGCGTGTTGTGCAAATATAACTAAAGATTAAGCGTATAGTTCTTGCTATCTGTAAAAAGAATGTTAAAACATATTTGTGTTGGGCACAGTAAACGCTGACGATTCAGATTTTATCAAAAGTTCTTAAAACGTCCGAACACACCCAGGGGCAATTTATTTGCCGTCTTAGAAAGTAAATACAATTCACCGGTTTCTAATTTTTTACCGGCTTTTTGTTTCAGTAAATTTTCGATAATGACACTTGAAAAGCCCAATGAATAGGCATTTAAAATTAAAAAATGCTCTTGTTCATCCAATAAATTCAATACCCCTTTTATCATCTCGTTAATGTTGTCTTCCAACTTCCATTTTTCACCATTGGGTCCATGGCCAAATGCGGGGGGATCTAAGATAATTCCATTGTATTTGTTTCCACGTTTCTCCTCACGCTTAACAAACTTTAAGGCATCTTCCACCACCCAACGAATGTTATCTAACTCCGATAAATCCATGTTTTCTTTTGCCCAGGTAACCACTTGTTTAATAGAGTCCACATGGGTTACATCAGCACCTGCGGCTTTTGCTGCCAATGATGCACCTCCGGTATAGGCAAATAAATTAAGAAACTTGGGTTTAATGGTTTTCATTGCCGATATATTGGAGTATATATATTCCCAATTAACAGCTTGTTCCGGAAAAACACCTACGTGTTTAAAGGATGTTAAACCAAGCCGAAAGGCCAAGGGCGCACCTTCATTTTTTTTCCAATGTGAATTTCCGGCAAAAGAATAGGATATTTTCCATTGATCGGGCATATCTTTTAGTTTTTTCCATTCGCCCGAAGAGCTCGATTTTGGCACAAAGCGAACATGTGCTTGTTTTTCCCATTCTTGTTTTGAAAGCACTTTGTCCCAGAGTGCTTGTGGCTCAGGCCGGATGGTGATGTATTTTCCAAATCGTTCCAGTTTTTCAAAATCACCGGAGTCAATTAACTCATAATCATTCCAGCCGCTTGGGGTTAGTAATTGCATAGTTTGTTTTCAATTTTTAGAACCTTACAAATCTTGAATTGCAAATGTATTGATATAATTTTCTATTTGTTTGGGCGGCGCATTATTAAACTAATTCTGAGTTGTAAATTCCTAATTCTACATTCCTTTCTATCTTTGCGCCTCAATTTTTAACGATGGAAAACAGAAGAGTGAGATTAAGGTTTGCCCCTAGCCCAACAGGAGGGCTTCACATGGGCGGTGTGCGCACTGCATTGTTTAATTATTTATTTGCAAAAAAACACGGTGGCGATTTCTTATTGCGTATCGAAGACACCGATCAAACACGCTACGTAAAAGGAGCCGAAGAATATATTGTGGCAGCATTAGAATGGACCGGAATCAAAATTGATGAAGGGGTGAGCAAAGGAGGGCCGCATGAGCCTTATCGCCAAAGCGAGAGAAAGGATAAGGGTATTTACCAAAAATATGCCGACCAACTAGTTGCAGCGGGACATGCCTATTATGCATTTGATACCTCCGAAGAACTGGATGCCATGCGAAAGCGGCTTGAGGCTGCGAAAGTGGCTGCACCGCAATACAATTCGGTTTCGCGTCAAACCATGCGCAATTCGCTTACTTTAAGTGAAGATGAAGTGAAAAAATTAATGGATGCCGGAACACCATTCGTTATTCGATTAAAGGTTCCCAGAAACGAAGAAATACGTTTTCATGATATTATCCGCGGTTGGGTGGTGGTGAATTCTTCACAGGTGGACGATAAGGTTTTACTTAAAAGTGACGGAATGCCAACCTATCACCTTGCGCACATCGTGGATGATTATTTAATGGAAATTTCGCATGCAGTGCGTGGCGAGGAATGGTTGCCTTCGGCGCCTGCACATATTTTAATTTATAGGTATCTGGGATGGGAAGCTGTAATGCCACTTTTAGCGCACCTTCCGTTAATATTGAAACCTGATGGTAATGGTAAATTATCAAAACGCGACAAATCAGGATTACCCATGTTTCCGCTGAATTGGCACGATGAAAATACCGGCGAAAAATATGTGGGTTATCGAGAAAGTGGCTTCTTCCCGGAGGCTTTTGCGAATATGCTGGCCATGTTGGGATGGAATCCGGGCACAACCCAGGAAATTTTTTCAATGGAGGAATTAATTGAAACTTTTTCATTTGAGCGGGTTAATAAATCGGGTGCTAAGTTTGATCCTGAAAAAACGAAGTGGTACAATCAACAATATTTAAGAAAAAAATCAGATGCAGAATTAGCAGAATTATTTAAACCCATCCTAAAAGAAAGTCTGGAACCCGCTCAATACGCTCTGCTCACTGATGAATACATTCAGGGTGTGTGCAAATTGGTGAAAGAAAAATCGCATTTTGTATCAGAGTTTTGGGAATCGGGTAAATACTTTTTTATTGCACCTGAAAGCTACGATACCGAAGTGATTAAAAAGCGCTGGAACGAGCAATCTGCAGGCTTTATTAAAGAATTAATCACTGCTTTTCAATCGCTCGAAACGTTCTCCTCACAAGAAACAGAACGCATTTTTAAAGAAAGCGCCGAAAAACTTGCTATAGGAGCGGGATCTGTAATGCAATTGTTTCGTGTATGCTTGAGTGGAGTAGGAGGGGGGCCGGTGCTTTTTGATATGGTGGAATTACTAGGAAAAAAAGAAGCTGTGCTCAGGTTAGAAACTGCATTAGTTAAGCTATCAAACTAAAATGGGTCAAATAAACATCGAAGGAATAAAGCTCTACGCATATCATGGTTGCTTGGAAGAGGAAGCAAAAATTGGTTCCCACTATGAGGTGAATGTTTTTATAGACGTAGATTTTTCTGCTGCTTCATCGAGTGATCTGCTCGATAAAACAGTTGATTATGTGGTGGTATATGCGATTGTGAAAAATCAAATGGCCATTCGTTCAAATCTGTTGGAACAGGTTGGAAAACGCATTTTTGACGAGATTATGGGTGCTTATAAAAATATTCAAAAGTTATCTGTTTCGGTATCAAAAATAAACCCACCCATGAATGGAAATGTAAGCAGGGTAACGGTAACAGTAGATAAGTAAGCTAAGCCTGGCATTCATTTTAAAAAAATAGCAGTGGAAGACAGCGGGTTTAATATAAATTCCTAAATTCGCACCTTCAAAAACAAAAGGTCTCGTGGCCGAGCGGTTAGGCAGAGGTCTGCAAAACCTTGTACAGCGGTTCAAATCCGCTCGAGACCTCAAAAAAACCCATCTTTATTAGTAAGATGGGTTTTTGTTTTTAAGAGCAATGAATTTTGAACAAACTAAATTTTAGGCTACCAATCCATTAAAATAATGTCAGAAAATCTATTATTTAATACCCTTTCTTTCTCTCCACAATTGATTAAATGATTTTTGGGCAACCGTTGGTATTTCACGTCTTTCGCCCCATGATTTTTTAAAGAACTGACGGAGCATGAAGTTTTTCAGTTTGGCACCTCCTTTATCCATGCTGCTGCGTTTTAACATAGCAGTTTTCCAAAAATAAATTGCCAATTTCTCGGTTTTACCGGGTGGTGATATTTTAATTGAATCGGTGCGGTTTTGTTGTAACAGCTTAGGAAAATCTATTTTAACAGGACATTCCGATACACATTCCATTGCTGAGGGAGAAGCAAAACTCAAATATTTATAGGTCTCCATTCCTTGCATTAATGGACTAATTATGGATCCAATAGGGCCGTTATAAACCGTTTGATAAGCGTGCCCTCCAATATTTTTATAAACCGGGCATACATTAAAACAGGCCCCACATTTAATACATCCTAATGCAGGACGTTGAGTAGTTTTTGCTAGCACATCGCTGCGACCATTGTCTAATAATATCACATACATTTCCTCCGGTCCATCCGATTCCTCATTCATTTTTGGACCTGAAATTAAATGTGCATAACCTGTAGTATGACCGCCAATGCTATGTACAGCGTATAAGTGTAAAAATAAATCTAAATCGTTTAAGCTTGGAATTATTTCCTCAATGCCTACCAGAATAATTTGTGTCTTTGCTTGTGCGGATAACTGAGCGGCATTTGCTTCATTCTCAAAAATTACTGCAGAGCCGGTATCAGCAACTAAAACATTTGGAGCGAGTATAGAGATTTCATTGGTGATTAATTCTTCTTCAATTGAATTGCTTATTGCAGTTGCTATTTGATGGGCAGTTGCATTGTCAGTTAAATTGAACTTATTTTTTAGCAGTTCAAAACTACTTTCGGCAGAACGATGAAGTGTTGGAAAAACCAGGTGATACGGCGCTTCACCGGCTAAATTTTGAATAAAATTGCCGGAATCACTTTCAATAACTTTAATATTATTTTCGGATAATTTTTGATTAATAGCAAGCTCATCAAAAATTTGAGCACGATTTTTAGCTAAGCTTTTTGCTGTTCTTTTCTCACTTATCTTTATTATCTCCGCAATTGCTTCATTTTTATCCTGCGCCCAAATTACCTTACCACCCTTTTTGGTAAAATTTGCTTCAAATTCAATAAGGTACTTATCAAGGTTATCGAGTGTTTTATTTTTTATAAAAGCAGCTCTGGTCTTAGCAAGTTCCAAATCACTGTAAAAATTCTTTGCTTGAACAACTAAAGTTCTGGTATTAGAAAGCTTTTCGTATATAATTTCACGGTGAGATGCATCAAATGCAATTGCATCTATCGCTTCAAAAAATTTTGCTTCGGGTTTCATTCCTTCTTTCTTAACACGATATTTTTGTAACCCTATCTTCGTGGCGTCCGCCTTCAAACGCTGTGTTTAAAAATATTTTCACCATCTCTTGCGCCTCTGAAACAGAAATAAAACGAGCCGGCAATGAAATAATATTAGCATTGTTGTGCTGTCGTGCCAGCTCCGCAATTTCTTTTGTCCAGCACAATGCAGCACGAATGCCATTGTGCTTATTAGCAGCCATGTTCACCCCATTACCACTTCCGCAAACCAAAACACCAAAATCTACCACTTTACTTTCTACGGCAAGTGCAACCGGATGTGCAAAATCTGGATAATCAACACGTTCTTCTGAATGCGTTCCAAAATCCACAATTTCACAATTAAGTTGTGCTATAAAGTGTATCAACGATTCTTTAAGAAGGTAACCTGCATGATCGGCACCTATAGCTATTTTAAGTTTATTCATACCTTTATGTCAATTCTAATAATGGATGGGATGTTGGAATTCTGCTCAAAGCAACAAAAATAAAACTTTATGTTCAGTATTTTTTCCTCCCGCAGAGTATATAAAAAACATATTAACAAATAGTTCTTTTTGAAAAAAATAAGGCATTGATTTTAAGCACATTTTAAAACTAAACAATTAACAGCTTTTATGTTCATATTTTATATTGCTGTTTGTTTCTTTGTAAAACTAAAATGTGAGTAGTTCATAACTATCCATGTATAGGAAAACTTAGCAATAAATACCACTATCCAAATTTTTAGTTGCCTTCTATTTTCTGACAAGCTATTAACAAAATGAAAATACATATTTAGAAAAATATATCAGGTAAAAGGTTTATTAACATCCTGTATAAAATCAATACAAAACATCAAAACCAATAACTTAGGCGGTGTACAAATTGTTATTAAAAAATAAGAACTAAGTTGAACAAGGAATTTGTACTAAAATTAGTAACAGTACTAACAGACTAATAACATTAATAAGATTTAAAATTTTAAAAAATTCTTTTATTAATATGAATACAAGTGAAGTTGAAAAAAAAGGATTTCTGGAGGTAGAAATAGACGTATCTTTGGATTTATTCGCAGAAATAGAAAAACTCAAAAAGGAAAAAAATGCAGTTATACTTGCACATTATTATCAAAACCCTGACATACAGGATGTAGCGGATTATATTGGTGATAGTTTAGGACTTTCTCAACAAGCAGCAAAAACAAAAGCGGATATCATCGTGTTTGCCGGAGTACATTTTATGGCTGAAACGGCAAAAATTTTATCGCCAACAAAAAAAGTATTATTGCCCGATTTAAAAGCCGGCTGCTCTTTAGCCGATTCATGCACCGCCGAAAAATTTTCAGCTTTCAAGCAAGCACATCCCGACCACCTGGTAATTTCGTATGTAAACTGTTCGGCCGAAATTAAAGCCCTAACCGATATTGTATGCACTAGCACAAATGCTGTTCAAATAGTGGAAAGTTTAGCACCCGACCAAAAAATTATTTTTGCTCCGGATAAAAATTTAGGTACCTACATCAATAAAAAAACAGGAAGAAATATGTTGCTTTGGGACGGAGCATGCATGGTACATGAAATTTTTTCATTGCAAAAAATTTCCAAATTGCAGCTGCAACATCCAACAGCTAAATTAATTGCACATCCCGAATGCGAAACACCAATTCTTGAACGATCAGATTTTATTGGGAGTACAACTGCTTTATTGAATTATACAATAAAAAGTGCTGACAATGAATTTATTGTAGCTACAGAATCGGGCATAATACATCAAATGCAAAAGTCATCTCCTCACAAAACATTTATACCCGCACCCCCTAATAATACATGTGCTTGCAACGATTGTCCACATATGAAATTGAATACACTCGAAAAACTGTATACTTGTTTGAAATACGAAACACCTGAAATTTTTATGGAGGAAAGCCTCAGAAAGAAAGCGGAAGGTTCGATTTTAAAAATGCTTGAAATATCTGCAAAGTTGGGCTTGTAAGAACAATAATGCTAACAATAAGTTAATAAGATTTTAGTTTTTCAAATGAATCCAGTAGAAAGCAAAAGGAATTTGTATCGACGCAGAAAACATGTTAATAAGCAGTTGATAGGCAGTTTATTTTTAGTGATTTTTTGTTGCGGTTTTTTAAAAATTTCGGCGTGCTACGCACAAAGCAACACCGGGGGCGAAATACCGAAAAATGGACCGATAAAATTTTACTATCCCAATGGAAAAGTTTCCAGTGAAGGAAATATGGTTAACGGGAAACCAGATGGATATTGGAAAACTTTTTATGAAAACGAAGTGCTCAAATCGGAAGGCAATAGAAAAAATTTTCAATTAGACAGCACATGGAAGTTTTATAACGAACAAGGTGTATTAACTAGCGAGTACTTTTACCGAGAAGGGAAAAAGAACGGTATCAAAAAACTGTTTAATTCCGAAAGTCAAAAGCTAGTTTCAGAAGAAAATTTTGTAAACGATGTGAAACAAGGCTATACGTTTTTTTATAAAGAGGATTACAAATACAAAGAAGTTCCCTTTGTAAATGGTAAAGAAGAGGGTATTGGTAGGGAGTTTTCAAAGGATAGTTTAATTCTTACCATTACGGTTTACAAAAACGGATATGTAACACGAGAAGAAAAAATTAATAGAAAAGACAAATTTGGAAAGAAACAAGGCAACTGGAAAAGTTTTTACCCCAATGCAACAATCCACACAGAGTGCCGCTATACGGATGATTTGCTGGATGGATATTTTAAAGAATACGGGCTTGATGGAAATTTAATTAAGACCGAGAAATACGATTACGGTGTGTTGAAAAAAAATGTAGCGGAACTGGTAAAATTGGATGTACAAAACGATTATTATCCAAGCGGAAAAATAAAATCATCCGGAACATTTAAAGAAGGAAATGCCGAAGGTGTAACACGTTACTACAGTGAGGAAGGAAAAATTATTAACTCAAAAGTGTATAAAGATGGTGAGTTAATTGGCGAAGGAGTTTACGATGAAAAGGGCTATCAGCAAGGCAAATGGAAAGAGTATTATCCATCGGGAGAATTGCGGGCAGAAGGAGAATACATTGATGGGCGCAGAAATGGCGACTGGGTTTTCTACCATCAAAATGGAAAATTGGAACAAAAAGGAAAGTTCCTAAAGGGAGCAAAACCGAGCGGAAATTGGGTGTGGTATTACGAGAGCGGAAATTTGTTGCGCGAGGAAAAATTTACAGCAGGTTTAGAAGAAGGAACAATGATCGAATACAATGATAGCGGTCGTGTAATCACAAAGGGCGACTATGTTGATGGCGAAAAAGAAGGTTTGTGGATGAGTGAAGATGGAGATGTTAGAGAGGAGGGGAATTATAAAAACGGTCAAAAAGATGGACTTTGGAAAACACATTACAAAAGCGGCAAACTTGCTTTTGAGGGCAAATTTGTTGACGGAACACCGGACGGTAAGCACACCCATTATCATGATAATGGAAGGCTGAAGGAAGAGGGAAGTTACGCCATGGGAAGAAAAGAGGATAATTGGAAATACTACGATTACGAAGGAGTGCTGGAAACCACCATTAGTTATAAAAACGATGAAGAGCTTAAAATAGATGGTGTTAAAATGGTGGTTGGGGACGAAAAATAACAGCAACAAATCAATATTTATTAAGGGGTTTACGCATCCCCTTTTCTAAAAAAATTCGTAACTTTCCGCATGATACATTGATGGGCATGGACAGTCTTTTATTGATAATTCTCTTTTGTTTTAATATCATAACCCTTGCTTTGATTTTTATTTTGCTTATCAACCGCAGGTTGAAAGAGCGAAAGCAGAAGTTAGAAGAGGAAAAATACAAATCGCTGTTTTCAAAAAGCAACGACGCCATCATGTTGATTAAAAACGGCGTTGTGGTTGAGATCAACGAACGATTTTTAGACTTGTTTGAGTGCAACGAAGAAGATGTGATGGGAGAAGATACGTTTAGTCTCTCGCCCGAAACACAGCCCGATGGAAGGGTTTCAAAAGAAAAGGGACAGGAAAAAAGAAGTGCTGCCCTGCAAGGAGAACCACAATTATTTTACTGGAAATATAAAAAAAAGCAAGGCGGACTTTTTGACGCTGAAGTTAGCCTTTCGGGATTTATTTTTGATGACGACGAGATCGTACAGGCCATTATTCGGGATATTACAGAACGAACCGAAAATGAAACGAAACTCAAAGAGAGCGAGGAGCAATACCGATTGCTTTTCGAAAACAATCCCTTACCGATGTGGATTTCGGAGCGAAAATCGCTCCGTTTTGTGAATGTCAATAATGCCGCAATTAAGCATTATGGGTATTCAAGAGAAGAGTTTTTGAAAATGTCGTTGCTCGATATTCGACCGGTTGAAAATAAGGTTGAAATGATTGACTTTTTGAGTAACAAAGGGGACAGTTCTGCCTCTTCAAACATGTATTTTTCGGGCGTTTGGAAACATATTCGAAAAGACGGTAGCATCATTGATGTGGAGGTGAGCAGAGGGAAAATGCTAGTTAATAACAGCCAGTTTAACCTCTCGATAATTAACGACATCACCGACAAAAAACGAGTAGAAAAGAGCCTAAAAAAGAGCGAAGAGAGCTTTAGAATGTTGGCCGAAAATGCTGCGGATATTGTATTTCGTTTTGAGCGTGCGGGGATTCCTCACTTTTCGTATGTAAGTCCTGTGGTAACCGAAAGAACCGGATATACTCCATTCGAATTTTACGAGGACAATCAGCTGGTATTAAAACTATTGAACGCAGACACAACAAAGACAATTTTAAAAATAGCCAACGACTTTGAGAATCAGGTTAAATTGATTCAAGAGTTAGAACACATGCCCACCGTTACAAGCATCACACGAAAGGATGGGCGCATAATTTGGATGGAAACGATCGTTAAGTTTATTTACAACGAACGAAGAGAGTGGATTGCTGTTGAAGGTATCTCGAGAGATATAACCGAAAGAAAGCGACTCGAAAAGCAATTAGAAGAAAGTGAACAAGGCTACAAAACCTTGTTTGAAAATTCACCTGACGGGGTATTTATACACCTTGATGGAAGAATAATTTTTGCCAATCCAACCGGACTCGAAATGCTTGGCGTTTCGGATCTTTCAGAAATCGAGCACGAAACACTTTTTAGCTTTTTGTTACCAGAGTATCATGAAGCAGTAAAATCGAGGATGATAAGAGTGAAGGCAGGAGAGGTTGCCGATTTTGAAGAATACGAAGTAATTAACAAGAAAGGTAAGCGACTAGAATTGGAGGCAAAGTCGATTCCAATGTTGTATCGCGGCAAGCAAGCTGTTCAGTTGGTTGTACACAATTTATCAGAAAAAAAACAAGTTGAACGAGAACGGCTGCGCGCGCAAATTGTAGAGGAAAGCAATGTGGTGCTTCATCGCGAGGTTGCGGAGCGGATAAAAGCCCAACGTGAACTGCAAGAATCTGAAAAGTACATTAAGAACATCATTAACTCATCGCTTGATATGATTATGGCTTCGGATGATTCTGGAAGAATAACAGAGTTTAATAGCGCAGCACAAATAACATTTGGATACAACAGTTATGAAGTTATAGGAAAGCCCTTCGATTTTTTGTATGCAAACTATGATGAGTTTGAAAAAGTTTCGGCACAAATAAATGATATTGGATTATTTACAGGAGAAATTGTAAATAAAAAGAAAAATGGAGAGCAGTTTACCAGCTTTTTAACGGCTTCTAAAATATTTGGTGAAGAAGGCGAATTAATAGGCTATGTGGGCGTTTCAAGAGATGTAACGGAGATTTATAAAGCGCAAGAAAAATTACGCCAAAGCGAAGAGCTTTACCGCGATTTGTTTGAAAATACTACTGAGATAATTCAAAGTGTTGATACACAAGGAAAGATTCAATATGTGAACACCATGTGGAGAGAAGCACTAGGCTACAAGGTAGAGGATGTTGAAAATGAAAATGTATTAAACTTTATTCATCCCGACTCAATAGAACACTGTAAGGAAGCTATGAATATGGTTTTTTCGGGCCAGAAAATCGACAATATTGAATTTGCATTTATAACCAAAGACAATCGTAAAATTTTAGTAGAAGGGAACCTGAGCTCCAAGAAAAACAAGGAAGGAGCAATTGTTGCCACAAGAGGTATTTTTAGGGACATTACTGAACGAAGAAGCGCCGAACAAACCATTAAGCTCAGTGAAGAAAGATATCGCGCCATTTACGACCAGGCCTTTTTGGGAATAGCACGAATTGATTTGTCAGGAAGATATATTCAGGCCAACCAACAGATGTGCAAAATGTTGGGTTATACAGAGGAGGAGTTGATTCAAAAGTCAATTTACGATGTATCAAATACCGAAGATATTGAACTGCTTCAAGATATTATGAAACAGTTTTTGACAGGAGAAATAAAAAACTTTACTACCGAGCGGAAATATAAACACAAGGATGGCTCTACCCTTTACTGCAACCTCACAACCTCTATTATAACTGACACAAATGGGAAACCGGACTATTTAGTTAGTATTTGTGAAGACATCACCGAAAAAAAGGAAACGCAGGAAAAAATTAATGACCAAGCAGCAAAAATCAATGCAATTTTTGACAGCAGCACTCACCTAATTTGGTCAGTAGATAGAAAAATCGCCCTCACCTCATTTAATAAAAATTATTCCGATGCGATTTTCAACTTATATGGAATAACACCTGAAATTTCGCAGGACAAGGACGCACCCAAAATAAAATTCGCTCCAGATGAATACCATGAATTTTGGGACAAGAAATATGCAGAAGCTTTTAAAGGGAAGCCGCAACAATTTGAGACAAGGCAATTCGATAAAAACAACAACCTGGTGGTACGCGAAATCTTTTTGAGCCCTATTTATAAAGGAGACAACGAAATAGACGAGATTTCAGGAATAGCCCACGACATAACGGAGAAAAAGCTGGCAGAAGAGCAAATGAAGGAGTCCTTACAAGAAAAGGAAGTATTGTTAAAAGAAGTGCACCATCGGGTTAAAAACAACCTTCAGGTTATATCCAGCATCATGAACCTGCAATCGAGCTACATTAAAGATAAATATACGCTTGAAATGCTGCGTGAATTGCAAAATAGAATAAAGTCAATGTCTTTTATTCATGAGAGTTTGTATCAAACATCCGCTTTTTCAAGTATTAAATTTTCAGAGTATGTTGTAACGCTCACCAAAAACTTAATTCATTCCTATCGAATTTACAGTGGTTTAGTGGAGTTGCACCATGATGTAGATGAAATCTTTTTGAACCTTGACACGTCTATTCCTTGTGGATTAATTGTGAATGAATTGGTCTCAAACGCTCTAAAATATGCCTTCCCGGAAGGAAAAAGAGGAGAGGTATGGGTGCGCCTCAAAGAAATAGATAACCGTGTTACCCTCACCATTAGCGACAATGGTGTTGGCTTGCCCCAAAAACTTGATTTTAGAAACACCGACTCCCTTGGATTACAACTTGTAACAAGTCTTGTAGAACAAATAAACGGGGAAATATTTTGTGAAAACAAAATAGGTACTAAATTTACAGTCACATTTGAGTCTGAATTAACCAAAAAAATAAGTGATGTCAAAAACTAATATTCTGATTGTAGAAGATGAAAGCATTGTTGCAAAAGATATTGCCCAAAGCTTAAAAAAACTGGGTTATCATGTTATTGATACGGTTAACAGCGGTGAGGCTGCTGTGTTAGTAGCAGACGAAAAGAAGCCCGATTTGGTTTTAATGGACATCATGCTAAAAGGTGAAATGAGCGGTATTGATGCAGCAAATTTTATTCATGAAAAAAACAACATTCCGGTAATTTTTCTTACCGCTTATGCAGACGAAAGTACTTTAAGTAAAGCAAAAATATCGGAACCCTATGGGTATATCATTAAGCCCTTTAAGGAAATTGATTTACATTCAAATATCGAAATGGCGCTTTACAAACACCAAAAGGCAATTGAACTAAAAAAGGAAAGAGACTTCCTTTTCTCTCTTGTTGAAAGCCAGGAAAGCACACCGGATATTCTGTTTATTAAATCCAACTCCAAGTTGGTGAAGGTGCAAACGGTTGATATTTTTTATGTTGAAGCATTGAAGGATTATGTAATAGTTAATACCCTCAACGCACGCTATACCATTCACTCCACAATGAAAGACATTGAAGCAAAACTTCCTCAAAAGGAATTTGTGCGTGTGCATCGCTCGTTTATTGTGCGCATTGATAAAATTATTAGTATCGAGCAACCGTATCTAATTATTGAACATGAAAAGAAGCCGATTCCAATTGGCGGCTCGCACAAGGAGGAGTTAATGAGCCGATTAAATCTGCTCTAAACAATTCACTGTTCTGTTTTTTTTACCATTTCAAAGTCCAATTGTTTTTTAACAAGGTCGGCGCGTTTTATTTTAACCATTACCTTGTCACCTAACTGATACTTTATTTTGGTGCGTTTGCCCCAATAGCAATAATTTTCCTCATCATACACAAAAAAATCACCCTCTAGGTCTTTCATCCGAACCATTCCCTCACAGTGATTTTCTACAATCTCCACATATAGGCCCCATTCGGAAACTCCAGAAATAACACCTTCAAAGAGCTCTCCAATATGGTCTTGCATGAATTGCACCTGTTTGTATTTAATACTTGAACGCTCCGCTTCTGCAGCACGTTTTTCCATGTCGCTGCTGTGCTTGCATTTTTCTTCCAAATTTTCAACAAGCCCCGGATTTGCAGCACCGCTTTGCTTATCTAAATAATGTTGAAGCAAGCGATGAACCATAACATCCGGATACCTGCGGATGGGCGATGTAAAATGGGTATAATAGTCAAAAGCCAAACCATAATGTCCAATGTTTTTGGTCGTATAAATAGCTTTTGCCATGGTTCGGATGGCTAGTTGTTCTACCATGCTCTCCTCTCGCTTTCCTACAACCTCTTTCAACAATTTGTTCATGCTGTCGGCCACTTCTTTGGGAGAATTTATTTTGAGTTTGTATCCGAAGCGACTCACCAAATCGCTAAATGCCGAAAGGCGATCCTTGTCGGGGGCGTCATGAATGCGATAAACAAAAGGTAATTGAGCGGAAGAAGCAACGGTAAAACTTTTTTTAGCAGCGGTGTATTTAGCTCCGTTTTGACCTACAAACTCTGCAACTTTGCGGTTGGCCAACAACATAAAATCCTCTATTAACATATTGCTGTCTTTTGCAACTTTAAAGAAAACACCAATGGGGTCGCCGTCTTTATCCAAATTAAACTTTACTTCAACCTTGTCAAAACCGATTGAGCCTTTTTTGAAGCGTATTTCGCGCAGCTTCTTTGCAATTTTATTTAAGGTAAGCAACTCGCTTACAAAATCACCTTCTTGTGTTTCCAGCCTCAGCTGTGCTTCTTCATAAGAAAATCGTCGGTCTGAATTTATTACCGTTCTTCCAAACCATTCACTAACGATATTAGCTTCTTCATCCATTTCAAATACTGCCGAAAAGCACAGTTTTTCTTCGTTTGGACGAAGAGAACAAACATTGTTTGAAAGAATTTCAGGTAACATAGGAACCACCCTGTCAACTAAGTAAACAGAAGTTGCGCGCTCAAAAGCTTCTTTGTCTAAAATGGTTTTGGGCAAGAGGTAATGGCTTACATCGGCAATATGAACACCAATTTCCCAAACATTGGGCTCTCCCTTTTTTGAGACTAGACGAATGGACAAGGCGTCGTCAAAATCTTTTGCATCAACAGGGTCAATAGTAAAAGTTGTAATTTTTCGGAAGTCTTTTCTTTTGGCAATTTCGGCTGCTGTTATTTCAGTGGGAATGCGGTTTGCATCTGCTTCCACTTCGGGAGGAAATGCATAGGGCAAACCATATTCAGCAAGTATGGCATGCATTTCAGTGTTGTTTTCACCAGCCTTTCCGAGTACATTAATAATTTCACCGGTAGGATTTTTTTCACCGGCCTGCCAGTCGGTTATCTTAGCTATTGCCTTATCGCCATTTCGAGCCCCTTTTAATTTGCTTAAGGGGATAAATATATCCGGACCGGATCTTGGCCCACTTGAGGAGAGAAACGCGAAATTTTTAGAGATTTCGATGGTTCCTACAAATTCGGATTTGGCACGTTGAATAATTTCCACAATTTCACCTTCGGGGTTTTTTCCACGACCGGAGTTTTTAAACACCGAAACTTTCACCTTATCGCCATTCATGGCATTCATGGCCCCGCGTTGGCTTATATACACATCTTGTTCGCTTTCCTCGCTCACAACATAAGCAGCTCCCGAAGTTACGAGTTGTGCAATTCCGGTAATATAATTTTGAGCGGCACTGTTTAATCTGAATTTTCCGCGCTCAATTTCTTGGATTGCATCGCGGTCACAAAGTTCGTCTAATATTGTATTGATAAGGGTTCTGTCGTGTGGATTTCGAATATCCAACATGCTTGCCAATTGTTTCGGATTAAATGGCTTTTTGGGATGTTGATGAAAAACGGAAAGTAGTTCTTTTGTAATCAGTTGTTTGCCCTTTCCCTGCGAGCCCTTGCCTTTTTGTTGTCTCATTAAATATGATTTTAGTGAAGATAAAACTAAGTATTAAAAACAAAATCCAATGCGCTTTTTGGAATTAGTAATAAACAGACTTGTTAAAAGAGGGCGGTTGTGTATAATGCCAACACACCCCGCTATTCTGAAATAGCGGGGTGTGTTGGTTAAAAAAGTAAAGGGGAATTACTCGACGGTAATAAATTTTGTATAAGCAGCTTCGTTAATGAAGTAATATTTTTTCCCGCTTGTGGTGCTGGATTCGATTTTAAATGGAGCAATCTGAATTATTCCGTTTGCAGAACCATTTGTAGCACCGAGTGCGGCCAACTGAGCAGCTGTAAAAGTGCAATTGCTATTTGCAGCAACCACTTTTTGAACGTAAGCGCTTCCGCTGGATATGGTTACAAAAACCGAATCGGCATTGGTGATTGTTCCGTTAATTGTAATCGTAATATCGTTAGCACGGTTAACATTTGATGTTAATGAACCATTGGCAATTCCATTATAAGTAGGAACCGGGCTAGCGCTCGAAAAATTAACAGATGGCATTCCGCTGGAAGAATTACCGGCTATAGTCCAATCCGTATTGCCACTAAAAGTCATTGTTTCAGAGCCACTGGGCGCAAAAAGGTATGCTTTACTAGTATCTTGCGTGAGTGTTTTTCCTTCGCAGGTCACTGTTCCGCCATTGGTATATGGCTTGTTTCCGGTAGTACTAAAAAAAGCAGCAACAGCGGTGTTTACATCAATTTTTTGAAGCCCAATCACAGGAATGTTCTGATAGGTAACTGCGTTTACTGCTGCAAATACAGCATCGGCATCATTGGCTTTATAGCTGTAAGAGGGAGTTACAGCTGTGGTGTTGCCGCCGTCTTCGAGCAGTTCAGTAGCATCTTCTGCTTTTTTGCACGATGCACTAGCAATTATAACTAGAAGGATAACCAGATACTTTAAAGAAGTTTTTTTTGTTTTCATGAGTTGATTTTTGAACAAATTTAGCGCATTCCACAACACGGGAATTACTTATTTTGTGGGATTCTTACTGATTTGAAATCAACTAACAATACAAAAAACCGATAGTGCCATTAATTGGATGAGAAGCATTTGGGAAACACATGTAAACTTCTGCCTGGTGAAAATATACTATCAAACGAGCAGAAGTATCAAGACGATAATATTTATTAGGAAGAAGCCTAACTTCGAAATGCTTTAACTAGCGAATAACTAGCTTTTTACTGTCCACACTCCTGTCGGATGTTCCGGTTACAAAATAAATTCCGCTTTCGAGTTTTCCGGATGGGTCCAGTGCAAAAACATTTTGACCGTCGCGCTCGGTAATCAATATTTTTGAGTAGGTTTCGCGACCGGTAACATCATACACCACCACCAACACTTCTTTTCCTCTTTCGGATTTCAAGGCAAGGTTAACATCTCCCACATTGCCGGGGTTGGGGAAGAGAGAAATTGAAAAATCGGTATTTAAACTTCTGTCAACTTCTCTGAGCGTGTAAAAAGTAAAATTGCCATTAAAATCAGTTTGCTTTAAACGGTAGTAGGAAACACCGTCATAAGGGCTATTGTCAATTAAGGAATAATGTTTAACCACCGTACTATTTCCGGCACCCTTAACATTTGCAACAAGCTCATAATTTACATCATCTTTGGTTTTGTCAATTGTAAAATAATCATTGTTAGCTTCAGTTTGGGTAGTCCAATCAATGCATACATTTTTTTCGCAATTGTTCACTGAAAAGGAGATCAACATAATGGGCAAAGGATTCACCAAATTGGTTAATGAACCAAACGTGAGCGTACCGAATGAACTCACAACGGCAGTAGTGGAAACTGTTCCGGCGGTTACGCCAACACAAGTACCGGTGGTGCTTACAGCATTGTTGTTATTTTCCCACGACGCACCATTCCAGTACCCCACTCTTAAATCGGCGTTGCTACATTGATCAATCCCGCTAAAATTAGCGTTTTCCCAAAAAAGTGTAACAGTTGCATTTCCTGCGCCAACACTGCGGTCGAGCTGCCAATATTCCTGTGTACTTACATTGCTAAGCACAGGAGAGGGGCTTACAGCCATTGTAGATGTATTTGCAAAAGGAACTGCAAAATATTGTGCTTTAAAAGTGGAAGACGCCGAAGGAGCCCCAATTCCTATGCGTGCCCAACGCAAACCATTTCCATACCCTAATGGGAAAACAAATGCCGTGGTTCCTGCTTTTGTCATGGGTCCATTCACATAGCTATTTGCACTGCCGCTTGTTGCACTCGAGCCGGCAATAAGATTAAGAATATTACTTGAGCTGGTTACCAAATAACCATCGGTTAAAGTTAAGGCCCCATTAACGGTTACGGGTGTGTTAAGAGAAACAAGAGCAGCAGACTGAGGTATGGAAGAGTTGTTTAATGTAAGGTTATTAAAAACAGTACCATCCGCATCCCCGCTATTTGAAATCGTTTGCGCGCTTGATCCATTAAAAGTAACCGTTTTTGAACCCTGAGTAAATGGATCAGCAGCAACACTTGCGTTGCTCCAATCTCCTCCAATCGATAAGTTTTGTGAGCCGGCATTTACATCCAGGACTCCTGCAGAAATGGTAAGATCGTTTGTAATTGTCAAGGAGGTTGTAACTGGAGCTGCCGGAGATTGTATTTGAACGGTTACATTGGCGCTGTTTACCACCAAATTATAAATAGGAATACTGGATTCCACCCTCATAATAGTACCCGGCGCTGTGGATGCATTTCCCATTTGAAGCGTTCCTCCCGTGAATCCGGATCCCAAAACAGCAGTATTGTGGTAACCAAGATTTTCTCCCCCACTGCCTCCTTTATTTTGTATAATTAAGGTTCCTCCCGACATGCTGAAGGAACAACTTACAGTATTGTCCATATTAAAAACATCTCGGCCGGCAACGTTATTCCCGATTGTCCCTAGAGTGGTAGTTCCACCTGTTTGAATGTAAGTCCAAGCATTTGTTCCATTGGAGATACGCCCGGTAGCGTTTAAATTACCACCAGTAACTTCAACAGTTCCGGTGTTTGCTCCGGTTGTTGTGGGTATAATACGATCGCTCATTGCGGTACCAAAATTAACGGTACCGGCACTCACTAAGAGGTATCCATCTAAGCTCCAATCAAAGCTGCCGGTAGAATTCATAGTTCCCCCATTACACCAAAGTTTTGCAGTTGTAGGAATATTCGGATCGGAAGTAAAGGGAACTATCGTAGATGCGCTTGATAATTTAAAGGTCCCATTTTGAAGCGTTAACCCACCGTTTACCATCGTAATTACACTTTGTATATCAATAACATTTAACTGACTTACACCTTTGTTTACGGTTATTCCACCTCCAAATGCAGTTGACACAGCAGACCCACTTACTGTATTGGAAGTTGCACCACTAAAAATAACTTCTCCTGTTCCCATTGTAAAAGTCCCATTATTAATGAGATTCCCTTTAATGGTTACATCTTCATTTACGCTGTTGTTAAAGGTTCCATTAATGGTAAGGTGCATAAATGTTTTTGAACCGGTTGAGTTATTAATGTTTAAAGTACTTGTAATAGTTGTGCTCCCGTTTTCTAAAAAAGTAAAGGCCCCTATGGTAAAAGCCCCGAGGGTTACTGTTAAGTTATTGTTTACTGTAGTGTTAGCTCCCAATGTGACGGTTTTTCCGGCACCGTTAACAATTAAATTATAATAATTTGTGTAGGCAGCAGGCAAAGTCATTGTTGATTTAATTTCGATAGTCCCTGTTCCATAAGTAAACGTAAGGTTGGCTGATGACCATGTACCGGAGATAATTAGCTTACCTCCATTTGTCATGTTCAAAGTACCTGTTGCTCCTCCCGAAGCCATATTCACAACAGCTAGGATGGCTGTTCCTCCAATCGGCCAATTCAAAGACCTTCCCGCATTTATGGTTAAATTTCCATAGGCAAGATTGGCAGTTGCGTTATCTACTGTGCAATTTGCTGCAATAACCAATGCATCTCCGGCAACCGGAAGAGCACCCCCCCAGTTTGCAGGAGTGCTAAAATTGCCGGCAATGCTAAATGTTTTAGTTGCAGCCCAGCTCGAAGAATAAATGAAAATTAGAGCAAAAACAGAGTGAAAAAAAAATTTGAAACGCAAGAAATTCATATAAAAGCAGGCTTTATGTGTGGATAGATGCTTGTAACTGTTTCGTACTCAAAAAAAATCTTCAAAATTACTTTGAATACAGGTGAACGAAAAAACAATAATAAGGTTGCATAGTTAGACTAAAATAATGAAATTGCCATTCACAACCACTGCATTTAATTAATATAGGTTCGAATAAAAGGAAGTAGGCTATTTAGCATTATTTTTTAATTGCCGTTAAATGTCCAAGATCTATCTCATTTGAGTCCAAAAGTTGAACAAAATAAATCCCTGCCGGAAAATCTCCAAGGAACAATGCATAATGAATTGTTTCCGTTGAAAAAATCACATTGTGTTGTGCTAATAACCTACCAAATACATCACTAATTCGGATTTTTATTGTTGATTGAATAGCGCTGCTTTTAAGGTCAAGATAAATCTCATTGTTTGTAGGGTTTGGATAGGTGGCAATTACTTGAAATAATTGCGAATCACCAGCGATAGAAATAATTCGGCTAAAAGAAAATGCCCCATCAAAATCAACTTGCTTTAATCGATAATAACTAATTTTATCAAAAGGCTTCTCATCCACACACAAATAGTGCAACAGGCCATTACTGTTGCCAGCTCCGTTAAGTATTTGAAAAGCCAAAAAATCTATACCGTTCTCAGATTTTTCAACGACAAAATAAGCATTGTTTATTTCTGAAGCTGTTGTCCAAAACAAGTGGTTTTGTGAACCCTCTCGTTTACCATCAAACCCTAAAAGATTAATGGGTAAACTTCCTGAAATTCCTTGAGCTGCAGCAAAAACAGAAAAACCTTTCATTCCTGTTCGTGAAACTAAGGTTGAGGTCCCTGTGCCGCAGGTTCCGTCATACCCCCAAACACCGGCTAGATTGGGGGCTTTCATTATGGTCCAAGCGCTTGCTGCTGCGATATTTCCGGCGCTTCCGGGGTAAAGAGCAGCGGTGTATGTTCCGGAAGTTGGATTGGCATCGGCGGTTATAGTCCAATAACCATTGTCTTCAGCAGCCAGCGAATAAAAATTGCTGCAATCACTACCCCCAACTATAGGAGGGGTTGAAGGCCAGGCATCGAAACGGCCAAGTAAATTGCCAATGCTTGTTGCCGATGTAAAATTAATGTTGGCTAGCTGATATCCTTTGCTTGCAGCTCCAAGCGGAAAATTATAGGCACCGGTTGTGGACAAATACCGTCTCAAATTTCCGGACACAAAACTCGCTGAATTACCAGCATTAACAGAGGCTGGACTAACATTGGCAACCACAACTTCATTTGCCCCGGTAATTATTTTTCCATTATTTAATGTCAACGAACCACTTGTTGATTTAACAATTAAGTTGCTTAACAAATTTACTCCTGTCCCACTATGGTTTAGTATCACTGAGTTTAAATCAAGCACGGCATTTCCTTGAAAGTAGCTTTGTGAGGATGTCCCATTAAACTCAAGCACTCCGGAGGCGCCAATGCCGCTAAATGTATTATTGCCACCAAAATTACTGAGGTTTCCGGCCAGCTTAATACTTTTTCCGTTTGTGTTTAAAATGCTTGTTGCTGTGGATGTGGTGAAGTTTCCTCCAATATCAATATTTTGCAAAAGGTTTACTTGGCCACCGGTTTTATTGATGCTTAAATTTCCAAATTTATCAGCACTTACAAGCGCCCCGTCAATATTTTGAATGACACTTCCATTGTTAAACAAAATGGTTGAATTGGGAGATGCCAATAGATTTCCGTTGTTCACATAGTCCCCGCATATTTGCAAAATTGCCCCCGAATTAATAGTTAAAGTGGCACCGTTGTTAATAGTTAAGTTCTTTACCGAAGTATTTGTGGAAATTACAGGTTGACTCGTTGAACCAGGTACGACTGAAGCGTCAATGGTGCAATTCGGTGGGTTACAACCGCCCCAGTTACTTGCTAAAGCCCACGCAGTATTGGTACCCCCCGACCAGGTAATAGTTGTTCCGGCCGATGTATAATTAATAGGAGCGCTTGCACTAAAGTTAAGCGTAAAACCGGAAGTGCTATTGGTAAAATTACTTACAACCAAAACATATACTTCTCCCGAAACAACCGAAACCTGTGTTTCATAAGCAAGACCAAAACCCGGATAAGCAGCAGGAGCGGTATTAGTAACATTACCAAAGCAGCCGGTAACCCCATAACCATCGTAATTACACCTTAGGGGAGCAGCTCCGCCAGAAATTGCGGCACAGGTGGTGGCGCCACTTCCGCTTATTTTCCATAAAGCAAAATCATAATCTGTGGAGGTGGTGCTTGGAGCTCCCAACCAATCGTTTGGAACAATGTCAAATGCTAGATTGCCGTTAGCATTTATTGGAATTGAATACCAAGCGGTTCCTCTTTCTCCGGAAGCGAGACAATTACTTCCCCCCCCTGCAAAATTACATGCGTTTCCATAAGCCTGATATCCGGGATTTCCAACCGAAATACTTTGCCCGCAAACCGGATTATATGAACCACAATCCTGACCGGCAGCAAGCGGAAAACCAACACTTCCATCTACAGCCATAACATCAAAGGTGCCTTTTAAATCGGCAGTGCCGTCAATTGCAAGGTAATAAGTTTGACCGGACGTTAAGCCGCTTGAAATAGAGAGTTCGGAGTTCGTATAAGAAGAGGTTCCGCAGCTGGGAGAATTATCGTTACAAGCCCCCGTCACCAAGGTTAGCGCTCCGCAAGCACCCGAAAACAAAGCGATTTGAGTGTTGGAAAGCGAGCCAAGACTGGTGCGTATTTTTAATTGTCCGGATGCAGGACAAACAATTTTGTACCAAACCGTATTGGAACTTCCGCTTACCCAGCAACTCGGCAGGGTTAATGGGTCATTGATTCCATTTGCACAAGTATTATCTCCTGATAGATTCACATTAAGTCCCAATGCGGTTGCGTTGCAGGGTTGATCATTTGCCACACTTCCTCCGGGACAAGGGTCGCTTACACAAATAGAAAAGGTTCCATTGTTGTCGTTACCATATTCCCAAACCCGTATCCAAACTGTACTCCCTGGAGATAAACCTGTTTGAGATAGTTGCGGCATCAAACCATTGGTGCTGTTGTTGTCGTCGCATGAAATGAGTGTCAAAGAAGAACAGGTTCCTGAATAAATGGCCATTCCTCCGTCTGTTACTGTTCCTTCTTTCGTGTCGATTGAAATACTTCCTGAGGCTGGAACAACAGCAGTAAACCAAACATCCGCACCTAAATAATTTGCACAACCCGGTGCTGGAACTCCCGAACTAGCAGAGGTGCACTCATTGGTATAGGCCACATAGGAGCAACTTGTCGCAACAGGAAGCGCTATAGCAGAGCAAGGCTCGTCGTTTGCAACTGCAGTTGTTGGGGCAGTAATACTAATGTCAAAAGGATTGCAAGCAGGGCTTGCGTAGGAGTCGATTATTAAGTAATAAGTTACTCCTGATGCTACCGTAGTGCATAAAGACTTATTTCCCACAGAACTTTGTGCAAAACCAACACAACTTCCGCTAAAAGGGCAAGCAGCGTAAAGCATCATACCTGTCCAAGACCCACTACTGGTAAGGCTTATGGTGATATTTCCACTAGAGGAGGGTGTAAAAACAAAAACCTCATCTTCTCCGGTATAGTAACTTGAACTACCACAAACTACAACATTCGAAGCGGTTAAATCATTTACTTTTCCACAAGTAGTGCGGCCTATGGAGGTATAGGGTAAGCTAGCAACATTAACCACTCCTGTGCCTAGGGCTGTTGGGCAAGTTGGCATTACAGGGGTTGTGACACAAATGGTAAAGGAGGTAGTGGATGGCATACCCGTGTCGTAATCATAAACCCTCACATAATAGGTGGTTCCAGCGGTAAGTCCCGTTGCGGTAATACTTTCGGTTCCTCCTGCGAAACTATTGTCGGTACAAAAAAGAGATGTCATACTACCGCAAGGCCCCGAAAGAACTTGAACCACTGCATCAAAACTAGAAGAGCCCACAACAGTTATCACATGTGTTGCCTGGCTCGCAACAAATGAATACCAAACATCGTCGTTAGCTGTTCCGCTGCAAGCACTGGCAGGTAGTGAGCCGGTAGCCCCTGAAACGTTTCCTGCTGTTGTAACACAGGAGACACCCGGTGTTAAAGGTGTTGCGTTTGCACAATCATCGTTAATAACATCTCGAACACAAATTTGAAAATTACCCACCGTTGCAGCGTCACCCTCTACACGAATCAAATAGCTTGTTGCAGCACTTGGTAAACCGGTTAACACCAGAATTGCATTATTAGCATTTTGGATCCCATTATTATCGGCACATCCAACCAAAACAGGAGTTCCACAAGTTCCAGAATAAACGGCAATTGCAGTTCCAAAAGGATTACAGGCACTCGACGACAAATCGGTTGATACTTGCATGGTTGTTTGACCGGCAGGTTTGGTAACTGCATACCAAACATCGTTTGAACTGGTGGAGGGTGACCAACAGGCCGGTGCCGCAGGCGACCCGGTGGATGTAGCTCCAACCACTGTCCCTAGACTTGCATTACAAGATCCTATACCGTATGTAATCGCAATAGGTGAGGCACACAAATCGCCGGAGAGAGGCAACACCGCGGGTGTCCAACGATACACCTGATTGTTTGCCGGTTTTTTATTAATGGAGGTAGTTTCAGTTAGTTTAGAAACTGCCGGGGAAGCCGAATTATCTGCAAGGGAATAAAAATCGCCATCGCATTGACCTGCCAAGCCAATGGAAGCACTTGCGGAAGCTGAAATATTTGCAGTTTGATTACCGTTGCGGAGATATACAAATTCAATAACATTGGTTGTTTCAAATAAGCGAACTTGAAAGTTTATAGCATACGTGCCAGCGCTGTAAGTCCACAACATTTGTTTCCACTCCACAGTTAAAATTTGATTAGGGCTTGTGCCAGACAACTTATAGCTTACTGCACCAGAACCGTTGGTTGCAAGGTCGTCCCATAGAGGTGCAATAATTGGCCGGTCAACTGTAAAAGTTAAATCGTTAAACGAATTTGATGCTGTTAATGCAGTATTAAAAGTTAGCCAGCCGTTGGTGGATGCTTTAAATTGAGTATAAGAAACTCCTCCGAAAGTAAAAGAAAAACCAATATTGGTAGCAGCGGATAATGCATCATCTTGATTGCTGCCATGCAAGGTGCTTGCACCACTCAGCGCGGTGTATGTACCGGCCAAACCAGAAAAGGTATAGTTTAGCTGAGCCTCAGCTCTACTAATAAAAAGAAGAAAAAATAGTAGTAGTGGTTTTCTCAAAACTTAACTCGCAGATAGTCAATCTCCAAAAATAGTTAATTTTAACAAAAAATTCAAATTCATAATTTTGGTTATCCACACAATAAAAAGGGTAAATAATTTATTTATTTGGGAAATGCAGAACATTACACAAGAGTTATTGTTTGAAAGGAATTGAAAGAACTACAATGTCTAATTATTCCATAAAAGATTTAGAACGCTATTCGGGAATTAAAGCGCATACGCTCCGTATGTGGGAGCAACGGTACCATCTTTTATCACCGCACCGCACAGAAACCAACATTAGGACCTACAGCAATGCGGATTTAAGACATATCTTAAATGTTAGTTTTTTAAACAATCAAGGCATTAAAATCTCACACATTGCAAAATTAAGTGCTAAGGAAATTCATACACGGGTGCTTGGAATTGCAGAAAGCTCAATTGTTCCGAGCATTCAAATCGATAGTCTCGTTGCCGCCATGATTGCCTATGATGAGGAAAGTTTTGAAAAAACGGTTGAGTTGTGCTGTAAAAAAATAGGATTTGATAAAACGATGACAGATGTGATTTACCCTTTTTTACAAAAATTAGGAGTAATGTGGCATGCAGGAATGGCCACACCCGGTCAGGAGCATTTTGTCATCAATTTAATACGTCAAAAAATAATAGTAGCAATAAACAACCACCCTAATGTAACCGATAAATCAACAAAAAAATTCCTGCTTTATCTTCCCGAAAACGAGTACCATGAAGTTGCCCTGCTGTACTATAATTATTTTTTGAGAAACCACGGATTTCGCACCACTTATTTAGGACAGAGCGTACCCTACGAGGATCTTATAAAGGCCTATTCCCAAATAAAACCCGACTATTTATTAGCAATTATTACCTGCCCCAAAGAGGAGTTAAACACACAAGAACATTTACAAAGGCTTTCAAAAGATTTTAGTAAATCCAAGATATTTCTTTCGGGATACGAACAATCCTTTTCTCAACTGCATATTCCTTCAAATATTTTTCTGTTTAAGAACCCAGCAAACCTATCTTCTTTGTTGAAGAAAATCTAAAATAGCCTGCAGATTAAATTTTGGAAGACCAGAATAATTCTTGTTAAAAATTGCTTTTGTTTTGTTTTTGTTTAATCTTTTCATACTTTTGTTAAACAAAAATATTATTTGGTAAAAACAAACGCAACTAAACCCATGTCAACACTAGAGTTTAACAAGCAAATGCTATCTTTTACAGCCCCATTAAAATACTTTGCAATTAGCCTCACATCAGACCACGACGACGCGGCAGACCTTTTACAAGACACCCTGCTGAAAGCGCTCATGTATAAGGATAAGTATGCCGATAGTACTAACTTAAAAGCTTGGTTGTACACAATAATGAAAAATACTTTCATCAATAATTATAGACGAAACACCAAAACGCGTCAAATTATTGATAAAACAAAGGATTTGTACTTTCTGAATATTCCGCAAAGCAATGCTTCAGTATCGCCCATATCGCAAATTTCGGAGAAGGATATAAAAGGTCATATTGATTCACTTGAAGATGATTTGAAGATTCCCTTTGTTCGGTATTTTGAAGGCTATAAATACAAAGAGATTGCAACAGATTTAAATATTCCAATTGGAACAGTAAAGAGTCGCATTTTTTTAGCACGAAAAAAACTAATAGTTTCGCTCAAGGATTTTAGGTAGTTTCAACCTTGTCGGGATAATTAGTGTTTATTAGATGCAAAAAAAGGTTATTGTTATTGGTTCCGGATTTTCTTCTCTTTCGGCGGCAAGCTATCTTGCAAAATCAGGCTTTGAAGTTACAGTACTTGAAAAAAACAACACCGCCGGCGGCAGGGCGCGTAAGTTTGAAACACAAGGATATAATTTTGATATGGGTCCAAGTTGGTATTGGATGCCTGAAATTTTCGAAGAATTCTTTAATGACTTTGGTGTCTCTGTCAAAGATTATTATCAACTAAAAAGATTATCTCCCTCCTATGCCGTTTATTTTGGAAAGGGAGAAGAAATGCTTGTTCCATCGGACTTTGGGGAGCTATGTGCATTATTTGAAAGCAACGAGAAGGGTGCAGGAGATAAGTTAAGGCTATTTTTGAAGGAGGCAGAATTTAAGTACAGAGTAGGTGTTGATAAAATGATGCGTCGACCGGGTGAATCCATTAAAGAGTTTATGGATTTGTCATTTGTTCCGGCGCTTTTCCGTTTGGATTTATTTCAAAGCATCGACAAGCACATTCGGAAATATTTTACGAACGACAAGCTAATTCAACTCCTTGAGTTCCCCATTCTTTTTTTAGGAACCATGCCTGAAAACACACCTGCTTTATATAGTTTTATGAATTATGCCGACATGGCTTTGGGTACTTGGTATCCGATTGGTGGAATGCATAAAATTGTGGAAGGAATGGTAAAAGTTGCAACAGCACAGGGTGTGAAATTCAAATTTGGAGAAGCCGTAGAATCTATTGATGTGGAAAATGGGCAGGCCGTTTCTGTATCCACCAAAACAGCGCGTTATGCGGCCGATTTGGTGGTGGCGGGATCAGACTATCAACACACAGAACAAACCTTACTAAAGAAGGAATTTAGAACTTACACCCAGAAATATTGGGATAAAAGAGTCATGGCACCGTCATCGTTGTTGTTTTTTCTTGGTATAAACAAACCTCTTCCACAACTGCAGCATCATACTTTGTTTTTTGATGAGCCCTTTGGACCTCATGGTAAAGACATTTATATTAATCACAAGTGGCCCGAAAAACCCTTGTTTTACGTTTGTAGAACTACAGCAACCGACAAAAGTGTTGCACCTGAAAACTGTGAAAACGTATTTATTCTTATCCCGGTAGCCCCCGATTTAAATGATGACGAGGCAACACGAGAGCGTTTTTTTCAACAAATAATGAAACGACTCGAAGTGTATTGCGGATTTGATCTAACTCCTTTTGTTGAATTTAAACGTAGTTATGCCCATGCCAACTTTATGAAAGACTATAATGCTTTTAAAGGGAATGCATATGGCTTGGCGAATACCCTCTTTCAAACGGCAAATTTAAAACCAGCATTAAAAAGTAAAAAAGTAAAAAACTTGTTTTATACCGGCCAGTTAACTGTTCCTGGTCCGGGAGTGCCCCCGGCAATTATTTCCGGGAAATTGGTAACCGAACAAATTGTGAAACGGATTAAAAGCAGAAAGCTAATTTTACAGCATGGATAATTTATACGACAGTGTGGCACTAAAATGCAGTGAGATTACAACAAAATCTTATAGTACCTCCTTTAGTTTAGGAATACTTTCTTTGGCTAAAAAATACCACGCGCCAATCTATTCTATTTATGGTTTTGTGCGCTTTGCTGATGAGATTGTAGATACCTTCCACGAGCACGATAAAACCACTTTATTAAAAGAGTTTCGAGAAGAAACCTATAAGGCAATTCGAAATAAAATCAGTCTAAATCCAATTTTACACAGCTTTCAACTAGCGGTGAACAAATATAATATTGACATGGAATTAATCGACTCCTTTTTGCACAGCATGGAGATGGATTTGAACCCTTATTTATATGATAGAATAACCTTTGAAACCTATATACTTGGCTCTGCTGAAGTGGTTGGATTAATGTGCTTGCGTGTGTTTTGTGAAGGAAATGATGTTGAGTACCAAAGGTTAAAACCGCAAGCGATGCGTTTGGGGGCTGCCTATCAAAAAATAAATTTTTTACGCGACATGAAAGCGGATTATTTTAGTCTGGGGAGGGCTTATTTCCCATTATTAAAAATCGAAAACTTTGATGAAGCGGCGAAACGTGAAATAGAGGCAGAAATCGACAACGATTTCCAAGAAGGACTTCGTGGCATACGAAACCTTCCAATTGGCGCTCGATTTGGAGTATATGTTTCGTTTGTTTACTACTATAATCTGTTTAAGAAAATTAAAAACCTGCCCCCGGCACGCATCTTAGAGGAGCGTATTAGAATTACTGACACACGAAAATATGCCCTCATTTTTAGCAGTTATATAAAGCACAAACTGAATTTGATTTAGACTTATTTGTTTTCTTTTTGAACTTTCATCACCTTTCGCATTCCAGATTTGTAAGTTACCTCCACAAAATAAACAGCCTCCGGGATATTTGAAAAATCAAGGAGTTCACCTCGCAATTTATCCATTATCGACTTGCCGGAAAGGTCGTAAATTCTTACGCGTTCAATGGGGTTGGAGGGTTGCAAATTTAGGATGTTGAGTTGATCGCTGCAGGGGTTCGGGTATACCGAAAAGCCGTTTTCGGCCAAGAGCTCAGCCACACCAACCGCAGGAGTAATTTGAATTAAGTAAGTAATAGAGTCGTGAGTTGGATAGCCAACTGCTTTTGGCCAAATTACAACCACATCAATTCCCACCACATACCTACCGGTATTATACGGTTCAAAATAGGAGTGAACATAGGTTTGTCCGGGAGGAATATTAGCCTGAGTAATAACATTGAATGAAGAATCTCTAGAAACAAGCAGTCCGGAGCTCATTACTTTTGTTACAATATAAATGGGTGTATTTCCTGCAAAAGCAACCGTACCGTAGTTTTTAATGCCCATCGGAACAATTGTGGGTACGGAATCATCCAGTGCAATTGATTGTGGAAAAACAGGAGGCGTGTCAAATCCGAGACTTTGACTTTTTACAGGGCTTGAGTTTAATAGTCCTACAAAAAGTAGAATAGACACGATAGGTATAAATCTTTTCATTGAAAATATGTTTAATTAAAACAAAGGACTTTCATTTATCATTTGACCGTTTAACCACTTGTATTCTTTTTCTTGTGCCACTGTTGTACTTTATTTCTAAGATGTATGAAGCTACTGCGATTTGGCTTAGATCGATAGTTTCTTCGGCAGCTCTAAAATAAACTATTTTTCCGTCAAAATCGTAAATCGTTATAGACTCAATTTGCCGTTTCGAATGAATATTAATACTATTCGAAAATGGATTTGGGAAAACAACAAGCCCCTCATCTCTTAATACCTGAGCAACACTTAAGGGGGGCAAAACAAGTGGCATAAACTCTAAGGTGTCCGCAGTGGTTGCATTTGCTGCTTTTGGCCAAATAACCACCACATCAATTCCTACCGGAAAGCGAGTTGCCGAATAATTAATTATAAGCCGTTTGGTAATTAAACCGGAAGATGGAATACTTGAAATAATACCCGCAGGGTATAAGAATTCCTGCTGAATGCCACTTATTACTCCTTGGCTATTTTTATATCCGCTATATACAAAAACACAATCGGCCTGAATTGGACCATAGTTTTTAATACGAACATTAAAACTGGCCGTGTCATTTTGGTGAACAGAAGTAGTAAAATTAACTACATAGCTAGAGTCAAAACCAATTGAAGTTTGGGCCTTTAAATTTAAGCCCAATAAGCATAAAGTAATGAGACATAACTCAGTTAAAAATCGTTTCATAGAAGCCAGATTTGTTTCCGATAATAAAAGTAATCAATGGAATTAAGAGAAAATAATTATTTTTGATGAAATCTTACGCACCCAAAATGAATATTTTACATCAGGTTATTGGATTAATGAGCAAAGAAGAAGTGCGGCATTTTAAGCTCTACCTCAATCAAACGAACGATAGCGGAGCAAGAAAAGACATACAGCTCTTTGACTCGATTCGAAAAAACTACGAAGCTTTTGATGAAGATAAGTTTCACAAAAAACAGTATGGTGCAGAAAGCAAAAACTCCTTGTACCGACTAAAAAACAGGCTGTTTGAAGACATTAACAGAAGCACAAATTTGTTATACTTCGACTTCGACGATTCAGTTCTTCTATTACATTATTTTATATTGTCGCGCATTTACCAGCGCAAGCAGCAATTCGAAATTGCGTTTTATTATTTAAGCAAAGCTGAAAAAAAGGGCTTAAGTATTGAAAATTATGAATTGCTTGATTTGGTTTACGCGGAGTTTATCAAACTCTCACAAGAAACCATGTCCGTGAACCCTGAAAATTATATCGCACTTAGAAAAGAGAACCGTAAAAAGTTACACAAAATTCAAGAGATTGATGATGTGTTGGCGGTGCTTATTTATCGGATTAAAGTTTCACAAGGATTTGATAGAGGGAATCAAAAAATTTTAGATGTACTCCAAAAAACAATTAATGAGTTTAGCGGAAAATCGGATTTAAAAAACAATACTCAATTGCGCTTAAAAATATATCAATCCTTAAGTCGCATATTGCTTCAGCGGCACGACTACCAATCGCTGGAGGTATACTTGTTAGACACATACAAGTCATTTCAAAAGGAAAAATTATTTACAAAAACAAATCACGAAACCAAATTGCAAATGCTTACCTATTTGATTAACTCGCTTTTTAAAAATGGTAAAATAGCGCAATCTCTTGAGTTTACGCAGAAACTAAAAGAGGCAATGGACGAGTACAACGGGATGTTGTATGATAAGTACTTGTTTTACTATTATAATTCACTCATGATAAATTACTCTGCCAGTGATAAAGAGCGTGCAATTGCAATTTTGGAAGAAGCAAAGGGAATAAAGGCGATAAAGGAATTACCGTTTTATATTGTATTTATTTACCTTAATCTATCGGTTTTGAACTTTGGATTACGAAACTTTAAAACAGCATTGAAACATCTGGTTTTTATGAGCATTCAAGAAAATTTCAAAAGTTTGGATACCGCATTTCAGTTAAAAATTTCGATAACAGAATTGCAAATCAGATATGAATTGGGGGATTTCGAATTTATTGAAAACCGCATCAAACAAATAAAAAAGGATTTCAAAAGTCTTTTGGGCGAACAAATCTACGAGCGCGAAAAGGAGTTGTTGAAAATAATGGAGATGAAAATTAATACCGACAACAAATTATCAAAAAAACTACTGAGCGCCAAAATATTTGCTTTTCAAAACCTTCAACTCTCGAGCAAAGATAGCGATATTATTAATTACAACACTTGGTTAAATGAGCAAAATAATGACCAATTTCATTTGAGGGTATAAACATAAGGGGAATGCCTGTGTTTTAGCTTTCTAAAAAACTAAATCATAAAAATGAACACAAAGCAAGAGGTAGTTATATTTTGGTTTCGAAGAGATTTACGCCTACGCGACAATGCCGGATTGTACCATGCTTTGAAAAGTGAAAAAGCGGTTTTACCCCTTTTTATATTTGATAAAGAAATTCTTGATTTGCTGGAGGAGAAGGCAGACAGAAGAGTTGATTTTATTCATAAAACGATAGAAGCACTACAATCGGAACTAGAAGCCATTGGAAGTTCTTTGTGGGTGGCCCATGGCAACTCGATTGAGGTGTTTAAAGAACTGAATGAGCACTATACATTGAAAAAGATTTTTTTAAATCATGATTACGAACCCGCTGCAATTGAGCGAGACCAAAAAGTTAAAAACTATTTAGAAAGTATTCAGTGCACATTTCATTCGTTTAAAGATCAGGTTATATTCGAAAAACAGGAGATTGTTAAGGATGACGGCAGTCCTTACACAGTATTCACTCCCTATATGAAACGCTGGAAAGCGGAGCTAACGGATTTTTATTTAAAGTCATATCCGACAAATAAATATTTTTCCAATTTTTTGAAATGGAAAGCAAAAACAGGTTACTCCCTAAAGGAACTTGGATTTGAACAAACCGATACCGTTTTTCCACCACCGGTTTTTAACATAAATTGCATTTCAAACTATCAGGAAACACGGGATTTTCCTGCATTAAACGGCACAAGCAGAATGAGTTTGCATTTGCGCTTTGGAACGGTAAGCGTTCGAGAGTTAACACAAAATGCTATAAAATTAAATGAAAAGTGGTGGAACGAATTGATATGGCGTGAGTTTTATATGATGATTTTATTTCATTTTCCACATGTGGTTACTTCGGCATTTAAAAAGCAATACAATTCCATTCCATTGAGAAATAATGAAACGGAATTTTATGCATGGTGTAACGGAAAAACCGGATATCCCATAGTAGATGCAGGTATGAGAGAACTCAATGCTACCGGATTTATGCACAATCGGGTACGTATGATTGTTGCCAGCTTTTTGGTGAAGCACTTGTTAATAGATTGGAAGTGGGGAGAAGCATACTTCGCCAAGAAACTACTCGACTTTGAACTTTCTAGTAACAATGGCGGTTGGCAATGGGCAGCAAGCTCTGGTTGCGATGCAGCGCCCTATTTTAGGGTATTTAGCCCCTCGGAACAAACAAAAAAATTTGATTCCCAGTTTACCTATATCCGTAAATGGATTCCGGAGCTAGAAAGCTTGGATTATCCTGCCCCAATTGTAGACCATAAGTATGCTCGCGAGCGGGTGTTGAAAACTTATAAGTTAGGGTTAAGTAAAGATGGCGATACAGTGATGTGATTTTCAAATTAAATTTCTTTATTTGCCGCAAATTTCAAAAACTACCTGTTTTTTTATGCCGCGGCTAACTGCTTTTTTTCCACTTAACGTGATGATATTGCCTGGCGAAAAAATGCGTCTGCATATATTTGAACCGCGCTACAAGCAATTAGTTAACGAATGTATTAGCAATGAAAGCACTTTTGGAATTCCATTTGTACTCAACACGAGTTTGATGAATGCGGGATCCGAGGTAAAAGTTACCAAACTAATAACCCGTTACGCAAATGGCGAAATGGATATTGAAATTGAAGGTTGCCGAATGTTTTACCTACTAGATTTTCAGGATCCATTTGTTGGTAAACTGTATTCCGGAGGTAACATTACATTTGTAGAAAATCCACTTATCTCGGAGGATGGCCAATTGGTGAACTTTTTCCTTTCTTTTTACCGAACCTTTCATGAAAAAAAAATAAGTATAGAAAACATCGACAATTTGAGAGTCTTTGATTTGGCCAGAATGATAAATCTGAATAACCAACAGAAATATGAATTGGTCGATTTAAAATCAAACCGATCCCGACACAGTTTTTTTATTCACCAAATGCGATTTCTCTTGTTAATTAAGGAGCAAGAAAAAAAACTCAATAACAACTTTTTACTTAACTAATTTCCTTTGTTAATCGAATAATCCAAAAAGAGGCGAGTACACTTCCAAAAAAGAACTATTTTTGCGACCTTGCATCAAACAATGAGACAGAAAACAGTTCGATTTTTTAGTTTAATAATCCTACCCTTTTTGGTAGGTACGGCTTGTAAAAAAAACGAAGCAAACACCGATTCCGAACCTGCCAGTCCTCCGGATGTTACTGCACCTAGTTATATTTTTTCTCGATTTGACGCGAATGGTTTGCTAAAAGTTCAACGCACTTTTGCCTATTGGAACGACCCCTTGAATGGAATTTCAGTTACAAGTTCAGCGGAAGCGACTGCTAGTTTCAAACTCTCCCCCTTTGATACTGCTTTTGCAGATATGGGCGCCCTTTTTTGCCAATTTCGAAACGTTCCTAAACAAGCCAATGACTCCTATTTATTAAATGGAAATGCGGCAGCAAGCATGAATTTTCAAGACACCACCGGAGTGGATTGGAATGCCGCGGGAAATCCATTAATTGGATTGGTTGCCTTTACATTTGTGACAGATAAACCAATGCCTATTTATTACGGCATTACAAATAACTCAATACCAACTGATATTACCAGAAGCCTAGGTTTTCAAATTCCACTTGGCGCAAATTTAAAGGATGCAGACTCGGTATTTATTAGCCTAACTGTTGGACAAAAATCTGTTAAAAAAACGATTGGGGGGCTCTCCTCTTATTGCGCATTTTCGAATACGGAACTTAGTTCCCTTGGAGCATCTGATGGGGTTTCGGGATTAATACAGGTTTCACCCCTTAATTTTGATGCAATAGCTGTGGGTGTAAATAAGATTTATGCCGCTAATCAGTCTATCTACACTAGATTTGTAACGGTAAAATAATTTCAACACGGGTTCCTTTGCCTACCGAGCTGGCAACATGAATGGAACCACTCAGCATTTCTATTAACTCGCTTATGATGATGTATCCCAATCCATTTCCCCCATCTCCAATGGTTGGATTGCTGGAAGTTACCGGTTTTTTTTCTTGTATGTTTTGAATGCGTTGCAACTGTTCTTGTGTCATTCCTACACCATTGTCTTCAATTACAATGCTATAGGTGTGTTCAAGAGCCAACCCCGTAATTGTAATTAAACCATTGCTTGTAAACTTAGTTGAGTTTGAAATAAGATTATGTAAGACAATAAAAAGGATACTCTTATCGCTTTTGATTAAATCATCATCAGAAATCTTATTTATGATTACAGTGCCCTTGTTGGAGGCAATTTCTTTAAACATATCAGCCACCTCTTCCAAAAAGGCGTTTAGTGCTACATTGCTCTTGTTAAGCGTTATCCTTTTGTTTTGATGTTTAATCCAATTCAATATATTTTGAGCGTTGTCATGCAATTTTTCGGATGTGTTCTTAATATCTATAAGTGCCTCTTGTATTTTTTCAGAATCAATTTTTGCATGCTTTTCCGATCCTTTTCGTGCCACCATGGTAATAAACCGAAGGGGTGTAACTATATCATGCGAAATTATTGAGATGAGTTTGTCTTTAACACTTACCGATTCTTTTAATTCGGCATTTGCCATAATAAGCTCCATCGTGCGTTGTTGCACACTTTTCTCTAAGGCAATATTTCTTTTTTGAATATTTCGTGCATATAGCCGTGCCACTACAAATGAAAATAAAAGTGTTCCAATTAGGCAAATAATATAAAACGAAAGCGTTTCATAAAACTTTTTTGGAATGCTTATTTGAAGCGCAGTGCTGATATAATTGGTCGCATCAAAACCCGAACGTTTTCGCAACCTAAATGTGTATTCTCCGGAGGGCAAATTGGAAAACACCAAACTGTTTTGTGCAATTTTAAGAGGAACCCATTTCTTTGTATAACCTTCAAGACAATATTCAATGTCCAAATTGTCCGGCGTTCCCCAGTAGGGGGTTGAAAATTCGATTCTTAGGGTTCCGAAGTCCTTCCCAAGTACCAAATGTTTGTCAACAGAAAACAAGCTATCATCCGCAAAAACACCATCTATAAAAAATGGCTTAAAGAAATCAGGGTTTTTTATCTCCGAAGGTTTGAACCAAACTAAGCCTTCAACATTTGGCATAGAGGTATATCCGTTCTTAAGATTAACAACAGGGGGAACACAACCCCCATTAAATTCCGGGCTTAATATTCCGTCTTCTTCCCCATAGTGCATGTACGACACCTTAAAGCTGGTATCTTTAAAATAGTGATCGAGATCATTAAAGCGCGTTTTGTAAATACCGTTGCTTGTTCCAATCCAAGTATAGCCTAGCGTATCGTTAACAAAAAAATAAGCCTGAAGTAAATAGTGGTTCCGGTCTAAAGGCATTTGAACAGCCTTGCCATCCTTATAGAAATAGTACCCTCTTCCAAAAGTTCCAATGATTAAGTAATCTTTAAACAATGTAAAATTATAAGGGTATTTTTGATAAAGATCCTGCAAGGTATCCACAGTGTTGCGAACCGGGTCATATTTAAAAACACCGGTATAATTGCAAAACCAAATTTTATTTTCCTTCCACCTCATTATTTGAAATAGATTCGAGTTGGAACTGTTATTATCTAATAATTTAACAGTATGCAATGTGTCGTTTTTAATGTATCCAATGCTATTAGTAGTTCCTACCCATATAGAATCCCCTTCTTGGTAATAACACAACACAAAACTTTTACGTGGGTCATAAATAGGAGTACTGATATTTGTTTTTGGATTAAGTTTTTTTAAGTGTTCTTCTCCGCTCAAGTAATACAAAAAACCACTCCTATCCCTAAAAATATTGTCGGAATAATTGCGTTTAATTTTCAACGAACTTTTTGTTCCCCCCTTTATTGAAAACTCTCGATTCCAATCTGTAAAGATGCGATTGCTATCTAACTCTAGTTGACAATAATACGCATTGTTTGTACCCCTTTCGGGATTGGGGTAAGTGAGAAATTTAAACTTTTGCTCCCGGTATATAAATAAGCCTCTTGTATCTGTACTTACTAATAATAAGTTATCCTGTGGCTTATAAATGAGTGCATTAATGATACAATTTTGAGGAAGTTCATTTGTTATAAAAGAACTTTCTATTATTTTAGGATTGTTTTTAATGGCAGAAAATTCGTATAAATTATTTTCAATTAAAACGCACGAAGCAGAACTATTGTAATCCCACACGGTACTGCTCAATAATTCTGGAAGTGCCTTAAAATAGGGGTCTTTTAATATATCTCCTTTAATCATACACATTTCAGCTCTCCACTGTTTTTGGTTCACCCAATAGAGTTGGTTTTGTTCAGAAAAGAAATAAATCTCACGGTTGATGCAAATAAAGTTACGAGGGTTAAATTGTTCCAGATTGAGGTCCTTTTTGTGCGTTGTAAAATGATACAATCCAAGTCCTGTTTTTGTACGAATAATGCAATCTTCGCGAGACTGAGGGAAAAGGTAAAGTGGTGGAAAAAACCAATTGGTATCACGCTTTGCATTAAAATGAGGGGTTGTGCTTTTAAAATAAAAATTTTTACTAGGAAGAAAGCCCTTCGATGTGTAATAATTAATAGAGTTAACAGCGCCTTTTCTAAGGGTGTCTATTTTTTGATTTTTAATTTCAAAAACAGTTCCGCTTGCATCTAAAGCTAAAATCTCCCCATCCAGTGTACGACTTAGCAAAAATGCAGTATAGGGAACCTTTGAGGTAACAAAATTCCTGAAATTATAACCGTCGAAACGAAGTAAACCATTGGTATAGGTTGCCCAAAGAAAGCCGTCTTTGTCAAATTGTAGGCTCTTTAAATCGTTATCCGGAAGACCCGTTTTTGTGGTAAAATTGCTAATAAAAAACTTTTTTTGTGCAAAAACGGACGGGCTCGATAGAACGAGTATTAAAAGCAAAAGAAGGTGAATTTTCGCTTTTAAAAACATTGCTAATACCGATAAACTCTTGCAAGATTTTGCAAGTCAATTAAATTTGAAACACCCAGCTTGTCGAACAGGCGAGCCTTAAAAGTAGCAACTGTATTGGCCTTTAAATCAAGCTGTTCTGCAATTTCTTTTACTCCTGCTCCCTTAAGTAAATAATTTAATACTTCGGTTTCGCGGTCAGATAATTGTTCAAAAGGATTTTGTGAGAATCCCTTTTTGGATTGTTCTTGTGCGATTAAATCTTGTAAAACAGGGCTTATGTATTTTTTGTTGTTGAAAAAAAGCTCTAAAGCTCTTAAGACCTCTGGCTCTGGGCTTTGTTTGTTTAAAAAGCCATTGGCCCCCAAATGAAGCATTCTTTTGCCAAAGATATCTTCAGGACTCATTGTATAAATAAGTATGGCAACATCCGGATATTTTTTTCGGAGCACTTGAAAAATTTCAAGCACGTTTCCATCTTGCAATTGCATGTCAAGAATTAAATGACTGATTGTTTTTTCGGTCATTAAATCGAGTATACCTTGAGTGGACTCGGTTTCATAAATTGTAAACTTTCCAAAATGGGAGTCTAGTAAGAACTTTAGTCCCCTTCGGATAATCACATGATCATCAGCAATTAATACATTCATAGCAAGGGAAATCCTTTTTTTAACCTTCGCTAAATTAGCTATTTATTTGAAAATATTTTTAGTCACTATTATTCTGTCAGAATTTGTTAATCTTATAATTGAGGCAAACTTTCAAATAATCTTAACAATTCGTCGAAAAAGTGTAACCTAAATCACTAAATCTCGTTTGCCTTACGACCGAACAGAGTTGTAAACTATTTAATGTTAGAATTTTGTCGATAAGTTAATTTTTATTTATTTTTAACGAAGTATTTTTACCCAAACACCGCGATTGATTTTATGGTTCATTTAATTTTTAAAGCAATTGCGGCTTTTAGTATCACTAATTAATTAAACCACACGATCATGAAACCAATAACCAACCATTTTAAAAGGATTTTTATTTGCTTAAGTTTAGCTTTTGCTTTTTCATTTATCCACTTGCAACAAGCATTTGGCCAGTCACCACAAACCTATTCGGCTACCGGAGCATGGGTTTGCCCTGCGGGGGTATCCACTATAACGGTTGAAGCTTGGGGTGGCGGTGGAGCTGGTGGGGGAAATACAACTAATGCTGATGGCGGCGGCGGCGGCGGCGGCGGCGGGTATAGTAAATCTACAACAGTTGCAGTTACTTCAGGAACTTCTTATACTGTTACAGTGGGCACGGGTGGTACCGGCAGCACTGGCAATGGAGGTCCTGGACTTGACTCCTGGTTTAGTGCAGCCACAGGAGTGTTAACAGCAAAAGGCGGAGGAGGAGGTTTTGCTCCGGCAGGTGGCAATGGAGGAGTTGGTGGCGCTGGAGGAGTTTTGGGAACAGGAACAACACGATTTGTGGGAGGATCAGGCGGAACGGGGATAAATAACAACAACGGAAGAGGAGGACCAGGAGGATCTTCTGCCGGCACTGCCGCGAATGGAACCTCAGGACCAGGTACCTGGTCAACAATAACCGCTGCTGCGGCTCCAACCAATGGAGGAAAAGGTGGTAATGGGGGTGATGGCACAGATGGCAGTCCCGGTTCGGTGCCCGGTGGTGGTGGTGGTGGTAGCGATGATGGCACTCGATCTGGCGGCGATGGAGCCGACGGCCGAGTAATAATTACCTGGACCTGCCCGGCAGCTTATGCGCTTACTTCAGCAGCAACAGCTACAGGTCCAATTTGCCCCAACGGAACATCGGTTGTTACACTGCGCTCCTCATCAATGGCAACCGGCACGTACACAGTAACGTATAGCACCACCAACCCTGCAACTTCAGGCAACACAGCAACCATGTCGTTTACAGCTGGAGCTCCTGGAACAGGAAGCTTTACAACTATAGCACTTCCTGCAACATCCACTATAACCGTAACAAATTTGGCTTCTGGAAATGCATCTCCTAATAATTGTAATTCCAATACTGCTGTTAACAATACTGCAACAGTAACGGTTACAGCCCCAACCACCCAAGCAACTATCGGCGCATTTACTGCCACAACTGCTGTTGGAACAACTGTAAACTGGACGCGTGGAAATGGAACAGGAGGAGTTATTGTTGTGGCAAGGTTAACCGCAACAGGAAATGTTACACCAACCGGTGGAGTAAGCTACACCGCCAATAGCGTATTTGGTTCGGGTAACACTACAGGTGCAGGTAATTTTGTGGTGTACAATGGCACTGGAACCTCGGTAGCAGTGACTGGATTGGCTATTTTAACCGGATACACATTTATTGTGTACGAATACAATAGTGGAACACTGTGCTATAACACTACCGGCTCATCTGCTACTGTTACAACTGCAGCCTTTACTTGGACCGGAGGAACCAGCATAGACTGGGCAACTGGATCAAACTGGAACACCTTAACAGTGCCTACCGCCTCCGATAATATTATTATTGGTACAGGTACTTTTCAACCAACCATAAGTGCAGCGGCAGTTTGTAATAACATTACTCTAAACAACACTACCACCCTTATTGTGAATAGTACTTTGGGAGTAAGTGGCAATTGGACAAACAATGGGTCAACAGTATCTGGCTCTGGTACAGTTACCTTAAGTGGAACCTGTGCCATTGGTGGAACAGCAACTACGAGCTTTCCCAACCTAACATGTACAGGTACAATTAGTCAAGGAATTAACACAACAGTGAGTGGAGATTTTCTTCAAAGCGCAGGTACCTATAACCAAAATAATGGTGCTACAGCATTCAGTTTAATTGTTACAGGAGGCTTTACACTTTCGGGAAGTAGTTCATTTTTTATGCAAAAAACGAGTACTGGACTTGGTGCAACAACAACTGTAAACGGAGCTGCCGGCACAACAATTAGCGGAACGGCCACATTGAAGATGGATGACGGGGGCGCTGCTGTTGCCAATGTGTCAATTTTTCAAACAACCAACTATACTGCATCGAGTACCTCAAACAGATTGGTCGACTTCGGTAATAATGGTACTGCAAAAAGCAACCAGTTTCGGATTTCGGGCAATTATGTTAAAACCGGAACTGGAGCTTGTTATACATCAGGAACACCAATTAATGGAGGGTTTTTCTTTAATGGGGGGGGCGTTACTCAAACTTTTTCTACCTCAGCAACTGTTCAGCCATATACTTCTTTTACTGTTAATAGTGGCTCTGTTCTACAACTCTTAACAAATTTGCCTTTGGGCGCGAATACCAATCCGGTTTCAATCTTTACAGTAAACGGAAAATTGGATTGCGGAGCTTTGGCTCCTGCAATTTCTGGTGGTGCTGCTACCGGATGTGCCTTTGTGCTTGCATCGGGTGGAACCTTGGTTACAGCCAACGTAAATGGTGTTGTTTCTGGGACCACCGGTAGCATTTCTACCTCTGTTAATACTAGAACATTTAACAACGCAGCAAATTACATCTTTAATGGAACGGCAAATCAAAACACAGCTTTTGCTACCACCACAATGAATGACCTTACAATAACCAATACAGGGGCTGTTAACGCAAATAAGGTTACACTTACCGGAGCAGCTACAGTAAACGGAAACCTTGCAATCGACAACGGTGTGTTTGATGCGGCAGCAATTCAAATAGTGGGAAATGCCACTCCGGCAAAAACATTTACAATAGCCAGTGGAGCCACTTTTAGAATGTCGGGCGGAACTACTTTAAACTTTCCAACCTTGTTTACTACTTCGCGTTGTGTTTTTAATGCAGCAAGCACGGTTGAGTATTACGGGGCAACTCAAACAATTAGTGGCACCCCCGCTTACGGAAACTTAACCATTAGCACAGCAGGAACAAAAACAGCCGGCGCGGCATTAACCGTTGCCGGCGATTTAAGGATAAATACCACAGCAACAACCATTTTTGCAGCAAGTACCTTTACACACAACATTGCAGGAAACTGGATTAATAACGGAGCTTTCACAGCAGGAACATCCACCATCAACTTTAATGGCACAAGTGTGATAAGCGGAGCATCCACCAACTCTTTTAATAACCTCACGGTTACCGGAACCCTAAGCGGCCCTGCTGCAGCCAACATAAATGTTGCAGCAAACTGGGTAAACAATGGCACCTTTACCCACAACTCCGGTACAGTAACATTTAACGGAACAAGTGTAATGAGTGGATCCTCCACCACCTCCTTCAATAATTTAACCATTGCTGCCGCTTCTTCTCTAACCGGGCCGTTGAATGCCACTATGAATGTAGCAGGAAATTGGACCAATGGAAACACCTTTACAAGCAACGGCGGAACAGTAAACTTAAATGGGGGTGCTTCTCAAACCATTGGTGGTACTGCAAGTACAACGTTTAATGATTTAACTTTGAGCAATAGTTTTGGAGCTGTTTTAGGAGCTGCGCAAAGCATTGCAGGTACATTAACCTTAAGTTCGGGAAGGCTAAACCTTTCCACATTTAATTTAACTTTGGGAGCAGCTGCGGTTGCAGGAACACTAAATTCTTCCAACATGATTATTGCGAGTGGAGGGGGAGAGTTAAGAAGAACGTTTACCGCCAACGGTTCCTATCTGTATCCGGTTGGAGACGATGTGGGCACCATCGAATACTCTCCTATTACACTCGCTGTTACAGGAGGCCCTTACAGCAATGCCTACCTTGCAATAAAAGTTACCAACACCAAACATCCTAACAACCAAAGTACAACCAATTTTTTAAACCGATTTTGGAGCATTACTCAAGCAGGTGTTACCTCTTGTGCTGTAATTGCAACAGCTACTTACACAGGTATCGGGGCCGATATCGCTGGTACTGAAGCAAGTATTTCGGGGGCAAGTTTAACAGGAACCTTTGTGCAAGCAAGTAACCCTTGGGTGAAGTACAGTGCTTTGGGAAGCAACACGCTCACCACAACAAGCGTTTCTATTTCGGCAGCATTAACCACAGTAGTTAGCGGAATTACAGGTGCCAACCCAAGTGTTAGCATAACAGGGGGAGGAGTTACGGTTTGCACCGGAACAAATGTAAATCTTGGAACTTCCTTTACCGGCGACGCAACTGCAACTTATAGCTGGAGTCCGGCAACCTTTTTAAGTAGCACAACAATTGCCAATCCGGTTGTTACAGCACCTACCGCAACAACCATATATACAGTAACTGCAAAAGATGGCAATGGGCTTAGCACTACCGCATCCACAACAATTACTGTAAACGATAATCCAACGGGTGCTTTAGCTGGTCCCGACCAAACAGATATCAACACCTGTGGATTAACAACAGTAACCTTGGCAGCCAATACAGCATTAGTAGGAATGGGTTCATGGACCATCCAATCAGGATCCGGTGGATCTTTTATTGATGCGACCTCTCCAACAACGGATTTTAATGGAACAGCAGGAACAAGTTATATATTGCGTTGGACCATTTCAAACGCTCCTTGCGCCGATAGTTTTGATGAAGTATCCATTACTTTTAACCAAAACCCAACTGCTGCAGCCGCAGGCCCCGATCAAATTAGTAATTTAACATGTGGCTTAACCAGTGCAACCTTAGCGGCAAATGCTCCTTCCATAGGAACGGGAGCTTGGAGCATACAATCGGGAGCAGGCGGATCGTTTAGTTTGGCATCAGATCCCTTGGCAACTTTTAGCGGAACAGCTGGAATAAGCTATGTGTTGCGTTGGACTATTTCTAATGCACCTTGTACTGATAATTTTGATGAAGTAACCATTACATTTAATCAAAACCCAACAGCTGCAGCCGCAGGCCCTGATCAAATAGATAACTTAACTTGTGGACTAACCAGCGTAACTTTAGCGGCAAATGCTCCTTCGGTTGGAACGGGAGCATGGAGCATACAATCGGGAACTGGCGGATCGTTTAGTTTGGCATCAGATCCCTTAGCAACTTTTAGCGGAACAGCAGGAACAAGTTATGTTTTGCGTTGGACTATTTCTAATGCACCATGTACAGATAGTTTTGATGAAGTAAGCATTACCTTTAACCAAAACCCAACTACTGCTGCTGCTGGCCCCGATCAAATAGATATTTTAACTTGTGGACTAACCAGTGTAACCTTAGCGGCAAACGTTCCTTCTGATGGTATTGGAGCATGGAGTATACAATCGGGAGCTGGTGGATCGTTTAGTTTGGATTCTGATCCCTCATCAACTTTTAGCGGTACAGCAGGAACAAGCTATGTGTTGCGCTGGACTATTTCTAACGCTCCTTGTGCGGATAGTTTTGATGAGGTTACTATTACCTTTAACCAAAATCCTACTGGTTCTGTCGCCGGAAGCAATCAAACTTTTTGCAACGGCAGTTTTACAACTCTTGCGGCCAATGCACCCTCTATAGGTACAGGAGCTTGGTCAATTCAAAGTGGTCCAAGCACAAACGTTGTGCAATTTAGCAGTGTTTCCGATCCTGCGGCTACCTTTACTCCTTCAGGAGGGATTGGAACCTATGTTTTGGTATGGACCATCTCCAACAACCCATGCACCGCATCCAGCTCCAGCTTAAACGTTTTGGTTACCGCAGGCCCATGGATTGGAGGCGTGAGCGACGATTGGGCTAACCCACTCAATTGGTGTGGAGGGGTTCCAACAGCTATAACCAATGTTGTTATTTCTAACGGAGCACCAAACTATCCAAAGATATACAGTGGAGCGCAAGCTGCAAATTCTATATCAATAAGCTCCGGAGGTTCATTAATTATCTCGGGAGGAAGTTTAGCAAGCGGGCCAATTACAACTGCAGGACCAGTTACAATTGATGCAGGAGCAACTTTAAATATGGCAGCGAATCAAATAACCGGTTCAGGAAGTGTAACAATTAACGGTACATTCGGAACAAGTGTTGCCGATGGATTTTCGGGCAGTGCCACAACAGGTATAGCCACAGGAATTTCATTTACAACGGGTGCTGCTTCTACTATCGATTATACTTCGGCATCGAGTCAAACAATTACCGCTTATGACTATGCCAACTTAAGCAGCTCTGGCGGCGGAGATAGGCTTTTAGATAATTCCGACAACATTGGGGTTTCAGGTGATTTTACTCCCGGAGCCAGCAATTACGATGTAAGCAACAGTACCGTTGTGTTTAATGGATCGGCATTACAAACAGTTCCCGCCTTGCTGCCAGACTCGAAATACTACGATATTGAAATTGACAATCCTGCAGGAGCAGAGATGGATGCAGATCTTAATTTAATAGATGCACTTTATTTAACTGATGGTGCATTTACAACAACCGGCTTTAACTTTACCTTGCTTTCTACCGCAACAAACACAGCCAGAATTGATGTTATTGCCGGAGGAACGATTGTGGGAGATGTTGTCATGCAGCGTTTTATCCCTGCTGGAAGAACTAACTGGTCAACCATAGGCATGCCGGTAACCAATGCTACCCTTGCTCAATGGCAAGACGATTTTGCCACTTCGGGCTATACCGGTTCGACCTATGGACCAGGTATTTTCAACTCTGTTTATACTTATGACGAATCAATACCGGGCCTTGTTGACAATCCGAATGCCTATATTCAGGCAACCAATGTTACAAATACCGTTGATCCTAAAAAGGGTTATTATGTGTGGTTAGATGTAAGTGCCGTAAACATAGGCAGTAAAACGATAGATGTAAAAGGTGAACCACTCATGGGAACGCAGCCTCTGAATCCCACCTTCACTGCTTCAGCCGGGCTTATTGAGGATGGATGGAACTTATTAAACAATCCTTATTGTTCAGCGATAGATTGGGACTCTCCATCTTGGACGAAAACAAACGTGGACAACGCCATTTATGTGTATGATAGAATCAACGACTATTATGCAAGTTATGTGGGTCCAATTGGGATGCTTCCGGGAGTTGGAACAAACGGTGGAACCAATATCATTGCCTCATCACAAGCCTTTTTAATACACGCGAATGCAACAAGTCCGGTATTAACTGCCGAAGAAGATATCAAGGTGGGTAACAATGCAACCTTTTATAAAGTAGGCAACACAACAGCTACTGGTATATTGCGTTTGAAATTAAATGCGCTAAACGGAACCTATTTTGATGAAACAGTGCTAAGGGCGGGTGATGGAGCTACAAGTAATTTTGATGCAGATTATGATGCACGTAAGCTCATAAGCTTTAATGCGGCAGCGTCAAACATCTCATCCAAATTGTTGGGCGTGGAATATGCAATTAATTCCGTGGATGAATTGAGCAGCAACTTTGATTTACCAATACGTGTAAAGGTAAATACTGCAGGAACTCATACCATTAGCTTTGTTGGGCTGCAAAATTTTGCAAATGTAAGCTGTCTTACCTTTGAAGATAAATTAACCAACACAACTGTTGATTTGCATTTGGACAGCAGTTATACTTTTGCTTCAGCAATTGATACAGCTTCAAGTTACGAAAGGTTCACTTTGCATTTTGGTATAGATGCGCTTTTCGCATCCATGATACCAAGTACCAATGCTGTTAGCTTACCCGGCAACACCACTGTGAACTTTACGAATACCAGCACCGGAGCAAGCACCTATTCTTGGGATTTCGGAGATGGAAGCCCGATAGAAACAACTGAAAACCCTAGCCATACTTTTAGTGCAGTTGGAACCTATAATGTAAGTCTTACAGTTAGCAACAATGCCGGTTGCAGCGCACCACAAACCAGTACGGTTCAAATTGTGGTAGATGATGTAACAGGGGTAAATGCTGTTGCTGCAGCCGAAAGTGTAACCCTAACAAAAAATGAACAAGGACTACTCGCGAATTATAACTTTAAAAATGCTACAAAAATTAAAGTGAATGTGTATGATGCCCTTGGAAAACAAGTTGGAATTACTCAAACTATTGTGGCGCAAAACGCAGGAAAATCAAGAATAGAAATGCCTGAATTAGCCAAAGGAATATATACTATTGAGTTGGTTTTTGACGCTAAAAAAGTTAGCCGAAAAATGGAGTGGTAAAGTAGTTTGTGCTCACTAAAAAATGGGAAGCCGGCTTTTTGCCCGCTTCCCATTTTTTGTTTCTAGCACCAAAACAGTTAACGGTACCCGCAATTATACATTTCACAGAATAATTAGTAGATTTAACAAGAAAAAAGTAACAAGAGATATTTGAAACGCGTAATCAGTATGCAAATATTATAAAGGAATTAATGTTTAAAACTTTTGAATTGAGAGAACAAAAACATACACATTACATTTCTATTTTTGGAAACATTCTATTAAAAGCTAAGTATATCAAAGCACTCATATTGTACAGTACTCTATAACCATTGTAAACAGGCGGAATTATGAAAAAACAGCTATCTCTTTTATTCACGGCAGTTATGCTCCTTATTTTTACAGGAAAACTGCATGCACAGTTGATTGTAAATACTTCACAAACTCCGCTTCAGATGGCCCAAACTATTGCGGGTAATGGCGTAAAAATTATAAACCCCACAGTTGTTTGCGGAGCTAACGGATACGGAAGTTACACTTCAACATCCACCAATTTAAATTCTCCTGCCGGTGTTATTTTAACCTCCGGTTTGGCAACTGACGCAATAGGTCCAAATAATGTTGGCAACAAATCGGTGCAAGTGGGAACCCCTGGTGATGTGCTGTTAAATTCAGTGTCTGGAAGAACAACCTTCGATGCTTGTGTATTTGAATTTGATGTAATTCCGGAGGGCGATACCTTGAAGTTTAAATATACGTTTGCCTCAGAAGAATATGCGGAATGGGTGAATTCGCAATTTAACGATGTGTTTGGATTTTTCATTTCGGGTCCCGGAATTGTTGGTACAAAAAACATTGCCATCATCCCAGGAGGCGCTCCTTGTACCATCAATACAGTAAACAACGGAACAACAAATACCGGCCCTTGTACGAATTGTGCTTATTACTTCAACAATGAAACTCCTCCCGGTCAAACAATTCAATACGATGGATTCACAAAAAACTTGGTTGCAATTTCGGCTGTAACACCTTGTCAAACGTATCACTTAAAATTAGTAATCGCGGATGCATCCGACAGAAAGTGGGATTCAGGTGTGTTTATTGAAAAAATTGAAAGCAATAATGTGAATGTTTCTTATGTAACAGCTAGCTTGATTCCTCAAATGATTGAAGGCTGTAATCCTGCAACTGTAACATTTACACGCACACCGGTTAACAATAAAATTCTTAATGTACCATTTTCTTTCGGAGGAACTGCTATTAAGAACACGGATTATACCGTTAGCAATGCCGGAACAACTGTTACCTTTCCTGCAAACGTGGCAACCGCTACATTTGTGCTTACACCTATTAATGATGGAATAACAGAAGGTATTGAAACTGTAAAAGTTTATGTAGGGAATCCTTTGTGTACAGGTGTTCCTCCAACAGATAGTCTTTTAATTGAAATACATGATTCTCTGTATGTAACAATAAACCCCCCAAAAGATTCAATTTGTCCGGGACAATCCGTTCAGTTAACAGCAACTACCGCAGGACTTACAGCAAGCTGGAGCCCAACAACAAATTTAAGCGCCTCTAATATTAAAAACCCAATAGCTTCACCAACAGTAACAACGACATACACTTTGACCACTACAGCAGGCGCCTGCAGTAATATAAGGAGAACAAATATTAAAGTTAGTAACATAGTGCTAAACCCTATTGTTACTAATGTTCTTTGTAATGGCGCAAACAATGGGTCCATTGTATTGAATCCAACGGGTGGTTTAGGAACCTATTCATATAGCTGGTCAGGGCCTGGAGTAACAGTTTCTTCAAAAGATCAAACGAACAAAGGACCCGGTTCCTACAGTGTAACAGTAACCGATGCTAAAGGCTGTTCAGTTTCACAAAATTTTACGATAACCCAACCCGGGCCTCTCACAGGAGGATTAACATCCCCAACGGTTACAGGTGGATTTAACGTGGCATGTAATGGGTCTACAACCGGGTCTATTACAAGCAATCCTTCAGGAGGTACAGCTCCCTATACATTTACATGGACCGGACCGGGAGGCTTTACATCAAACGCACAAAGCCCAAGTGGATTAGGCGCAGGTACATATTGCGTCACGGTAAGTGATGTAAATGGATGTACAAATGGCTTAGGAGGGCAATGCATTACATTAACACAACCTACCGGAAATTTAACCGCAACGGTGAGTTCAAGTGCCCCGGTTTCCTGTTTCGGTTTGGCCAATGGTACAGCAACAGTTACTCCTACAGGAGGTACAACACCTTACACCTACACGTGGAATTCATCGCCGGTACAAAATACCGCAACAGCAACAAACCTGCCTCCAGCCACATATACAATTACGGTTCGTGATGTGAATGCTTGTGTGGCAACAAATACGGTTACCATCACTCAGCCAACAGCTTCGTTAACAGCATCCATTTCAGCACAAACAAATGTGTTTTGTAATGGAGGAGCAACCGGCACAGCAACAGTAAGCCCTGTAGGAGGTACCAGCCCTTACACATTCACTTGGAGCAATGGGCAAAATGCTGCCACAGCAACCGGATTAACAGCAGGTTCATACAGTGTTACAGTACGTGATGTTAGAAATTGTGCGGTTTCTGTTCCTGTGGTAATAACACAACCAACAAGTGCTTTATCAGCTTCCATTACCTCGCAAAGTAATGTGCTTTGTAAAGGTTTGGCAACCGGCTCTGCAACAGCAGCTGGTTCAGGAGGAAGTGGCGCTTATACCTACTCATGGAGCAACGGACAGCTTACCGCAACAGCTAGTGGTTTAGTTGCAGGAACCTATTCGGTTAATGTTTTTGATAACAATGGTTGTACTACACCGGTTAATTTATCAGTAACTATTACTGAACCCGCTGTTGTTTTTAATGCCGTTTTAGGAACAAAAACAAATGTGTTTTGCAAGGGAGCTTGCACAGGTTCCGCAACCATAAATGCGAGTGGAGGAAGTGGAGTTTATACTTATACATGGACAACCACACCGGTTCAAACAGGCGCTACTGCATCAAATCTATGTGCGGGAAGTTATCAAGTAACAGTGCGAGATGCCAATGGTTGCACAAGTCCAGTTATTATTAATGTGTCAATTACTGAACCCACATTTGCAATGGGTGGAACAATAAGTAACACAAATATTTCATGTTTTGGTGGCAACGATGGAACGGTTACGGTTTCGCCTACCGGTGGTAGTGGAATCTTTGATTATTCTTGGAGCGGACCAGGTGGTTCCTTTATTAACAACAGCCCTACCGCAAGCGGACTAATTGCTGGAACATATACAGTTCAAGTTTTTGACCGAAATGGGTGTACTATTCCTTTCACGCTTCAAGCAACAGTTACGCAACCAAGTGGAACCTTAGGAGTTAGTATTCCAACACATACCGATAATACTTGTTTTGGCGGAGCTACCGGAACAGCTACCGCTGTAATAACCGGTGGCAGCGGTAGCTATACCATTTCATGGAATACAAGCCCTTCTCAAAACGGCTTGACCGCGGTTGGATTGGCCAGTGGTTCTTATACCGTTTTTGTAACGGATGTAAATGGTTGTGTCACCACAGTTCAGGCATCTACAACAATTACACAGCCCGCATCGGCATTAAATGCAACCACTTCACAAACCAATGTTTTTTGCAAAGGCGGATCAACAGGGGTGGCAACAGTACTAGCATCCGGAGGAAGCGGTTCTTATAACTACTCTTGGATTACCGGCGCTGCAACAACAGCAAGTATAAGCGGGTTAACCGCAGGAACCTACACCGTTTATGTTCGTGATAATAATAATTGTCCCACACCGGAAATAAGAACTATTACCATAACAGAACCAAACATTGCACTTGGAGGTTCAATAACTTCTTCTACCGACATTCTTTGTTTTGGAGGAAACACCGGAGCTGCAACAGCACAAGGAAGTGGCGGAAGCGGAGCCTACAACTATACCTGGAGTAATGGACAAACCGGTCCAAATGCTACGAACTTAGCGGTTGGAACATACACGGTTACTATCCGTGATAATAATGGGTGTACTAATACAGTCATACTTTCTGTTATCATTACTCAACCCAACTCAGCATTGGCAGCAGTAATAAATCCAAGTGACATTACAGCTGTGACATGCTTTGGAAATACCGATGGTCAGATTGTTGTAACAGCTAGTGGTGGAAGTGGAGTATATGATTACTCTTGGACAGGACCCGGTGGACCTTTTGTAAATAACAATGCTCTTGCAGCAAATTTAGTTGCCGGAAACTATTCCGTGCAAGTTTTTGACCATAATGGGTGTGCTACACCAATTACCCGCAATGCAACTATAACGCAGCCTACCGGCACTTTATTTGCTGTTGCATCGTCTACCAATTTCAATGGATTTAACATTGGATGTAATGGGGGCACAACAACAATTAATTTAACCGTAACCGGAGGTAATCCAGCATTTACATACACTTGGAGTGGGCCAAGCACATTCGTGGCAAATACAGAAGATTTGAATGGCGTTGCAGCTGGCCTTTATGATGTGATTGTGAATGACTCAAAAGGATGCTCAACCTCAACCAGTATTACACTTACTCAACCCAGTGATGACTCATTAGCTTTTGTAATGACAGCAACTTTGTGCGCAAATGGATCTAAAACAGGAGCTATTGATATCACCCCTTTTGGAGGAGTCTCACCTTATACCTACAATTGGAATGGTCCAAGTACTGTGAATGTTACTACTCAGGATTTGAGCTTATTGGACAATGGATCCTATACGGTGATTATAACGGATGCAAATGGTTGTAAAGATACTACAGCAATTACCGTAAGCCAACCCAGTTCGCTTGTTACGAATCACACGAATTCAACCTATCCGGGAGGCTTTCAAATTCAGTGCAACAATGGAAGCAATGGCTTTATCAATACAACAACCTCAGGAGGTACTCCACCCTATTCCAGAACATGGACAAAAACAAATCCTGCGGGAGTAATAGCTGCAACAACAGCAAATATCAATAGTTTATTAGTTGGTACATACGAGCTTTTAGTTACCGATCAAAATGGTTGTATCGACAACGAATTGATTGTGATGACAGAACCGGATTCAATTACCTCAAACTTATCTGTTTCAACAACGGTTACCTGCAGCGGAACAACAACCGGTTGTTTAAGTACCTCTGCATCTGGCGGTGTTCCTCCATACAATTATTCCTGGTCGGGTCCCGGGGCACCATTCCCATCTGGAAGTTCTATTTGTAGTATAGGGGCGGGAAATTATACGGTAACCATTACGGATGCAAGCGGTTGTTCTAACCCTAATCCCGAGCATCAAATTGTAGTTACAGAACCTGCTACTGTTGTAGCAAATGCAAGTGTTCAAACAGCGATATTATGTAATGGTTTGCCCACAGGAGCAATAAGCCTTGCTGTTACCGGTGGTTCAGCACCCTATACATTCACATGGACAGGCCCTAATGGGTTCACATCAAGCACTCAAGACTTAGTTGGAGTGGCAGCCGGCTTATATTCGGTTACTGTAAATGATACTAATTTTTGTTCTGCAACCACAAGTATTACACTCACTCAACCCGACCCAATTCATCCTGTTGCAAGTATTCCCAATCCAAACGGATTTAACATTGCTTGCTTTGGTGGAAACACTGGAAACATTAGCTTACTAGTAACAGGTGGCACGGGTGCATTTTCTTACAATTGGTCTGGCCCCGGTGCTCCATTTGGAAACGTTGCGACGATTAATAATTTAGTTGCAGGCACCTATACTGTGCAAATTGGTGATGCGAATGGATGTTTTTCTTCCGACACCAGTTTTACACTTAGTCAACCCACACCGGTTTTTGTGAACGATTCAGTTGTTACTCTTGCAGGCTGTAACGGTGCTGCCGGAGGTAGCATTAAGGCAATTGCCTCTGGTGGAGTGGGCGGATATAGCTACAGCTGGAACACAATTCCTGCACAGTTAAGCCAAGTTGCAATAAATTTAGTTGGCGGTACCTACACTGCTTTTGTGCGTGATGCAAATAATTGCCCGGCGCAAGCAACTGCGGTAATTCCTACGTTGCCAGCATTAGACTCAACCTTGGTTTCATCCACAATAACAAATGTATTGTGTAATGGTGCCTTAACAGGGGCAATAACAGTTAATGTAAACGGTGGTTTGGCTCCTTTTAATTTTGCATGGACTCCGAACACCATTGGTAATATCTCAAATCCTTCAGGTTTAGCAGCTGGCTCTTATAGTGTAGTGATAACGGATGCTAACAATTGTGGAACAACTCCAATTCATTTTACAATAGCTCAACCCACCGCGCTTAACTTAAACTTCACAGGCATTACAAATGTAAATTGCTTTGGCGGAGTAAATGGTTCAATTGCAGCAAGTGTGAGCGGTGGAACAGGAGCTTACAATTACACCTGGTCTGGTGCGTGTATAGGTTGCCCTAACACATCCAACTTATCAGGCTTATCAGCCGGTATTTATAACTTAACCGTAAGCGATGCAAACGGGTGTACTGTTTCAGGGGTTGATTCCATTACTCAACCGGTTGCCAACTTAAGTGCAACAGCTTCTAGCCCGGTAGTAAATGGAGGATACAATGTAACTTGTAATGGTGCAAGTACAGGTAGTATTTCTTTGGTCGTAAATGGAGGTACAGCACCATACACATTTACCTGGACTGCGTCTGGTTTTGGTCCGGCATTTACTCAAAACTTGAATGGATTAAAAGCCAAAACATATACAGTTGTTGTTGTGGATGCTAAAGGGTGTATGACCACAACAAGTATAAACTTAACACAACCACCATTATTGGTGTTAAACTCTACTGAGCGAACATTTATTGGAGGAAACAATATATCCTGTAATGGTGCGCAAGATGGCTGTATTGATGCAACAGTAAGTGGAGGAACTCCTCCTTATACCTACTCTTGGACGGGTCCTAATGGATATACATCTACAGCAGAAGATATTTGCAATCTTTTTGCAGGCTTATATATTTTAACAGCAACGGATGCAAATGGTTGTGAAGTGTTTAAAGCTGTTACACTTACCGAGCCGGATCCTTTAGCAGGAAGTCTTGCTCCTTCGTTTTTTAATGGCGGTTGGAACATAGGTTGCCTCGGGGACACAACAGGTTTTATTTCGTTAACCGTGTCGGGAGGTACCTCCGGATATGAGTTTTTCTGGAGCAATGGAGACACCACTCAAGATATTTTTAACCTGCCTGCTGGTGGTTACAATGTATTGGTAACCGACCCCAATGGATGCGAATTCAGAGACAGCATAAGTTTGTATGAACCACCAATACTTTTAGCAAGCATTATAAGTCCTGAATTTATTGGCGGTTGGAATATCTCTTGCTTCGGAAATAGCGATGGAGTCGATTCTTTGGACGTACAAGGCGGTACTCCAAATTATACCTATAGTTGGACAGGCCCCAATTCTTTCACCTCCACGAATGAAGATTTATCGGGTCTGGTAGCCGGAATTTATATTGCCACCATAACGGATGATAATGGGTGTGTGATTGTAAGAACAGATACCTTAATCGAGCCAGTTGCCTTGGATCTAAATCTAGCTAGTGCAACATATATTGGCGGAAATAATATTTCATGTTTTGGAACGGCATCAGGCTCAATTACCTCAACTGTTACAGGGGGAACAACTCTTTATTCTTATACTTGGACAGGGCCCAATGTGAACAACCTACACAGCACCGCTATTGACTCTCTTGTTGCCGGTACTTATGAACTTATTGTGAACGACACAAATGGCTGCAGCATCACCAAAAATATTGTCCTCACACAACCCACCCCTATTGCAACTCAGGTTGTTCCGGTGGTGGTTGCAGGTGGATTTAATATAACTTGTACGGGAACAAACACAGGTGCAATTAACTTGATTGATGGCGGTGGAACACCTCCCTATACTTATTCATGGACAGACAGCTCTGGCACTGTAATTAATACGGGAGCAAATATTGATAGCCTATTTGCCGGAACCTACACTGTTCTTGTTGCGGATGCAAATGGATGCGATACAACTGTTACAGTAACGCTCACTCAACCACTTGAACTAAACGATAGCATTGTTGCACCGGGATTTATTGGTGGAAATAATTTGCAGTGCAATGGCGATAACAGTGGCTCAATTACCATTAGCGAAGTGGGCGGCGCCGGCCCATTTGCTCATGCTTGGTCGGGTCCTGCCGGCTATACTTCAGCAAATGACACACTTACAGGATTAGCTGCCGGAACATATAATGTGATAATTACAGATGCAAACGGGTGCACAAAATCAGACAGTATAACGCTTACTCAGCCGGCAGCCCTGGCTCTTGCTCTGGTACCAACGGTATATGTAAATGGATTAAATATTCGTTGCTTCAATGACTCTTCTGGTGTTATTATAGCAAATATTAGTGGCGGAACTCAAGGCTACAGCTTCTCATGGACCGGACCAAATGGATTTACTGCAACAAGCAAGGATCTAATTGGTGTAATTGCCGGCCAATATTGCCTTACTGTAACCGATACCAACGGGTGCTTTATTACGCAATGCCAAACACTTACTCAGCCGACCTCGGCGCTTTCCGGGTCCCTACTTACCCCTCTGCTGGCAGGCGGTTTTAATGTAAGCTGCAACGGAGCAAACGATGGCTCAATTTTCTTAACTTTTTCAGGTGGTTCACCTGGTTTTACTATTGATTGGAGAGGTCCTAATGGTTTTGCCGACTCATCCAGTTTTGCACAAGCATCAAATGATACCCTCCTCAATTTGTTTGCAGGAACCTATACTGTGGTAATGCTTGATACGAACACTTGTGCTTTTACGGATTCAATTACCTTAACGCAACCAGGGAATCCAATCGAAGGTATTTTGACACCATTTGTATATCCAGGTGGTAATAATGTTACCTGCTATGGTACGAGCAATGGAGCAATCGACTTAAGTGTTACCGGAGGTGTGGCACCATATACGTATAGCTGGAGTACCGGTGCGGTTACTCAAGATGTCTCTGGTTTGTCGGCGGCAATCTACTCGGTGCTCATTACCGATAGCATAAATTGCTTTAAATCGTACTCTGATACCTTGATTCAACCAGACACGATTACATCACTTTTAAGTGCGCAAGTATATGCAGGAGGCTACAACATTACATGTAAAGGACATAGCAATGGAGCAGTAAGTTCAACCTACACAGGAGGTACAATTGGTTTTACTTTTGCTTGGACTGGACCAAATGCTTTCGGTGCAACATCACAAAACATCAGTGGAATCCCGGCGGGTAGCTACTGTCTGGTTGTTAAAGATACAAACGGATGTGCAAGCAACTCCAGGTGTATTACGCTATCAGAGCCAAATACTTTAACACTTTCTGAAATACACCCGCCAATTGATTGTTCATACCTTCCATCTTCAATTGATTTAACTGTAAGTGGAGGAACTCCTGCCTATACATATAGTTGGAGCAATGGAGAAACTAGCCAAGATATTAGTGGATTGTTAAGTGGTAACTATGCTGTAACAGTTACAGATGGAAATTCTTGTGTGGCAACTTTGGCACCGGTTACTATTTATATTCCGGATTCAATCAAAATCAACTTAAGCACAATCTCCTATCCTCCGGCAAACTATAACATAAGCAATTATGGATTTAGCGATGGTGTTATTACATCCATTGTGAGCGGCGGAACTCCTAATTACAATTACTATTGGGTGAATGCCGAAGGTACTTTTGCAAGCTCCAACCAAAATCTAAACAATTTACCCAAAGGTGTGTACATCCTTAAAATTACGGATGCGTACAATTGCGTATTAAGCGATACAATCGAATTACGTGAGCCGCTCGAACTGCAAATGCCAAGTGGCTTTTCACCTAATGGAGATGGTTTAAACGATGATTTTTATGTGCACGGATTAGATATTTATCCGGACAACAACATCATCGTATTTAACCGTTGGGGAAATCAAGTGTATACAAAAGATAACTACTATCGTGATTGGACTGGGCTCAGCAACAATGGAGAATCGCTTCCTGATGGTACCTACTATGTTGTTTTAAAAATTAAAAACACAGATATTATCCTGAAAGGGTATGTGGATTTAAGAAGAAATTAAAATTGACGAACGCACAAGTAAAAAATTAACTCTAGAAAAGATGAAATCAATCCTTAACCAACACCGGCTTACTGTGCTGCTTTTTCAGAGCAGAAAACTTTTTCTAGCCCTCCTGCTCTTATGCGGAGTAGCAGAAACAAAAGCGCAGCAGGATATTATGATTAGTCAATATATGTTTAATGGCTTATTCGTAAATCCCGGATATGCCGGTAGCCATAAATACTATAGTGCAAGTCTTATTCACCGTCGACAATGGGAGGGTTTTAGCGGGGCACCAAAAACAAGCATAGTTTCATTGGATGGACCAATTAAGGACCGACACATGGGAATTGGGGGAATTATTGCCCACGATAAAATTGGGGTCACCAAACAAACCGATTTATTAGCAACCTATTCTTACTACATTAAGTTGGGTCCCGGAAAATTATCTTTCGGTGCAAAAGGAGGAGTTTCAAACTACACCTCTACTGTTTCTGACCTAACTGTTTGGGATCAAGACGATAAAGTTTTCGCCAACAATAAAAAAAGTGCATGGCTTCCTAAATTCGGTGCCGGCGCATATTATTACACACAAAAATTGTATGCAGGCATTGCAATTCCCACCTTGCTTGCGTATGATTCTCAAAATAATTTCAACTTGGACGTTACAAAATCTTCCTTTGTTAGACGACATTATTTTATCAATGCCGGATACGTTTTTTCAGTTAATGACCAAGTAAAAATTAAGCCCTCTGTGCTATTAAAATATCAAAAAGCTGCTCCTCTGGAAGGGGATATAAATGTAAATGTATTTTTAAATGACATATTTTGTATAGGTGCCTCCTACCGAACCGGAGACGCTATTTTGGCTATTGTTGAATATCAAATTAACAATCGTTTCAGAGTGGGTTACTCTTTCGACTATACCACCTCTAAACTGAGTAAATTTAACTCAGGCTCTCACGAGATTATGCTCTCTTATGACTTTGGTGAAGACATCATAAAAATGAAAACCCCGCGCTATTTCTAATTATTATTTCCTATGAAGAAAACACTCAGCTTACTAATTCCCTGCCTATTCATTGCTATATTATGGAGCGGATGTACTGCTTACTACCTTAAAAAAGCCAACCGCGAATACGAGTCGTTTAATTATGTTTCGGCAATCGATGGTTACAAAAAAGTACTGAAATCGAAAGTCACGGACGAAGCACAAATTCGCCTTGCAGATAGCTATCGCCAAATAAATAAATCAGACAAGGCAGAAGAAGTGTATGCAGAAGTAGTGAAAATTAAAGGAGTGGATCCAATCAATTATTTGTATTACGCCAAAGCATTGATAAATAATGGAAAACGTGACGCCGCAAAACCGTGGTTGGATAAATATATTTCTTTAAAACCAGATGACAAAACTGCACAAGCAATGCGAGATGCCAACAACAATCCCGCTTCTATAACATCTGAAGAGGGTTTATTTAAAATTGATATGGCAAGCATTGATGGGCTTACCTCCTGTTTTGGTGCATTAGAAAGAAAGGATGAAGTAATTTTTTCAGGACAAACTTCGGTAGGAATTGGTGGAAAAAAAGATGAATGGTCAGGCGAGTCCTACTACGATATTTATACATCCAAAAAATCAGGAACTACCTGGAGTAAACCACAAGGAATTGAAGGAGATGTAAATGGCATATATCATGAAGGCCCAGCTACGTTTAACAAAACTGGTGATGAAATGTACTTTACAAGAAGCAATTACTTTAAAAAGAAATTGAAGGCAAGCAGCAAAAGTGAAAACAACCTCAAAATATTTAAAGCCAAATTGGTAAACGGTAAGTGGGAAGGCAATGAAGAAATGCCATTTAACAGTGATGAATATTCTGTTGGGCACCCTTCCTTATCTGCCGATGGAAAAACGCTTTATTTTACAAGCGATATGCCTGGTGGGAAAGGCAGTTCAGATATTTACTTTAGTAAATGGGAGGGGGCTAAATGGAGCAAACCTGAAAATATGGGACCCGAAATAAATACTTCTGGAAAAGAGTCCTTTCCATACGTGCATGATGAAGACAGTTCTTTTTATTTTTCATCCGATGGAAACTTGAGTTTAGGTGGTTTAGATATTTTTAAATGCAAATGGGATGGTAGTCATTGGAGCAATCCCGAAAATATTAAAGCACCCCTCAACTCACAAAAAGACGATTTCGCACTATCCATTAAATCAGACGGAAAAGGTGGTTACCTATCAAGCAACAGAGGCGGAGAGGATAGAATTTATGAATGGGCACCGATTCCACCGGTTGAGCCTGTTTACACTACAGAAGGTGTTATTACAGATAAGGCAACCGGAAAGCCGTTACCGGGAGCAAAAGTGGTATTTAAAAATATGGACGAAGGAACCGAAGAGTTTGTAATTGCCGATGAAAACGGAAAATATAAATATACCATCAAGCCAAATACACATTACGATATTGTAGCATCTAAGGACCTGTATTTTGTTAAGAAGGACAAAGTGTTTGTGCCAAAATCAAAACTAGGAGAAAGCATAACAAAGGACCTTGCTCTAGAGCCTATTATTATCGACAAACCAATTGTAATTGAGAATATTTACTACGATGTTGCAAAATGGGACATCCGTCCTGAAGCCGCATTAGAGCTCGATAAACTGGTGCAATTCCTAAAAGATAATGCTAAAATTAATATCGAATTAAGCTCTCATACCGATTGTCGCGCCTCAAATCAATACAACCTAACCCTTTCGGAAAAAAGAGCAAAATCTGCTGTCGATTACCTAATTAGTAAAGGTATTGAAGCGGCTCGTTTGAAAGCTAAGGGATACGGTGAAACCAAGCTGCTAAACAAGTGTGCCGACGGAGTTACCTGTACCGATGAAGAACACCAAATGAACCGCAGAACTGAAATAAAGGTTCTTAAAATTACAGGATAATCGGTCAAAAAATTATACTAGTTCCAAGCGTTGACGCTTGAAACAAAAACAAGGTTGTTTCAAGCGTCAACGCTTGGAATGAAAACATCTGCACGCTTGGAATGAAAACACCTTAAATTCTTTTTATTATTTTGCATGAAAATAAATTCATGTGGCAACAAAATCCATCCAAGTAATTGGAAGAAGAGAAAAGATTTCATTTCCCGAGTTAGAACTTAAGGATGTAACCGCAAAAATAGATACAGGTGCCTATACTGCTGCCTTGCATTGCAGTAAAATTTGGACCGAAGAAAATGAAAAGGGAACTTTGCTTTGCTTCAAACTGCTCGACGAATCACATCCTAATTACAATCAAAGAACCTATTGTTTTGAAATTTTTGGAAAGCGAAAAATTAAAAACTCAAGTGGTGTTTTCGAAAGTCGATTCACAATTAAAACACCGATAAAAATCGGAAGAAAAAAAATTCAAGCCAGCATTTCGCTCACCGATAGAGGAGGAATGAAATATCCTGTTTTGATTGGCCGCAAGCTTCTGAATAAGCGATTTGTTGTAGATGTTTCTCAACTGAACCGGCTTGAAAAAAAAATCAAATAATTTTTATTTGTAAAATCGATTGTGTTATTTTATCGAGCATTCCTTATGGAGATAATGAGTTGTCATACAAAAAATCTAAACATACATTCGGCTCAGTTTTAAAAGAGAGAAATACAGCTAATGAAAATAGCAATATTATCGCGTAATGCAGAATTATACTCTACCAAACGAATTGTTGCAGCAGGACAATTGCGTGGGCACGAAATGCTTGTTATCGATCACCTCAAATGCATGCTGGTGATTGAAAAGGGAAAGGCAAAAGTATTTTACAAAAACGAAGAAATTATTGGTGTCGATGCCATCATTCCTCGCATTGGTGCTTCTGTTACTTTTTATGGTGCAGCGGTAGTGCGGCAGTTTGAAATGATGAAAGTGTTTACAGCCACCGAATCACAAGCCTTAGTGCGTAGTCGTGATAAGTTGCGCAGCTTGCAATTGTTGGCTCGTGCAGGAGTAGGAATGCCTAAAACAGCTTTCGCATCCTCTGCTAAAAACATTGATTTAATATTAGAGGAAATTGGGGGTTTGCCAGTTGTGATAAAGCTTTTGGAAGGAACGCAAGGTATTGGTGTGGTGCTGGCAGAAACGTATAATTCTGCAAAATCAATGTTTGAAGCTTTTCTGGATTTGGATGCAAATATTTTGGTGCAGGAATTTATAAAAGAAGCAAATGGTGCGGATTTACGGGTGTTTATAGTAGATGGAGAAGTGGTGGGAGCCATGCGACGACAAGGAAAATCCGATGAATTTAGGAGTAACTTACACCGCGGCGGAGTGGCACAACTGGTGAAACTCAGCAAAGAGGAAAAGCGTACCGCTTTAAAATGTGTAAAAAAATTGGGCCTTTCCATTGCCGGTGTCGATATGCTGCAGAGCAAGCGTGGCCCGCTGGTGTTGGAAGTTAACTCTTCGCCGGGACTCGAAGGAATTGAAGGCGCAACAAAAGCAGACATCGCCGGAAAAATAATTGAATACGTAGAGCGAAATGTAAATATTCATCATTCTGAAAAGCCTTTATGAAAGATACGGAAGCACTTGAAATTTGCGGAAAAGTAATTCAACCGGGTGAGAGCCTTCACTTTAATTTAACCAGTTATCGCCTTCCCATTTCCGATATGTTAGACACACCGGTATATGTGTTCCGATCCTTAAAACCCGGACCCATTGTGCTTTTGCAAGGCGGCATGCATGGCAATGAAACCAACGGAGTTGAAATTGTGCGTCAATTGGTAAGTCGACACGGAATTAAAAATCCCATTATGGGGACAATCATCGCCATTCCCATTTTAAACATTGCAGGCTTCATCGCAGGTACACGCGATCTGCCCGATGGGCGCGACCTCAATCGTTGTTTTCCGGGAAGTAAAAATGGATCCTTGGGCAGCAGAATCGCTTACAGTTTAACCAAAGAAATTTTGTCTCAAATTGACCTGGGTATTGATTTTCATACCGGTGGCGAAAAAATAAATAATTACCCGCAGTTGCGCTGCAGTTTTGAAGATGCACTTGCATTGGAATACGCCAAAGTGTTTCACCCTCCCTTTATTTTAAACTCACCTTATCGCGATAAATCTTTCCGCAGAGAAGCCGCAAAAAACAACAAACCTATTTTGGTTTATGAAGCCGGTGAATCCCTCCGATTTACGAAGCTCGCAGTAGAACAAGGCGTGCAGGGAACACTTCGCTTGCTGAATCATTTAGGAGTTTGTTCCATTCCTGTTCCAAAAGTAGACCACACCATTATTTTAAGCAGTACTTCCTGGATTCGAGCCCGAAAAGCAGGCCTTTTTCGCACCACAAAAAAGTATGGTTCTTACATCGAAAAAGATGAAATCATAGGCACCATTTCCGACCCTTACGGAGAAAAGGAATATGACTTAAAAGCACCGGCAGATGGGTTCTTAATAGCCATCAACAACAAACCTGTAGTAAACGAAGGTGATGCCCTCATCCATGTAGGCATCGAAAAGTAATAAATGAGTTTATCCCCCTCTGGAGAGGGGGCAGGGGAAGGCAAGCACCTAACACCTCCAAAAAATATATCCCCCTCCGGAGGGGGCTGGGGGAGGCAACCACATTAAATGCAATCCCAAAGTATCTTTTAAAAAAAAATAAAACACCATAAGTAACCCCAAAACAAGTACTTGTCGGACTTGTTAACAAAAAACAGCCTTATGAACAAAAAACACCACTCGCCGAAATAAAACGCATTTCAACGAATAAAAATTAATTGTAGGGCATATTCGACAAAATCGATTTGTTTTTGTGAAATTGATTTCTAATTTTACCCACATCAATTTTTAGGTATTGTATATCCCTTAATCATTTTCAACTTAATATTAACTTAACTTAACAAACATGAACAACCACTACAAATCAGTGAGAGCCTCAGTCACACGATGGCTCATGAGTCTGGCGGTACTGACGGTACTCTGGACAACGAATGCGTATGCTTTGATTCCCGTAACAGTAAGCGGAACTGCAGTAACCAGCCCAGCGTTGTCGGGTAGTTACACAGATTTAGCAACTGCTCTTTCGGCGGTGAATGCAATTAACTCTTACAGTACACCAGGAACAATTATCTTGACATGTACCGGTGGAAATTCAGAAACAGCTCCGGCTACTGGTTTTTTTATTGGAAGTGCATCTTTAAATCCATTATTAAGTGCAACCAATACAATTACCCTTGTTGCCTCAGGTGGTGCAGTAACCATTAATGCAGGTGTGGGAACAGTAACTCCGACAAGTGCAACACCAGACGGTATGTTTAGTTTACGTGGTGCAGATTTTGTTACCATTGATGGCTTAACATTTACAGATGGTAACGCAGCCAACCCAGCAACAATGGAATTTGGAATTGCCCTCTTTAAAGGAGGAGCAGCTGACGGTTGTAACAACAATACCATTCAGAACTGTACTATTAACATGCAAAGAATAAACAATGCTACAGGCACTTCACCAATGGTGGAAGGTGCTGTTGGTATTTTGGTAATTAACTCTACTGCAACTGCAGCTACTACGGTTTTAACTCCAACTAATGGAGGTACATTAGCCAACAACGGAACAAACTCCGGTAATAAATTTTATACCAATACAATTAATTCCGGAAACTACGGTATTGCCTTAAGTGGATTTGCTGCTTCAGCAGGTACTGGACCTGCTCCAAATGCTGCAACTTTTTTGGGTGACTTAGGAAATGACTTGGGAGGTACAGCCTTAGGAACAGGAAACACAATCTTAAATTTTGGTGGAGGCGCTGCAGCTAACCCTTCTGCAGGTATTAGAGCCAACCAACAATGGAGCATTAATATTCGCTTTAATACTGTAAACAATAATAATGGCTCTGGCGTTAACCATGCTACTACCTTTAGAGGTATTTATACTCAAGCCGGCGCATCAGGAAACGCTACAATAAGTGACAACATTGTTACACTTCAAAGTGGTGCAACTACCAGTGCAATGAATGCTTTGGAAAATGCAATAGGTAGTACGGCAGCAGCCAACACAATTAACATCAACAATAACACTATTCGTTTGGCTTATACTACTGCGACTTCCGGAGTTATGTCTGCCATAACCAATAGCTCAACAGCTGCCACCGTTAATATTAATAACAATAATATACAAGGTGTTCCTGCAACAAACTATCCTTCAACGGGTACCATTGCTGTAATTGTAGGTGGTAGCCCTGGAGGACCATTAAATATTACAAATAACACCGTTTCAAACTTTACTATGACCGGCGCATCCGGAACTCTTAGAGCTATTACCGCTTCAACCCCAACCGGCTTATACACGGTTACAGGAAATACAGTTGAGAATCTAAGCTATACCTTGGCAGCATCAACAGGAAGCATCACGGGTATTTATAATTTGGCTAGCGCAACACTTCAAAACGTAAATTCAAACATCATACGAAATTTCTCAACGCCAACTACGGGAACCTTAAACGGAATTCAAAACAATACGGTAGGAGGAACTTTTCAATGTAAAAACAATCAAATTTATAATTTCTCTACAACTGCCGGTGGTGCCGGTGGTTTTAGTGCTAATGGTATTACCTGGTCAAACGCAACTTGCGACCTGAGCAATAATATTATTTATTCCATAAACAGCACTGGAACTACAGGCGGTACAGGCGGTACTATTAACGGTATTACACACTCCGGTGCTGCAACCGTTAGTGGAAATGCCATTTATAATCTGTCATCTAATAGTACCAATGCTGTTATCACAGGCTTAACAGTAGCTGCAACAGGGACAAATAATATTAGGAATAACATTATCGGTGATTTGAGAGCCCCATTCTCCACAGGGAATATTGCAATTAGCGGAATCTTAGTTTCCAGTGGTACTACCAATAATATTTACCATAATACTGTAAATCTTGCTGCAACTACTTCCAGTGCAACTACATTTGGTTCTAGCGCAATTTATTTCAGCAGTTCATCACCTGTAAACAATTTGAAGAACAATATATTTGTGAATACTTCAAACCCTGGACCAACAGGTGGATTTACAGCTGCAATTCGTTACACGATTGCACCTACAACTACTAACTTCCCAATTGCAAACAACAATAACTTTTACTATGCAGGAGCTGCAGCCGCAAACAGAGTAATTTATTGCGAAGGTAGTAGTGCTGCCCCTACAAATGGACAGCAAACCATTGCTAACTATAAAACCTACATCAGCACCACGCTTCCTGCTGCGGGCCGCGAAGGTTCATCGGTTTCAGAAGTTCCAAACTGGGCTTCTACAACCGGATCAAACCCAATTACAAATTTCTTGCAATACAACACAGGGGTTGCTACTCAAGCTGAACAAGGTGGAGCCTTAGGTACTGGTATTACAACCGACTACACTGGAACAACAGTGCGTTGCCCTGGTGGCGGATGCCCTGGAACAACAGCTACTCCGGATATGGGAGCTTGGGAATTAAACGGACTTTTAGCTGACTTTTCAGCTCCGGTAATTACCTATACTACTTTGGCGAATACCGATTGTTTTACTGACAGAACGCTATCCGCAACTATTTCAGATGCTAGTTTAGTTAATACAACACTTGGAACAAAACCACGTTTGTATTACAAAAAATCAACAAATGCAAATACTTATGTAGATAATACAAATGGTACAGATGGATGGAAATATGTAGAAGCAACAAATGCCTCGTCGCCTTTTTCTTTTACAACAAATTACTCCTTGCTATTTGGAGGATCACCAATTTTAACAGACGTGATTCAATATTTTGTGGTAGCACAAGATTTAGCTGGCACCCCTAATACGGGATTAAATAGCGGTATTTTTGCTGCGGCTCCTTCTAGCGTTGCATTAACAAGTGCTGCTTTTCCTTTAACAGGAACAATTAATAGCTATACATTAATTCCTTCCGGTTTAAGCGGTACGGTTACTATTGGCGCTGCCGGAACTTACACAAGTTTGACAGGTGCCGGCGGTTTGTTTAGTGCAATTAATACCAGTGGTTTATCTGGAAATTTAATTGCAAACATTATAGACTTAAGTGTTACTGAAACAGGTGCTAATGCATTGAATCAAGCTCTAAATTTAGGTTGTAGCCCATCAAATTATACAGTAACAATTAAGCCAAATGCCTCAGGAACAGTGCTAACTGGATCAGTTGCAACCGGAGCCATCATTAAATTAAATGGAGCTGATTATGTAACAATTGACGGAAGTACAAGTGGCGGTTCAGATAGAAGTTTATCTATTATAAACACGACAACTACAACTTCCGGAAATGCTGTTGTGTGGTTGGCATCACCTGCTTCTGGCAATGGAGCAACCAACAACACAATTAAGAATTGCATAATTGAAGGAAATGCCGCTACAACAACTTTTACCGGTATTCATATTGGTGGTAATACAACGATTGGTTTAACGTCTGCGGGTACTGAACGAAACAATACCAATACAGTGAATAATTGTTTGTTCCGTAAAGCTCAATACGGTATTACAACTTTTGGCTATTTGGCTGGAAGTGGTGACCAAAATTTGGTTATTACAAATAACAATTTTGGAACTGCTGTTGCTGGTGAAGGATTTAGCATTGAGGCTTTGCACTCTGACCGATCAGAAACAATGCTTGTAAATGGTAACGAATTTCAAAACATTTTTGGAACTGGTTCACCTGCAGGCGTTCGTTTACTAGACTTTAAATCAGGAGTTTTTACCAAAAACAAAATCCACGATGTATTATACACAGGGGCTTCAACTAATAAGTATTACGGACTAATTGTTAGCAGTTCATCTTTTACCACTGTGGGTAACCCTTCATTGGCATTGATTGCAAATAATTTTGTTTATGCTATTAACGGAAACGGAACTAGCGGTGTTTGGAATTCAACCGGTATATTAGCTAGTGTTGGTTATGGCGATAGATATTATCACAATACCATTGACATGTCGGGCCAATTGAATAACTCAGCTTCAGGATTGTCCGCTGCATTTGCAAATGGGGATGGAAATATTGGAGGGTTTTGTAACAATATTGATGTAAGAAATAATATTTTTAACCTAACCGGATCATCCCTTGGTGGGAATGTTTGGGCGTATACAACCCAAGCAACCAACTTCACAGGTGCAACAGTAAATTATAACTTACTCAATTGTGCAGGAACAGGTGCAACCAATAATACAGGTCGTTTTAATGGGGTTAGTTATGCAACTTTAGCGTTGTGGCAGGCCGGTTCAGGTGTGGATGCAAACTCAACTAACATCGTACCCGTATTTACTTCTGCTACTGATTTACACTTAGTTGGGGTAAATAATATTACATTAAGTTCACTTGGAACAAATTTATCAGCAACTGTAACTGATGATATTGACGGTGAATCACGACCAGCTGCGCCGGAAATGGGAGCGGATGAATTTATTTTGGTGACCTGCTCTACACCGGTTGGGGGAACAATTACCCCGGGAACTGCTAGTGCATGTAACAACGGAACCTATACTATGTCTTCCGTTGGAAGTACTACAGGCTTGGGTATCTCTAATCAGTGGGAAATTTCTGCAGTGGGTGGCGGTGTTGGTTTTGCAAGTGTTAGTGGTGGCACAGGTGCTACAACAGTTGCTTACACAACTGGTACCTTAACTACTGGAATGTATTATTACCGTTTAGCTGTTACTTGTTCGTTTACTGCAACAACAGTATATTCTAACGAATTAACCTTAACGGTAAATCCACAACCTTCAGTTTCTGTTACACCAACTACAGGATCAATTTGTAATCCGGGTGGAACTCCAATTGCGTTGGGTGCTTCGGGGGCGGTAACTTATTCATGGGCTCCGGCATCTGGCTTATCTGCAACAACAGGTACAAATGTATCTGCCAATCCAAGCTCAAACACAACTTATACTGTAACCGGAACAGATGCTAATAACTGTACGAATACTGCTACAGCTGCAATTACATCTGGATTAATACCAACTGCAGTAACTATTACCCCTCCTGCACCATCCTTGTGTTCAAGTGGACCAATTTTGTTAACAGCTTCTGGTGGTACTGTAGGTGGCAGTGGAACTGCGACAATTGGAGCAGGGGTTAGTGTAACGGGCGCAACAGCGCAACCAACAGCTTTTTGTAATAGATGGCCGTCTTATCGTATGCAAACAATATTTACCGCTGCAGAATTAAGTGGTCAAGGAATAACTGCTGGAAGTAACCTTACTTCAATGGCTTTTGATATTACTACATTGGGTAGTGCAGCAAGCAATGATATGATTGTGAAAATTGGGCATACTTCATTATCTGCTTTAACAGCATTTGAGGATTCAACAGTTGGATTTACAACAGTATTCCCAACTCAAAACTATACTCATTCTGCAACAGGTCTTCAAACAATACCATTCTCAACCAATTTTACTTGGAACGGTACATCAAATATTATTGTTCAAGTAACCCAGAACGGTGCCGATTTATCTAATAATTCAACCACCCGGTTTACAACTACAGCTGGAAATACAGTGGCCCATTCCGATTTCAATGGTAAGGGAGCTTCTGCCACCCTAAGTACTACCCGATTAAACGTAGTATTTGGATATAATTCATTAGCAAACCCAACATGGAGTTGGGCTCCGGGTGCAACATTAGATGTTACTAATACTGCTGCAGTTACGGCTACACCAACTATTACAACAACTTATACTGCTACAGCAACCGTAAATGGATGCAGTAATTCCAATACTGTAACCGTAACAATTGGTAATCCATTGGTGGCATTACCTGCAACAACAAGTGCCACACGTTGTGCTGGTACTAATTTTACAGTAACAGCTAACTCAACAGGAGGAGGCGCACCTTTTAATTATGCATGGTCTGATGGTGTTGGAGGCATTTACCCTAACGCAGCGACAATTACAGCAAATTTAGCTAATGGTACTTATGCTTTTAGCTGCACCATTACCGATGGTTGTGGTGGAAATGTTGTTTCTTCTGCTTCAGTTGTTGTTAATGCATTACCAACTGTAGGTGTTACTCCGGGAACAGCAACCTACTGTACACCGGGTAGTCCGGTTGCATTAGCAGCAAGTGGTGCATCAACCTATGCATGGGGACCAGCATCTGGATTAAGTGCTACTACAGGTAGTTCTGTAACAGCAAGTCCGTCAAGTGCTACTACTTATACAGTAACAGGAACCGATGGTAACGGTTGTGTTAATACAGCAACTGCAGTTATTAGCACAGGTGTTGCACCTACAATTGGCACACCTACAGCTACTCCACCTGCAATATGCTTTGGAGGGAATTCACAACTTAATGTTACGGCATCTTTACCTGTAACGCCTGCAAGCTATACTTTCGCAGCTTCAACAGGAACCTACACGGCTTTGGTTGGTGGAACAAACAGCACAGCAACAGGTGATGATGGTACACAAGCAGCCATTAGCATTGGGTTTAACTTTGTATACGCTGGAACAACATTTACACAATTCGGTATCTCTACCAATGGTGTAGTGCAATTGGGTGCTACCGTTGCCGGTTCCTTGTGGACAAACTCACTTGCAACAGTTGCTTCTAATATTTTGGCTCCAATGTGGGATGACAACAACAGAAGCACCGGAACAATATCTTACTTAACAACTGGTTCAGTTGGAAGCAGAGTATTGACGGTTGATTTTAATAACGTTTCAATTGGAGATGACGGAACCGGATTCGGTTCAACCTTAAATCCTGTTTCTCAATACCAAGTGCAATTGTTTGAAGGAACAAATGAAATTAAGTTTATATATGGTAACCTTGTTCCTAACAGTATCACAGCTTCAATTGGTATTAATGGAGCGGTTGGTCAGTTTATTAGTGTAACACCAGCAGTTACTCCAACAACTTCAACTGTAACTGCAAATAATGGTATCAATACAGCAACGGATTTACCAAGTGGAACAGTTTACACGTTTACTCCTCCCGTTGCAGCTGTTACTTATAGCTGGTCACCGGCTACTTTTTTATCAGCTACCAATATTGCCAATCCAATGGCAGTAGGCGTAACCGCAACAACAACCTATACGGTTGATGTTGCAGCTTCTGGTTGTATATCGCAAGGAACAGTAACTGTTACAACAGGCTCAGCAGTTGTTGTTGCACCTACTGCAACTCCTCCTGCACCGCCGGCATCAGTTTCCAACTATGCATTCAGTTCTGGAACAGGAGCTTCATTATTATCAATAAGTTCACCTACTGTGTTAACGACTGTAACAGCTGGTAGTTTAGATGATGGTTCAAATCCTATTACACCATCACCGGCATTTAGTTTCCCTTATGCCGGAGCATCCTATGTAGATTTTTCTGCGAATACAAATGGATGGTTAAAACTTGGAAGTGCAACACCTCCTTCTAACATTCCTTCTTCATTAACTTCAATTGCAACAAATGGTATTTATGCTTTTGGTAGAGATGCAAATATGAATGTTTCAGATGGTGGAAATTTAACACATGGTGCTGCAACAGGTGGAAAATATGTATTTCAATTTACAAATAATTCAGGTGGATCTGGTGGTGGAACAAGTTCTTCTGCTTACATAACCATGCAAATTGTATTGTGGGGTAATGCAAGTTCTAGCCCTGGTAAAATTGAAATAATTTACGGTTCAAGTATTGGTTCTACTGCCTCTAACGGTACCATTGGCATTTCAACCGGCAGCACTTTCTTTAATGCTGTTACTGGAAATAACTCTGTAACCACTACCGCTGCTGCTTACCCAGCATCCGGTACTGTTTATACATTTACACCGCCATCTATAACTCCGTGTCCAAATACAACTTGGCAATTAGCGGCCAATGCAAGTGGAGGAGGAGCACCATATGTTTATTCATGGGTTCCAACGGCAGGTATTAGTGATCCAGCTGCTGCAAATCCAACCTTGGTGCCTACAGCAACCACAACATATACCGTATATGTGACAGATGCTTGTTTAGCTTCAACATCTCAAACAGTAACAGTTACCGTTCAAAGTGTGCCGGTTGCAGTTACTCCGGTAACAACTTCACAATGTGGTAGTGCACCAATTACACTTACAGCGAGTGGGGCTACAACCTATACATGGTCTCCAACAACTGATTTAAGTGCTGCTTCAGGCACAAGTGTTGTTGCAACACCAACCGGTTTAACCAATTATGTTAGGGTTTATACAGTTACCGGAACATTGGGAACTTGTACAAACACTGCTACAGCTACGGTTAACTACACAGCTCCAGCTCCAATTTCAATAATCAATAGCAATCCAAATATCTGCGGAACCGGCGGAGGTGTTTCTACCTTAACAGTGGTAGATGCCGGACCTTCTTATACTAGCTATACTTGGACACAATCATTACCGGGAACCTTAAGTTCTACCACAGGAAGCCCTGTTACTGCAACAATCACAGAAACAACCGGCTACACTGTTACAGCAACAGATGGAGTTTGTACAACAACTGCATCAACAGCAGTTAGTCAATTTGATTTCCCAGTTGTTACTCCAACTGCCGATGCTTCTGTAATTTGCCCAGGAACACAAACAACGCTGAATTCAAATGTAAGCTCGCTTAGTTTTTCAGCATCTTGCAAGACTCCGATTCCTCCGTCACTTACAACTTTAACAAGCCCGGTTACCTTATGTGCCGGAGGTTCAAGTGTTGTTGCTTTAAACGGTGGAAGTTTGGATGATGGATTCTGGAATGCTATTCCTATCGGATTTACATTTAGTTATTTTGGTGTAGATTATACTACACTGAATATCGGTACAAATGGTACAGTCGTTTTTGGTGCCAGTGGATCCACACAATTTAATTTCACAGGTGGATTCCCAAATCTTTCTAATCCTGCAAATACAATTGCAGTTTGTGCACGCGACTTACAATTAGGAGCTACAGGAGGTAGCTTTGGTTTCGGAACAGGTACCATCAAGTATTCAACCGAAGGTGTGTCACCTAACAGAAAATTCATTGTACAATACATTGGTTGCACTACTTGGTATTCTACCAATGCAACAGATGGGTACAATACAGTAGAAGCTGTTTTTTCTGAAACAATCGGTGAAGTGGCTATTCACGTAATTAATTCTTCAAATCCTACTGCAACCACTGGTACATTCATCAACGATACCCGAAATAAATTTATTGGTTTGCAAGATGGTACACAAACTATTGGTGCTACTGCTCCAAATTGTATATCACCAGCACCCAATTATTGGAATGGTGTAGCGGATGAGATTTTAACGCCACAGGCATGGAAATTTGAACCACCACACACCTATACTTTCTTGTGGGGTCCTGCTGGAGAAATCAGTGGGTCTACAACCGGCTCAACTGCAATTGCTGCACCTACAGTACCAGGTGGTAATATCGTTAACTATACTTTAGTAGTTACAGATAATATTACAACTTGCTCCAACAGTGCAAGTCCGGCTATTGTTGCTGTAGACGTAACTGCTGCAACTCCTATTGCTGATTTCGATGTTGATTTAACTAACGGAACATCTGGAGGAGTTTCTACGACTCACGTATTTACGAATAGTACTACTTTGTTGGCGTCTAATACCTATGCTTGGTCATTCAGCCCAGCTACAGTTACTTATGTTGGCGGAACCACAGCTAGTTCTATAAACCCACAAGTTCAGTTTACTGCCCCTGGTCAGTACTCTGTAACACTTGTAGCAACAGGCTGTAATGGTACTGATACTAAAGTATTGACAGATTATATTACTATTACTGCTCAATATTGTGTACCTGTTCAATCTGGAGGTTCTTGTATTACTAATGTTACTATAGGAAGTATAAACAACTCAACTCCTGTTGGATGTGTTACTCCATTCTATTCTGCAGAGGCTGCAACTACTGATATTGCAATTGGCTATGACTACCCTATTTCGGTAACGTTAGGAGCAGCTGGTATTGTTTCAGCATGGATTGATTTTGACCACAACGGAGGCTTTGAAGCTACTGAATGGGTGCAACTTTATACAAGCGCCTCTACAGGTACTGTTACCTTCTCAATTCCAATTACAGCTACTGCGGGTATGACAAAAATGCGCATTCGCTCTAGAGCAACTGGTAGCCCGAATGGTGCAACCGATGCATGTTCAGTATTTGGTTCTGGAGAGACAGAAGATTACGATGTTAATCTAGTTGCTGTTGTTACTCCTCCAAACTGTGTTGTATCGGCAACAATAAATGCTGCTTGTATTACGCAAACATCTATGAGCTGGACTGCTGCAACTGGTTATCCTAAAGGATACAAATTAAGCGTTTACGACAATTTACTAAACTATATTGAGTTTGAGACTAATGTATTCAATGTGTTAAACTACACAATTGCAACTCCATTGTTACCTGCAACTGTTTACAATTATGAAATCATTGCTTACAATGATAATGGTAATGCAACAGGTTGTACTACAGGTACCTTTACTTCCGGTCCTTCTCAGGCAGTTACTCCATCTGTAGCGCTTGCAGCGCCTCCAACTCCAGCAGTTAATTACAACTTAGGTGCTGAAGGAGTTACAGTTCCTGCATTGCCATGCGGAGTTACCGTAGAGAATGCCGATCAACTTGGTACTAGTGCATGGTACACATCAACCATTGCACCGCACAGTGGGACCAAGCACATGCGTATTGATAAAAATCCAGATAACGTAACACCTTTGGATGACTATTTCTTTACCGTGCCAATCAATGTATCAGCTGGAAAAGTATACCGAATTACATGGTGGGATAGAGCGTCTTCAGCGAGCTTTACTGAAAACTATGAGGTACGTATGGCAACCTTGCCTGATGCTTCTACCATGTTAGGCTCAACTCCTGATTTGTTCTCAACAAGTAGTACAACTTATGCTCAAAAACAAGGTACCGATTACCTAGTTCCGGTTGGTGGTAGCGGAGTAGTATATTTCGGATTCCGCGCAACAAGTGGAGCTAACAAAGGAAGTATCTATATTGATGATATCGTTGTGAGCGAAGTTCCGGTTCCGCAAATTAATCCTGTATACTGTACAACTATTCCTAGTATGTATGATCAGATTTTTGTAACCCCAATTCCGGGAGCTACGAACTACCGTTTCAAAATTGTTGGAACAGGTGGTCAGGCAGGATACAATTTCGAACACTATCGTAACAACTCTAACCCTGATTATCGTTTGAAATGGGCTCCGGGTGTGATTTATGGTTACATGTACAATGTTCAGGTTGCATCATTCAAAAGTGGAGTATGGAGTCCTTATGGACCGTCTTGCCCTGTTACATTAGGTGCATTCCCAGCTATTAAGTTGCGTAACAATCCTGCAACAGTTGCTGGTCCTTGCGACTATGTGATCTCGGACTTAAACGACCGTATCTTGACCGATTCATTATCAGGAGCGAACGATTACATGTACAAAATTGTGGAAGATGTACCGGGTGGCGCTTATGATTATGACCATACTTGGCAACGTCAAAGTGGTAACCTTGACTTCCGTTTAGTTTGGGCTTACCAATCTTCTCCGCTAATTGATCGTGTTCGATTCGGTTATAGCTACGATGTTCAAACACGTGCTTTAGTTGGTAAAACCGGAGTTGCTTTTGGTAGCCGTCCGGGTGAATGGGGTCCTTATGGAGTAACTTGTAAGTTAGATTTATCGGCAACTTCTCCAACAACCTCCTTAACCAACTGTAGCATTACTTTAAGCTCACTGAACGATCAAATTTTTACCACTCCGATTACGGGTGCTACAAATTATGAGTACGAGTTTACTGCTCCTGGATACACTGCTGTTGTTTACCGCGGAAGTGGTAATACCGACTACCGATTGATTTGGATTCCAACAAGTCCGTCTGTTCCGGGAGGTGCGCGTTATGCAACAACTTACACTGTGCGCGTGAAAGCCTATGTGGGTGGAGTTTGGTTAAGCTATGGTTCACCTTGTACTGTAACTACTCCGGCAGCGCCAACAACAACTATCTCAACTGTTGGTTTCTGCGGATCAACACTTTCTCCGGGTCAGTTTAGCAGTTTTATAAATTGCACAGCAGTACCGGGAGCGAGCATGTATTCTTTCCGTATTACCAATGTAGGTGGCGTAGCTTACTCAAAAGTAATATACAACTACAATGCTAACACCAGCTTTAGTTTATCACGTACGTTGGTTTGCTGCGGTCAACAAAACTTGTTACCAAATGCAACCTACACCATTGAAGTGGCATACTACGCAGGTGTTTGGAGCGCTTATGGACCAACTTGTACTTTCACAACAGGAGCAACAGTACCTCGTTACTCACCATTTGCTAGCGAAGGTGTAGAAGCAGCTGAAGGAGCACTTAACTTAAGTGTGTATCCAAATCCTGCAACTATAAATGAGCAGTATTCATTAGAGTTACAAGGTATCACAGCTGCAAACGAAAAAGTACAGGTAGCTATTTACAACATGATTGGCGACAGAGTTTACAGAGCTGACGTAATCACCAAAGAGGAAGCAACGTTAACCATTAAACCTGAAATGCAATTGGCAGCAGGAGTTTACATGGCCGAAGCACAACTCAATGGAAATGTTTACCGTGTTAAATTTGTGGTGAAATAATTGAACCACTGAATACCATAAAGGGGCTGTTTCATTTTTGAAACAGCCCCTTTTGTTTTTGACACCAATGACTTGCTAAGAAAAATAGTTGCTGAATCAAAAATGATTGTACTTTTATGCTACAAAAAATAAGCCTTATGAAAAGAGTGTATTTGCTTTTCTTCTTTGCAATGGCAATTAGCGTTGCAACAACAGCACAAATTGACAGTATTGTTAAAGCCAAGATATTAGACGATGGATCACAGGCGGCCGAAAAACTCTATAACAGCGGAATTGCTGATTTTGCAGCAAAAAACTATACTGCTGCATTAGCTAATTTTAATCAAGCTATTGCCTTGCGCGAAGGCTTTGAACGTGCGCTTTTTAACAGAGCCACGACCAAATCGGTGATGAAAGATTTTACGGGTGCAATAATGGATTTTGATAAAGCAATTTCGATTGCACCTGCTGCAGATAGCTACTTTGAAAGAGGACAAGCAAAATATAGCACCGGGATGAAAGAGGAGGCTTTTCAGGATTATAACAAAGCTATTGAATTAAAAACAGACTATACCCAAGCCTACTATTACAGAGCCGGAATAAAATTTGAAAAGGAGGATTACAAAGGCTCTGAAGAGGATTATACCCAAGCGATAAAATGGAAAATTGATTTTGCGTATGCTTATAACGACAGGGGAAGTGCAAGACGCATGCAAGGCAATTTTGATGGCGCAATTGAAGATTATAGCAAAGCAATTAGCCTAAACCCTGAAATTCCATTTGTGTATAATAATCGAGCAAGTGCCAAGCGCAAAAAAGGGGATTTAACGGGTGCTGTTGCTGATTATTCGGAAGCCATTTCCCGAAAACCGGATTATGCAGAAGCATTCAACAACAGAGGAAGTGCCAAATTTGATTCTGGCGACTTTGAGGGATCCATAGTTGATTTTAGTAAGGCAATTGCTCTCAATTCAGCCTATTCCTTTGCATACAACAATAGAGCAGCGGCAAAATATAAGTTAAAAGACTACAGAGGCAGCGCAGAAGATTGTACAAAAGCAATTCAACAAAATGAAAGCTATGGATACGCCTATTTGAATAGAGGAATTGCCCGTGAAATGTTGCGCGAGGAGGAAGGTGCTTGTGAAGATTGGAAAAAAGCGATTGGACTTGGCATTGATGCAGCAAAAAATTATGCCGGTGATTGTAAATAGAGCGAGTGAAAAATGGAGCAATTTTCGGCGGTGAAATTAAAGCATGGTATATGAACAGGGCTCTTGCAATGAAACTAATCAGAATGAGCTAAAAAGCATTAATACGTGGCACATAAGAGATGTTGAATGTGTTGATGTGTTCATTACACCTAAACAGGACAGAATAAATTTGGATAAAACGCAATACAATTTTATGAAGAAATTAATTTATTTGTTGGTTTTGATTGTTTCTGTAAGCCGGGCTCAAAATGTTGATTTTACAAAGGGTAACTTTCCGGATAACAGAGAAGGACTAGAGCAAGCAAAGGACAATCTAGACAAAGGGGATGAGCTTTTTAGTCAAGGAATCTCCTATTATAAAATGGCACTAGATCCCTATTTGCTTGCTAATACATTTAACCCCAATAATGCTTATTTAAATTATAAAATTGGGAGATGTTATTTGTTTTCCAGCACCAAAAAAAAGGCTATAACCTATTTAGAAAAGGCCATTCAACTAAATCCTGCGATAGAGTTTCAATCGGCTTATTACCTTGGATGGGCCTATCAATTGGATTTACAGTTTGAAAAGGCAATTATACAATTTACAAAGTTTACACAAGCAAGTGGTAGCGGGACAGATTTCAAAGATTTACAAGCAGAAGCACAACAACAAATAAAAGAGTGCAAAACAGGTATCGAACTTGTTAAAAAACCAATTCGTGTTTTTATTGACAATGCAGGCCCTGAGGTAAACTCGAAGTATTCAGATTACGGACCGGTAATTTCTGCTGACGAATCGGTAATGCTATTTACTTCTCGACGAGATGGAACAACAGGAGGAGCAATGGATCCCGGAATTAATGAATATATGGAAGATATTTATATCTCTACAAAGCAAAACAACAAATGGTCAAAAGCGGTTAATCTTGGTCCTCCTGTGAATACAAATGATCATGATGCAAATTCAGGACTAAGTGCAGATGGGCAAAAGTTCTTAGTTTACAACGCAACCGGACATGGAGATTTGTATGAAGCCAATTTAATTGGCGATAAATGGGGTGAACCACAACCACTTGGAAGAAATATAAACACAAGCGCTCATGAATCTTCGGCATGTTACGCTCCGGATGGGAAATCGATTTATTTTGTTTCGGATAATCCGGAAACGAGTATAGGCGATCGAGATATTTACATTTCCACGAAGGACGAAAATGGAAAGTGGGGAAAAGCAATAAATCTAGGGCCAACCATAAATACTCCTTATGGAGAAGAAGGAGTATTTATTCATCCTGATGGAAAAACCATGTACTTCAGTTCTGAAGGTCATAATACGATGGGAGGATATGATATTTTTAAGTCGGTGTATGAAAACGGAAAATGGTCGAAGCCTGAGAATTTGGGATATCCTGTTAATACACCAGATAATGATATCTTTTTTGTGATTTCGGCAAGCGGAAAGCACGGCTACTACAGTTCGTATAGTGATAACGGTATTGGTGAAAAAGATATTTTTTTAGTTACCTTTTTGGGAGCCGAAAAACCAATGGTGCTGAATAACGAAGATAATTTGTTAGCCAGCATTGCCGCACCGGTTAAAGAAGTTGTGCTTGCACCAACACTCGAAATAAAGGAAGCGCAACTTACCATCTTGAAAGGTATAGTTAGCGATGCAATCTCAAAGAAGCCATTGGAAGCGACCATCGAAATTGTGGACAATAAACAAAATATTTCCATTGCTTCTTTTACATCCAACAGTGCAAGTGGAAAATATTTGGTATCCCTTCCTGCAGGAAAAAACTATGGAATTGCCGTTAAAAAGGACGGCTATTTATTTCAGTCCGAAAACTTTGATATTCCAGCCTCCGCAGCCTTTCAGCAAGTGGTGAAGGATATCAGTTTAAAAAGTGTTGATATTGGAAGTTCCATCGTACTCAAAAATATTTTCTTCGATAACGGAAAGGCAACGTTACGCTCGGAATCCACGAATGAATTGGAACGACTAGGAAAATTGTTGTATGATAACCCCACATTAAAAATTGAAATTAGTGGACACACAGATAGTAAAGGAAGTGCTGAGCTCAATAAAAAACTAAGTGATGGCCGTGCCAAAGCAGTGGTAGATTACCTCATTGGAAAAGGCATAACAGGCGATAGGCTTACCTATGTTGGCTATGGAAAAGATCAACCGATTGCCAGCAATGATACTGAAGATGGACGTCAGCAAAACAGAAGAACGGAATTTAAAATTATAGGAAAATAAATTTTCCTATAATTTTATCATGTCAACAAAAAGGGCTGTTTTCGTTTTGAAACAGCCCTTTTTGTTGTTCTTTTCTTTTTGAAAATTACCACCATCCACGCACATTGTAAATGGTTACCGGTTTGCTGTAGTAAGAAACACCGATGTCTCGATAGGCCTTTATTCTCGCCTTTTCAATTTCCACATCGCCTTGTCTTTCTTCAAATTTATAGTCCCATTCCTTATCTCCTAGCTCTGTCATGCGTGCACTTATTTCCTTATTCAGGGCAAGTACTTCCGAATAACAGCTTGCATTCGGGTCGATTGAAGCCATAATTACTCCGGCATTTCCTGCACCTTGTGCATTTTGATTTGCATTCCAGGCAGCGCGGGCTTCGGCAAGTTTGGTACCGCATTTAAAATCGTTGTATTTTTTATAGATAGGAGTAGCTGCAGCCATTCCCTTATCGTAACAAGCCTTACACACATCTGGAATAGAGGTAAGTTGGGCAATGGCTGCCTCATAATTTCCGGTAGATGCAGCTCCTTCGGCCGATTTTACAATCGCATCACAACTGGTGTTGTAATAATTGATAATCTTTTTTTGTGCATCTTCCAACATGCTCATGATTCCCGGATCGTTTGGTTTAATCATGCGTAAAGCCTCTATGTAAGCCTTGGTTTCATTGGTTCCAACACCTTTCACAGTTACTGATTTACTTGCGAATTTTTTTCCATCTACCCCATCACCAACAAATAAAGTAACTTCCAGGGTAAGCGCATTCATTGCAGGAGGTCCGGCAATGATGTCCTTTGTAAGTACATTAATATTTGGGGTGATAATAAATCGAGAACCAATTAAACCACCAGTCATACCATTTTGTGTGACTACTTGGCTCAATTTGTTTTTTAGCTGATCTTTTGCAGCCTCCGGAAAGGCCGCTATTTGATCGGAAACATAGGAACTGATTGCAATTCGGTTCAATTCCTCTTTGCTTTGGGCGTATCCTGAATTTGCAAGAGCGAAAGCTACACCCAGCAGAAACATGTTTTTAATTCCTTTTTTCATTTCAGTTTTTTTAAAATTATTTGTCGCCTAATACAATGGTAGCTTGTCCAAGGCCTTTGGTCATTAGCTTATTTGTAATGCCATAAGGAGGAGCTTGCAAAAACTTCTGCAAATCTTTACAAAATCCTCTAGCATCAATTGCTTTACCACCGGCATCGTACAAAGGAATTCGCACTTGCTCAAACAACATCATGTTTTCGGTTGCATCTGTAGTACTGAATCTTCCTTTTTGTGTATTGTCTTTCAACCAGCCTTCAATCACATCTCCCAATTCTTTTCCGCCAAAATCTTTTTCCAAATCACCATCCCAAGAATCGAATTTCTTAACACGTATAATGATTTCGCGCCCATTCGCAAACATATCATCAAAGTGGGTTTGCAAGGAAGCATTAAAGTTATCCAAATGCGCCAATACAGCTTCTTCCAACAAAACCGGTAAGTCTGCAGAAAAGGAGGGAGCTCCGGTTCCAACTGCGGTAGCAACCTGCTTATCGGTGTAAGCATCCAAGCCTTGCAAGTTAAACGTAATTGATTTTTTGGGGCCGGTAGTATTCACCGTCCAAGTTAATTGCATAATAATGTCAGCTTTAGCTGTTTTCTTTAATTTATCAACAGGGCTTTCCGCAACAGCAGCACCGCCTTTACTGGTTAGCATTGCATTTTCAGCACTTTCAGACTCTAGCGTTTTAAGAGCCGATTCCGCATTTTTTAAAGGGAAGCCTCTATCTGCCATTAGGCCATTAATTTTACTTATCACTGTTAGCAAGTCTGCATTTTCCTGAAAAGCTTTTTTGTAATTGGGAACTTTAACTTTGGTTCCTTGATTATCGAATTCCATCATATAGCCGTTCGTATTGCACCACACGTCGCTTGGCAACACCATTATGGTAGGTTTTTTTGCTTGTCCAAAGCTTTGACTTGCCATAAACAAAAGGCATACAAGAAATAAAGAAATTTTTTTCATAGGTAGTTTTTTTAAGGTAAAACAATATTTTCAGCAATCATTCTCTTTTTTAATTCTGCACGAAGTACGCGCACAATAACACCATATTCTACTCCCGTATCGGCTGCTTTCCGATCTTTTAAAACCTTAGGAATAAGTGGCTCGTCTTTTTGGTTTACATATTGCGTAAAGTCACCGCCATCGGCAAAAAACTTATTAAAAAAGTCTTCATATTTTTCCTGCGCATTTACATCAAAAACAACAGGCTTTACATTGCACTCGGTTTTTCCATTTCGGATTCCTTTAAAGAGTACATCGCGCACGGCATTTTTTTTAGCTTGCTCCACAGCATCTACTCTGTTTTTACCATACCCCCATGCTTTTAGGGTTTGAGAGCCGTCCATTTCTGTTCCCATGCACTCGGTTTCATAAGTATAGTTCCCTGCAATCTTTTTTTGAGGATGGCAAGCGCTAAAGTATAGCATGCTTGCAATAAGCACACTTATAAGTGATAGTTTGGTTAGTTGTCTCATAGTTAAAAACCTGAAGATAGTCCTTTAATAATTCCTGCTGCTTCTAAATCTTTGCGCAAGGCATCCTTTTGAATAGATACGATTACGCCAACTTTATACTCCTTGCCCACTTTAACTCGCTCTCCAACTTGGTCGCCAGAGCTACCTACGTATTTCATGTATTTACCGTTATCGGCGAAAAACAAATCAAAAAAATCAGCTTTTTCTTGTTCAATTGCCGGGCTACTCGCTAAAGGTTTTTGAGCTGTACAGCCCTGTGCCCCTCCGGCAAATCCTTTAAATACAATTCCGTGGACTGCATTTTTTTTAGCTTGATCAAGCGCTACATTTGCTTTTTTAGAGTAGCTCCAAACTTTTACCAGGTAGGTTCCATCGGTGCCCACACCGGCACATTCAATTTCGTATTCCCAGTTTTTGGTGTCTTTATCCGCCTTGCGGGCTGCTTGAGCAGACGCTTTGTTGCTAAGTGCTGTTCCAAGCAAGAGCGCAATTGCAACAGCTGTTGATTTTAGCAAATTTATTCCGTTTTTTGTTGTCATTGTTTTTTGATTTAGTTAGTATATAGAGTAGTTTAGTTGGTTATTAATTTTTTTGACGAATAAGCATTCCCGGATAAAACTCACCGCCACTGACCTTTTTAAACTGGGTGTATTTATGTGACTGAGCGGTATCTCCTTCAGCTCCGGCCATATAGCGATTATCCCAAACACCCAATTCACGTGATGCCTTAATCATACCCACTTTATTATAAGATGTTTTGCCATTTTCATCCATAACCTGTTCCAGCACCTGAAATTTATCGCCAAATTCAACTCCTTCTTTCAGCCCTACTTCGGCCGCAATTGGATTAATGTTAATTAAGGGTGATTTGGTTCTAAATTCTTCGTGGTTGCGCTGAAGCTTTGCAATTACTTTATCGGCGGCTTTTACAGTTGCACGAGCAATTAAGGTGTCTTCATCAATTTTCATGCTTTTTAACGCTTGGACATCCGCCCAAGATTTTTCGGAGCCAATGTAGGTAAGGGTAAAGATATTGGATTTATTGAAAGCCTTAACTTTATTGGTATCTAGGTTTGCATCATCAGTCCAATATTGGTTGTAAAACACGGATGATATGGAATCGGTCCAGTTTAAGCGATAGAGATAAGATGTGGTAACAATTACATAACCGCTTCCCAACTCGGTAATTACTTTATTGGCAGCATCAATTTGTTGCCGAGTTTTAGCCGTGTCTCCGCTTGTTCCCTGAGCCAATGAGGCGGCTAGGGCATCGTTTAAAAATCCGGTGGTCTTGCTTGCAACTTCTTCCTTATTGGTGTATTTAAATTCACTTATGAGTACAAATGTATTTCCAATTAATTCTTCACCTGCATCCGCCAATAAGGCTAAACCACGTTTATTAAGCAGTGCAGTACGCGCATCCATTTCGCTAGCGTTGTAAGAACCTCTCTCGGAAATAAGATTCATGTTAAATCCTCCTTTTGCACTTCGGTTAAACCATTTTGCTACCGCTTTTTTTGCCACCTCATTTATATTCAGGTAGCTGTCGATATTTTTTTCTTGTTTTTTAATTTCCGGATTTGAAACAATTGAACGAGAAATTAAATTGTGGTTGTTAAACTTATCCGGAAAAGGAGCATGCATAAATGCATACTTAATAGTCGAATAATGGGCTCGGCTGGTGTCATCAATCATTAATGTGTAAAGTGAGCTTCTTCGATACTTAACACCCTTGGGGTTTACTTGAGCGAATATAGCACTTGTAAATAAGGTTAAGATGAGCGTAATTTTTAGTTTCATAAGGGGTAGATTAATTAATTTACAAGCGGTTAGGCTGTTTCATAACTGATTCTAAAAAATTGGTAGACCAAATAAACAGTATTTTTTGAAAAAAACAAAATGAATTACTTCTTTATAGAAATAAATGGTGTCTCCGTCTGTATTTTTATCGCATTAAGGGATGATATTTGCCTAAATCAGCTGATTCAGAAAATTCATTTATTAGGTTTGAAAAAGTAAAATCAATATATAAATCGAATAGTACATTTACGAAATGGATGTAAGCGCTCTTGAAGTATTAAAAAAGCAATACGGGTACGACAGTTTTCGGCCTATGCAGGAAGCCTGTATTAATGCCTTATTGGCGAATAAAGATGTATTAATGTTAATGCCAACAGGTGGGGGTAAATCCATATGTTTTCAATTGCCGGCATTGATGAAGGAAGGAACAGCGCTGGTCGTTTCACCACTCATTGCCTTAATGAAAGATCAGGTGCAAGCTTTGCGTGCCAATGGAGTAGAAGCAGAGTTTATCAATTCATCACTCAGCTATGAGGCCATACTAGAGGTTAAGGAAAAGTGCCGCAATGGTAAAACTAAATTACTCTATATGGCTCCTGAAACCATTCAGCAGATGCGCGATACCTTTTTAAATGAAATAAATGTTTCGATGGTGGCCATTGATGAGGCACATTGCATCAGCAGTTGGGGGCATGATTTCAGACCCGAATACCTTCAACTTAGTTTTTTAAGGGAGAAGTTTAGTTCCGTTCCATTTATTGCCTTAACCGCAACAGCTGATAAAGTAACGCGCAGGGATATTGCTGTGCAAATGAACTTACGTAATCCCGAAATTTATATTTCTTCATTTGACCGCAAAAATCTAAGTCTAACGGTTAAGCGAGGCATCAACGAAGCAAAAAAGATTAGTGAAATAGCCAGTCTCATACACAAGCACCGAAATGATTCAGGAATTATCTACTGCCTTTCACGAAAGAATACCGAAAAGGTGGTTGAGAAACTTACCGAAATGGGAATAAAGTGTGCCCATTACCATGCCGGAATGAGCACAGAGGATAGGTCGGAAGTACAAGAAGCTTTTACAAAGGATGATATTCGGGTAATTGTTGCGACAGTTGCTTTTGGAATGGGAATAGATAAATCGAATGTGCGTTATGTGATTCACTTTAATTTACCCAAAAACATTGAGAGTTATTATCAGGAGATTGGCCGAGCCGGTAGAGATGGATTAAACAGTGAAACAGTTTTGTATTACTCCGTTGGCGATTTAATTTTACTGAAGCGTTTTGCAACGGATAGTGGTAATCCGGATTTAAACCTCGAGAAGCTTCGTCAAATGCAGGAATTGGCAGAAGCACGAATTTGCAGAAGAAAAATTTTGTTGAATTATTTCAGCGAAAGCATGACCGAAAATTGTGGAAATTGCGACGTGTGCAAAAACCCGCCTCAGTTTATTGATGGAAGTTTATACGCTCAAAAAGCCATATCGGCAATGATACGGACCGATGAAAAGATTGGATTTTCGATGCTTATAAATATATTACGTGGCTCAAAAAGTGCAGCAGTGTTTGAACAAGGATATGATAAATTAAAAACCTATGGGCAGGGAGCCGACTTGAGTTTTGAGCAGTGGCAAGCCTACTTGATGCAACTATTGCAACTTGGATTAATTGAGCTGGCGTATGACGATAACTATGCATTAAAAACCACCGCTTTTGGAAAAGAAGTACTTCATGGAAGAGCTAAAATACATCTGGTTCAACCGGAAATAGTGGAGCGAAAAGTGAAGGAAAAAAGAATTTCAGCAGCAAACAAAGAGGAATCAAAACTTCATCCGTTGTTTGAGGAATTGCGTGTGCTACGAAAACAAATTGCCGACAGTTTGGGCATGCCTCCTTTTATTGTTTTTGGTGACTCCACGCTAACAGCAATGGTGGAGCGATTGCCTCAAAACGAAAATGAGCTCTTAAATTTAACCGGTGTTTCTCAAACAAAAATGCTACGTTATGGCAGCGATTTTTTAAAAATCATTACGGAGTATTGCAGTGCCAATGGGATTCACAAAACAGTTCAAGCAAGCGATTTTTTAAGTGATGAAAAGATTAAGGCTTATACCGATGAGATGCAAAAAAATGGCATTCGTTTGTCGCACCACACCTTGGCTAAATTATTAATCGCGTCTGAAAAGGATAAGTATAGTGCAAACGAACAAGCTCTCAGCTTTTATGGTGTTATGGAGGGGTTAACAAAATATGCAGCCTTGCGACCCATTTTGGGAAATTATTTTGAAAAGAATTTTTATGCAGAGATAGAAAATAAGCGGAATGATTTTTTTGAAGCACCGGTGTATAATCGGCTGAGTGAACAATCGAAAAAAAACCTGATACTGGCAATAAGTACTTTACCACTTGAAAAGCCCAATGAAAGTTTAAGTGAAGCAGTGCAAGAACTCCGCAAAACCTACCCGCGCTCACACGAACCTTGGAGCGAAAAGGAAATTATTTTTTACCGCACAGCGATTGAGCATACCAACGACATAGCCTTTTTAGCGCTTACTTTTCAGCGGAGCGAAGGCAGTGTTAAGGCAATGTATAGTAACAGCTTAAGAAACACAAAGTCAGAAACTAGTGTGTAAAAATTGAAGCATTAACTTTGGAGGAATTTATTCGTTTTCTAATTTTGAGAAGCTAAATACCAACAAGAATGGCAACACGAGATACAAGGATTGATGCATACATCGCAAAAGCACAACCTTTTGCACAGCCGGTAATGACACATTTGCGAAAGTTAGTTCACACCGCTTGTCCGGAAGTTAAGGAGACTATAAAATGGGGCATGCCCAGCTTTGAATATCAGGGACCCTTATTTAGTTTTGCTGCCTTTAAGCAGCATTGTGTCGGCGGCTTTTGGAAATCGAAGTTGCTAAATGACCCCTCTAATTTTTTGGGCGAGCGGAAAAATCAGGGCGGTGAAGCAATGGGAAATTTAGGTAGAATGACTTCACTCAAGGATCTTCCTCCCGACAAGGTATTTATTGATTTTGTAAAACAACACATGAAGCTTAATGAGGAGGGAATTAAAGTGCTTAAGAAACCCCTCGTGAAAAAAGAATTGATTGTTCCGAAAGAATTAACTAGCGCATTAGCTAAAAATAAAAAAGCAAAGCAAACATTTGAAAGCTTCTCGGTATCCGGTAAACGAGAATATGCGGATTGGATTAATGAAGCAAAAACCGAAGTCACACGCAACAAGCGATTAGCCGAAGCCATAACATGGTTGGAAGAGGGAAAGCCTCGGCTGTGGAAATACCAGAAAGAATTTAAAAAGTAATTTTTTTAAAAATAGATACTGCACACAGCAATAGCAGAAATTACACACACCAAATCTACCAGCAACATCACGCCAAGTGTGTAACGCGTTTCTTTTACATTAACAGATCCAAAGTAAAGCGCCACCACGTAAAAGGTAGTCTCCGCAGCCCCTTGAAACAAGCAAGAGAGTTGTCCGGTTAAACCGTCGGGGCCATAGGTTTTCATTGCATCGAGCATAAAACCCCGCGAACCGCCAGCGCTAAAGGGACGCATTAGGGCAACCGGTATAGCATTTATGATTTCTTGTTTTACCTGAAATAATTTTAATACAGCAGTAAAACCAAGCATAACCGTGTTCATCAATCCGGAGTTACGGAATACGCTAAGTGCCACGAGCATAGCAATCATGTAAGGCAGCACCCGTACCCCTGTTGTGAACCCATCTTTTGCACCGGTAACAAAGGAATCGAAGATGTTAGTTTGGTTTTTACTAAATACTTTTTCGCTGATTACACAGTACACAATTATCATAAAAATAATGCTCAAAAGTACGCCATTGCTGAGATTTCCGGTAAAGTGCATTTTTTGTGTGCCTGATAATTGGTTGATGTAAAAAAGCAGAAAACCAATAACTGCGCTAATTCCGGTAACAAAAGCAATTACCGCCAAATTCAATAGATTTATTTTTTGACGAATACTTACAAAAATTAGCGCGGCAAGTGTTCCAATAAAGGAGGTAATGATACAAGGCAACATGATATCTGCCGGATTGGTTGCGTGCTGCGCTGCTCTATATCCAATAATGGAAGTGGGTATAAGGGTTAGTCCGGCGGCATGTAGGCATAGAAACATAATCTGACTGTTACTGGCTCTGAATTTATTTTCATTTGCCTCTTGCATGCTCTCCATTGCTTTTAAACCAAAGGGAGTGGCAGCATTATCCAGACCTAAAAAATTAGCAGCAAAATTCATCGTCATAAAGCCGTAAGCGGGGTGACCGGAAGGAAGTTCAGGAAAAATTTTTACAAAAAGGGGAGTCAGTACTTTTGCAAATTTGTTGATGGCTCCTGAATCGCTTAACAGATGAAGCAATCCACAAAAGAAGGTGAGGTAGCCAATTAAGGGAAGCCATAAATCCAAAATGGTGTTTTTGCATGTCATAAAAATTCCGTCGGCCGATTGCTTGCCAGAATACACTTCTACACTGTTTTTATTCGTGAGTTTGTATAGTGAGTCTCCTTTTTGAAAACCGCTTTCTTTGTTAATGAGCAGCGCGGAATATAGAGCAGTGTCGTTTTGTTGTATGCTAGCCGGAAGCAATTCTCCAACGAGCACAGGGTCGTTTTGTGCTCCATTAACAACGTTGCTAATGGTGTAGGTACGACCGGTGAAAAGCAAAATAAAAATATAGAGGATGCTTCCTGCAAAAATAATTGTCCAAAATCTACTTAATGCCATTCGCGTTCTATTTATTTTTCATCAAAGAAAATAAACGGAAAAGATAAATAGGAAAGGGTACTAAATAACTTGTGAACCTGCCAGTATTAATAACTGAGCCCTTTTTCATGGGCAATTTTTGCTAATAGGCTAGTACACTTCCAAGCCAGCGTTCAACCTCTTCTACTTTCATGTTTTTACGTTTGGCATAATCGAGCACTTGATCTTTTTCTAATTTGCCCACCGCAAAATAATGTGCATCAGGATGTGCAAAATACAAACCGCTCACCGCAGCTGTTGGATACATTGCCAAGCTTTCGGTGAGTTGTATGCCGGTGTTTTTTTCCACCTCCAAGAGTTTCCATAAGGTAATTTTCTCGGTATGGTCCGGTTGTGCCGGATATCCGGGAGCGGGGCGGATACCTTGGTATTTTTCTTTTATGATTTCTTCGCTCGAAAGTTTTTCATCACTTGCATAACCCCATATTTCGGTGCGCACTTTTTTGTGCATCAGTTCTGCAAAGGCCTCTGCCAATCTATCGGCCAAGGCTTTGAGCATAATGGAGGAGTAATCATCGTGATCTTTCTCAAATTTCTCAATCCATTTTTCAATCCCGAAACCGGTACTCAATGCAAAGGTTCCTATGTAATCATCAGCTGGCTTCAGGAAATCTGCCAGGGCTGTATTTTTTAAATCATTTGGTTTTTGACTTTGTTGGCGCAATGAATAAAAATTGGCTGTTTTATTTTTTCTCGAAGTATCGTACACCTCTATGTCATCACCATTTGAATGAGCAGGAAAAATGCCGACCACAGCTTTTGCAGTGAGCCATTTTTCTTCCACAATTCGGTTCAGCATTTTTTGTGCATCCTCAAATAACTTAGTAGCTTCAGCGCCACGCACCGGATCTTTTAAAATTTTAGGATAGCTCCCTTTCATTTCCCAGCTTATAAAGAACGGAGTCCAATCAATATAATCTACCACTTCACTTAAATCGAAATCAGAAAAAACTTTTACTCCAAGAAACTTTGGTGGTGGAACAACTGCGCCATTTAAATTAAACTTGTTTTTTTGCGCATCGGCAATTGAAATATATTTTGCTTGTGCTCTATCAGCTTTGTGATAGCCACGGGTACGTTCATTTTCGGCGCGCACTTCTTTAATAAAATTATCCCTTAAATCCTTTGATAGCAGATTACTTACCACAGGAACGCTGCGCGAAGCGTCGTTCACATGCACCACAGGATGTGCGTAATGCGGCTCAATTTTAACAGCCGTATGTACTTTGCTCGTGGTGGCGCCACCAATTAATAAGGGAATGGTAAAACCTTCACGTGTCATTTCTTTGGCCACGTGAACCATTTCATCTAGTGATGGCGTAATTAATCCACTCAAACCAATAATATCCACTTGTTCTTCTTTCGCTTTTGCTAGGATTTTATCGGCCGAAACCATCACACCCATGTCCACAATATCGTATCCATTGCAAGCCATTACAACACCCACAATATTTTTTCCGATGTCGTGCACATCGCCTTTTACAGTAGCAAGTAATACTTTTCCATTTTTAGAACCTACTACTTTTTCTTTTTCAAGATAGGGTTGCAAATAGGCCACTGCTTTTTTCATAACTCGTGCGCTTTTCACCACCTGTGGCAAAAACATTTTTCCGGCGCCAAATAAATCACCTACCACATTCATTCCCGCCATGAGCGGGCCTTCTATAATGTGCAAAGGTTTTTCGTATTTCTGTCGGGCTTCTTCTATATCAATATCAATAAAGTCGGTTATTCCTTTTACAAGGGAATGTGAAATGCGTTCTTCAACCGATTCTTTTCGCCACTCCTCATCTTTTACATCTTTTTCTTTTCCGGATCCTTTTACTTTTTCGGCATGGTTTATCAATCGCTCGGTTGCATCTTCACGCCTATCAAGTAAAACATCCTCCACCAGTTCTAAAAGCTCTTTTTCTATTTCATCGTAAACGATAAGCTGACCCGGATTTACGATTCCCATATCCATTCCATGTTTTATAGCATGGTATAAAAAGGCCGCATGTATGGCTTCACGCACGTGGTCATTCCCTCTAAAAGAAAAGGAAACATTGCTTACCCCGCCCGATACTTTTGCATATGGTAGGTTTTCTTTTATCCATTTTGTAGCCATAAAAAAGTCGAGTGCATTCTTACGGTGTTCCTCCATGCCGGTTGCAACCGGAAAAATATTGGGGTCAAAAATGATGTCCTGTGGGGCAAAGTGAACCTGATCAACTAAGATGTCGTAAGCTCTTTTACAGATTTCAATTCTACGTTCCAATGAATCTGCTTGACCTTGTTCGTCAAAGGCCATTACAATTACAGCTGCACCATACTTTTTTACAATCTTTGCCTGCCGAATAAATTCCGCTTCCCCTCCTTTCATGGAAATAGAATTTACAATACACTTTCCTTGGGCACATTTTAGTCCGGCCTCGATCGCTTCAAATTTGGATGAATCAATCATGATGGGCACTTTCGAAATATCGGGTTCTGCAGCTACAAGGTTTAAATAAGTAGTCATGGCATAGCTTGCATCCAACATCCCCTCATCCATGTTTATATCGATAGCCTGCGCTCCTCCTTCTACTTGGTCGCGCGCAACGCTTAGTGCTTCATCGTATTTATCTTCTTTAATTAAGCGAAGAAATTTTTTAGAGCCTGTCACATTTGTCCGTTCCCCAACATTTAAAAAATTTGAATCGGGGCGATAGGTAAGCGCTTCTAATCCTGAAAGGCGTAGGTATTTATCAATGCTTGGAATTTTTCTAGGGGCGTGATTTGCAGCATGCTCTGCAATGTGGCGAATGTGTTCCGGTGTGGTTCCACAGCATCCGCCCACGATGTTCACAAATCCACTTTGCAAAAAATCTTCAATTTGCACACACATTTGTTGTGGGGTCTCATCGTATTCGCCAAACTGATTGGGCAAACCGGCATTGGGATAAGCACTTATAAAAAAGGGCGCTTTTTCGGAAAGTTCTTCCAGGTAAGGGCGCATGTCTTTGGCACCCATGGCACAGTTCAAGCCAATGCTAAGCAGATCAACATGTGAAACCGAATTTAAAAAAGCTTCAACGGTTTGACCCGAAAGGGTTCTGCCACTGGCATCTGTAATGGTTCCGGAAATCATCACCGGTAAGGAAACACCTCTTTTTTCGAACACCGATTGTGCTGCAAACAAACCAGCTTTTGCATTTAGGGTATCGGTAATCGTTTCCATCAAAATTAAATCTACACCGCCATCCATTAACGCAGTAATTTGCTCGGTATAAGAATCTACTAATTCATCAAACAGCATGGCGCGGAAACCGGGATTATTTACATCGGGTGACATGCTTAATAATTTGGTAGTAGGCCCCATGGCACCGGCAACAAAGCGCGGTTTGTTTGGAGTTAACAAAGTGTAATCATCGGCTGCTTTGCGGGCTACTTTGGCTGCGGCTAGATTCATGTCGTACACAAACTCTTGCATTTCGTAATCCGCCATCGAAATTTTAGTACCGCTAAAACTATTTGTTTCAATAATATCGGCACCTGCTTCCAAATATTTTTTATGAATTTCCTCAATAATATCGGGGCGTGTAATGCTCAGTAAATCATTGTTTCCTTTCACATCCTTATGAAAGCTTTTAAAGCGTTCTCCGCGGAAATCTTCTTCACTCAGCTTATATTGCTGGATTAATGAACCCATTGCCCCATCAATGACGAGGATTCTTTTTTCTAATTCTTTTCTAATATCGGCCATATAAACTAATTCATTTTAAACAAAAAAAAATCTCTCCGGCATAAGCCGAAGAGATTTTATAATGAGTAATTATTTCAAAATCTAATTCGTCTTATCTATTTCCCGAAAAAAATATCGGAATTGGAGTTAGCACCTTTCCGGCATAAGCCAAACGGTTGCTAAGGTTTCACAGGGCCAGTCCCTCCACCTTTCTTGATAAGTTTGCTTGCGTCGAATAGTTATAACTAAAAATTCGACCCAAACAATCCCGATAAATCGGGAGTTTTAAAAGAACGAAGTGCAAAAATAGAAAAAAAATGCTGAACTCCCATACAGAGCAGCAAATGAATCTTAAAAAAATTGTAGCAAAGTCTATGAACCGTACGATTGGAATTAAATCAAAAGCTTTAAGGCTGGTTACAGGAAGCCTCTAATGCACTTACAGCAAGGAGATTAAACAGTAAAATTGCCCGTTAAAAATAAAAATTGAATAGGTACTTTATTATCTCCAATAAAAACTTACTTTTGCGCTCGATTTCAAAATTGTTAACATTAAACTCAAAAAATAATGTCGAGTCAAATAGGAAAAATTTCTCAGATTATCGGACCTGTAATTGACGTATCCTTTGATACTACTACAATGCAGCTTCCTAAAATATTAGACGCTCTCGAAATAACCAAAGAGAACGGTCAAAAAATTATTTTGGAGTGCCAAAAGCACATCGGTGAAGATACTATCCGAACGGTTGCCATGGACAGTAGTGATGGGTTGCGCAGAGGGATGGATGTGGTTGCTACCGGAATGCCCATAAAAATGCCCATTGGAGAGCAAGTAAAAGGACGCTTATACAATGTGGTAGGTGAGGCTATTGATGGTATTGGAGCAACTCCAAACATTAACGGTATGCCTATTCACCGTGATCCGCCAAAATTTGAAGAATTATCGGTAGCAAACGAAGTGTTGTTTACCGGTATTAAAGTTATTGACTTGTTAGAGCCATACGCTAAGGGAGGAAAAATTGGTTTGTTTGGTGGAGCGGGTGTAGGGAAAACGGTTTTGATTATGGAGTTGGTAAACAATATTGCCAAAGCCTATTCCGGATTATCCGTGTTTGCAGGAGTGGGTGAAAGAACTCGTGAAGGAAACGATTTGTTGAGAGAATTTATTGAATCAGACGTTATTAAATATGGCGATGCATTTAAGCATTCCATGGAACAAGGAGGATGGGATTTGAGCAAGGTAGATATGAAAGCGCTTACTGAATCGAAAGCAACTTTGGTGTTTGGTCAGATGAACGAGCCTCCCGGAGCACGTGCGCGTGTTGCCTTAAGTGGTTTAACGATGGCTGAATATTTCCGTGATGGAGATGCCGACAATAAATCGGGCGGTGGACGTGATATTCTATTCTTTATTGATAACATTTTCCGATTTACCCAAGCAGGTTCAGAGGTTTCGGCGTTATTAGGTCGTATGCCATCTGCGGTAGGATACCAACCAACTTTGGCAACAGAGATGGGTGCGATGCAGGAACGAATTACTTCTACTAAGCGAGGTTCTATTACTTCCGTTCAGGCGGTTTATGTACCTGCGGATGACTTAACCGATCCGGCACCGGCAACTACTTTTGCCCACTTGGATGCTACAACGGTATTAAGTCGTAAGATTGCTGAGTTAGGTATTTATCCTGCGGTGGATCCATTGGATAGTACTTCCCGAATTCTTACCCCAACCGTTTTGGGTGATAAACACTACAACACCGCTCAACGTGTGAAAGAGATTTTACAACGTTACAAAGAATTGCAGGATATTATTGCGATTTTGGGTATGGATGAATTAAGTGAAGAGGATAAATTGGTTGTATCGCGTGCTCGTCGTGTTCAACGTTTCTTATCACAACCTTTCCACGTTGCGGAACAATTTACAGGATTAAAGGGAGTATTAGTTTCAATTGAAGATACTATCAAAGGATTCAACATGATTATGGATGGTGAAGTAGATGAGTATCCTGAAGCAGCCTTTAACTTGGTTGGAACAATTGAAGATGCTATCGAAAAAGGTAAAAAATTATTAGCCGAAGCAAATTAGTAACACGTCATTTTTTGTTGTGAAAGTGGATGTAACATCCAATGTTTCCAATACGAATGACCAATGACAAGAAACATGCATTTAGAAATAATTACACCCGATAAAAAGTTGTACAGTGGAGAAGTGAAAGCAATTTCAGTTCCGGGAACCGATGGTTCTTTGGGGATTTTGAATCGCCACGCACCACTTATCAGTTCATTGAAAAATGGTGTTGTTAAAGTAACCGACAACAAACAGGTGGTTCATAATTTTGATATAAAAGGTGGGGTTATTGAAGTGCTGAACAATAAAGTAATTGTTTTAGCTGAGTAATTTTATCGAACATAAAAAAGCCCGACAGATAATTTTCTGCCGGGCTTTTTTATGCTACTTTATTAATGTTTTTCACCATCTGAATGTTTCTCATCACCTGCATTACAGGCGCCAACAACTGAATGAAAACGCTCGTGAAGATTAAACAAAGCTTTCTTTAACTCTTCATCGCTTGCTTTTTTCTGCACCAAAACATCCATTTGTTTGCATTCTTCTACTAAAAGTGAAAGCGTTTCCTTTACATTTGGTTTGTCAAACTCTTTAGGGGGCGTGCTTTTCAGCCACAATTCTGCTTTTTTAAGCATTTCGGCGCTGCGTGTTTTAATGGGTTCGAGATTTCCATCTTCAGAAGGATGAAAAGTTCCCGACATAACACCGTGAAATTCTTTCATTTCGGGCCATTTGGCTTTGTTTTCTTGAGCAGTTGAGGTTTTAGGAACAAGTAAGGCTGCACTCATTAAAAGTGCTAGGAATGCGAATGTTAATTTTTTCATGTTTTTTGATTTAGATTTTTTCAAAAATACACTTCTTCAGCAAAACGAAAAATGATTTTTCTTCGTTACTTAACTTATTGCTTTATTTAAAAAGGAATTCAAGGGCATTAAAAGTTTGCAACCTTTAATACAATTTGCCAAAAAATCCTTGTCAGAAAGTTCCTTTAGATTAAAGTCGCGCACTGCAATAAAACTTTTCAGTTTAAGGAGTTCAAGTTCAGGGTGGTCTTTTGGATATCCTTTGGGTGCTGTTTTTAATTTATCTTCTTCAGAAAGGCCACCAAAATAATTTACAAACTCTTTTGCGGATAGTATTTTTTTAAAGTCTTTGCTGTGGTAATCAATTTCTTGCCGGATGGCAGCCAAATCAGCTGGTTCAGGCATCCACCGCCCGCCGGCAATAAAGCCCTTATTTCCTTCAATGTGGATATAGTAACCTGCTTCATTGGCATTTTTACCGGCAGCCGAAAAGCTGGCACCGAAATTACTTTTATAGGGTGATTTGTCATTAGAAAACCGGATGTCGCGGTTAATCCTGAATACGCATTTTTTTGCTTCTAAGCCTTTTAATCCTTTATCAAAAATTGAAACACCATCAATTAGTTCTTGCACAAAATCTATAAAATTGGCCTTTGCATTTTCGTAACTGCTTTTGTTTTCTAAAAACCAATCTCTGTTGTTGTTTGCTTTTAGTTTTGATAAAAAATCACGGGTGCTTTTTTCTATAATAACCATATTACAATTAATTTTAGGGAGGTGAAATTAATTTTCCTTTTACATAGTTCTTCTCCGAAATGAGTTTTCCACTCTTGTCGAACTTTTGCCATTTTCCACTCTTCTTTTGATTCACGAATACTTCAACGCGTTGCGGAATGTTGGGTTTTTCGAAATAATAAGTAATCGTGTAATCAAGGGGAATTGTAAGCAACCAATTGCGCTCTTTTACCTTAAAATTTGTACTGGTTCCATAGTCCACCAGTTGAGAAATAGTTCCGTTTTTTCGGTAGCGAATTTCAATCCCACTAGGCAAACCCATATCGCTGTAAAATATGGAGTCTTTTAATTGACCGTTTTTATAGTACCATTTCCATGGTCCTTTTTTTAGTTCAATACGGTTTTTGTTGCTGTATATTTTTTGAACGGCTTGACCTTCAACATAAAGATTTCCTTTGAAATAGCGTTCCTTCACATAATACGTGCGTTGCACAGGGGTGGCGTACAAACGGGTAATGCGTTTTGAGTTATAATTTTGAGCCGATAAAATGCAGGGGATGCCTAGGAAAAACAACAGGAATAAACGTTTCATCAAAATTTTATTGACTTGATTGCTGTAAAACTACAAAGAAATTACAAACCCTTATAGATTCCTAAATCAAAAGAATGGAAATAAGTGCGAATTCCACGGAAAGGGCGAAATGCTTGTTATTCTGTACTCAAAAAACTATATTCGCTGTCCTTTTTTAAAAGAAAAAAAATGAGTGACGAAAAAATAAATTCTTCCAAAGCACCGGAGCCGGTAGGGCTCTATCCACATGCTCGAAAAGTGGGAAACCTGCTTTTCCTCTCAGGTGTGGGTCCAAGAGAAAGAGGAAATAAAAACATTCCCGGTGTGGAGTTGGATGAAAATGGAAAAATTGTTTCCTACGACATTGAAGCGCAATGCCACAGTGTGTTCCGAAACATTAAATACATTTTAGAAGATGCCGGTAGTGGTTGGGATAAAATTGTGGATGTAACCGTTTTTCTCACGAACATGAAGGAAGACTTTAAAACGTATAATCGAATTTATGCTGACTATTTTAAAGATAATTTACCTTGCCGCACAACAGTAGAAATAAATTGCTTGCCCACACCCATTGCGATTGAGCTAAAAGTAATTGCTACAATTTAAAATTGATAATTGCTTCTTAATCTCACAACTCACTACTTACATCTCTATTCCATAAATGAAATATAACGAATATAAGTCCCTTAATTTACCTCAGCTTGCCGATGAAATATTAACGTATTGGGAAGCCAATAAAATTTTCAAAAAAAGCATAAGCACCCGTGAAGGAAAAACTCCCTTTGTGTTTTATGAAGGCCCACCTAGTGCAAATGGCTTGCCCGGTATTCATCACGTGATGGCGCGTGCTATAAAAGATATTTTTTGTCGCTATCAAACCTTAAAAGGAAAACAAGTAAAACGCAAGGCGGGATGGGATACACACGGATTGCCCATTGAGCTTGCGGTAGAGAAAAAGTTGGGAATTACCAAGGAAGATATTGGTAAAAAAATCTCTATTGACGATTACAACAAAGCCTGCCGCACAGAGGTGATGAAGTATACCGATATCTGGAACGACCTCACTCAAAAAATGGGTTATTGGGTAGATATGGAACATCCCTATATCACTTATGAAAATAACTACATTGAAAGTGTTTGGCATCTTTTGAAAAAATTGTATGATAAAGAGTTATTGTATAAAGGATTTACCATTCAACCTTACTCACCGGCAGCCGGAACAGGGCTTTCTACGCATGAATTGAATCAACCCGGTTGCTATCGGGATGTGAAGGATAGGACGGCTGTGGCGATGTTTAAGATAATTGAAAAAGCAAGGCTTGCATTTGAATCTGATTATGAAACTTATTTTCTCGCATGGACAACCACTCCTTGGACTTTACCCTCAAATACAGCGTTGGCTGTAGGAAAGAACATTGTTTATGTTGCCGTAAAAACGATTCATCCAACTTCAAAGAATCAAGAAGAAATAGTGGTGATTCTAGCAAAGGACTTGCTTCACAAATATTTTCCTGAAAAAAATAGTACGCTCCGGTTTGAAGATTTTAAAAGTGGAGATAAAAATTATCCATTCCAAATCATAAAGGAAATCAAAGGCAGCGAACTCGAAGGTATAAAATACGAGCAGCTTTTAAATTTCTCACAACCTACAGATGGCGCTGCTTTCAGGGTTGTGCTAGGCGATTTTGTAACTACCGAAGACGGAACGGGGATTGTGCACATAGCGCCAAGCTTTGGTTCGGATGATTTTCGGGTGGCAAAACAAAACGGAATAGGTGCATTAACACTAGTGGATAAGCGCGGAAAATTTTTGCCGGAAGTGCAAGACGGAGTGTTTTTGTATGGCGATGAGTATGTAAAAGAAGCCTATTTATCGGATGAAGAGAAGGAAACAGAATTTCAAAAGCAAAAGAAAATTCTGGAAGCAAATGGAAAAATAAAAGAACTTAAGGCATACCTGAGTGTGGACGAACGCATTGTTTTGAAACTTCAGGAAGAGGGAAAGTTATTTAAAAAAGAAATTTACGAGCACAGCTATCCCCATTGCTGGCGCACCGATAAGCCGGTTTTGTATTATCCTCTTGACTCGTGGTTTGTAAAAACCACTGCAATGAAAGACAGGATGATTGAGTTGAACAAAACCATTAACTGGAAACCCGAATCTACCGGTACCGGAAGATTTGGAAACTGGCTGGAGAATTTACTCGATTGGAATTTATCGCGTTCCCGCTACTGGGGTATTCCTTTGCCGATATGGCGAAGCGAAGATGCAAGTGAAGAATTGATAATTGGCTCTATCGAAGAACTAAAAAATGAAATCGCAAAAGCGGAAAAGATTTTTGGTGAAAAAACTAAATTTCGTTTGGACGTTGCTATGGACTTGCACCGACCTTATGTTGACGATATTATTCTGATATCCCCATCGGGCAAAAAAATGTTTCGCGAAACCGATTTAATTGATGTTTGGTTTGATAGTGGAGCCATGCCCTATGCACAACTGCACTATCCATTTGAAAACAAAGAATTGATTGATGAACGAAAGTATTTCCCGGCCGATTATATTGCTGAAGGGGTGGATCAAACACGGGGTTGGTTTTTTACACTGCATGCTATTGCCACCATGTGTTTTGATTCGGTTGCATTTAAAAATGTAATCAGTAACGGATTGGTGCTCGATAAAAACGGCAACAAAATGAGTAAGCGATTGGGCAATGCTGTTGACCCTTTCGAAACCTTAAGCAAATATGGACCCGATGCTACCCGCTGGTATATGATTACAAACGCACAGCCGTGGGATAATTTAAAGTTTGATGTGGAAGGAATAGGAGAGGCTCAGCGTAAATTTTTTGGCACCTTATTCAACACGTATTCGTTTTTTGTGCTTTATGCAAACATTGATGGATTTAGCTATGCTGAAAAGGATTTGGAATTGTCAAATCGTCCAGAAATAGACCGGTGGATATTGTCGGAGCTAAATACCCTAATAAAACTTGTTGATGAAAGTTACACCGATTATGAACCTACAAAAGCAGGACGCGCTATCCAATATTTTGTGGATGAACATTTAAGTAATTGGTACGTGCGCTTGTGCAGAAGAAGATTTTGGAAGGGAGAGTACACTGAAGATAAAATATCGGCATACCAAACCCTCTATACCTGTCTCGAGTGTATTGCTCAATTGATGAGCCCAATTGCGCCTTTCTTCGCAGACAAATTGTTTCGCGATTTAAATTTAGTCACGAACCGACATGCAGTGGAATCCGTTCATTTGTCGAATTTTCCCACATACAAAAATGAGCTCATGGATAAAAATTTGGAAGAGCGCATGGAACTCGCCCAAAAGATATCGAGTATGGTTTTATCGATTCGCAAGAAAGAAAATATTCGAGTGCGGCAACCTTTAAACCGTATTCAAATTCCAATTTTGGAAGAAGGTTACCAAAGCAAAATAGAAGCGGTTAAAGAGTTAATATTAAGCGAGGTAAATGTGAAGCAGTTGAATTTTGTGACGGAGTCAGATTCTCAGCTGGTGAAAAACATGAAGCTGAATTTTAAAACGCTTGGTAAAAAATATGGGAAGCATATGAAGTCCATACAAGCGCATGCAAACGAAAACGGTCAAAGTATTATTCGCAGCATTGAACTAATTGGGAATTATGCGTTTGAGCTGGGCGTCGAAAAAATAGTACTTGATGCTGAAGATGTTGAAATTATACCAGTGGATTTACCGGGTTGGAAAGTGGCCAATGAAGGAGCCGTTACTGTTGCGCTCGACATCACCATCACAGCCCTGTTAAAAGAGGAAGGAATTGCTCGAGAAATCATTAATCGCATCCAAAATATGCGCAAGGAGAAAGGCTTGGATGTGACCGATAGAATTGGAGTTAAGATACAAGAAAACAGCAAAATAAATACCGCGATTACCAATAATTTAGATTATATTTGCGCGGAAATTTTGGCATCGGATTTTACGGTGGAGAAGGACTTAAATGAAAGCGATGCAAACCTTGTGGATATTGATGAGGATATACAAACAGCAATTTCCATACGTAAAACAAATTAAATTGTGATTATGGCAAAGAAAGTTCAAAAAGCAAAACCGGCTAAAAAAGCCGCTAAGCCTGCAAAAAAGGTAGTTGCAAAAAAAGCAGCAGCCTCAAAGTCTGCTCCGAAGAAAGCTGCAAAACCGGTAAAAAAGGCAGCTCCTAAAAAGGTTGTCGCCAAGAAGGTGACTAAACCGATTAAAAAAGTTGCAGCCAAAAAAGTAGTAGCGAAAAAAATTGCAGCTAAAAAGCCTATAAAAAAGGCGGCTCCGGCTAAAAAGGTACTTGTAAAAAAGGCAATTAAAAAGGTGGTTTCTAAAAAAGTTGCTCCAAAGAAAATTGTAAAAGCCCAGGTAAAGAAGCAACTCGTAAAAAAGCCTATTGCGAAGGCAACAATAAAAAAAGTTCCTGCTAAAGCAATATCAAAACCGATTGCTAAAGCGGTTGCAAAAAAGGAAGAAGCCAAAAAGCCGATTGCTATAATTCCTTCTAAAATAATCCCAAAACAATCAGCTATAAAACCAACTAAAAAACCCAAACCCTTAGTGGAAAATAAAAAGGAAGAGAATGACGACATGGATTATTATACTCCACCGCCTGTGAAAAAGCCTGTGTTTATTACAACAGAGCGTTACACAGACAAGGAATTGGTTGAGTTTAAAAACTTGCTTTTAGATAAATTGTCGCAAGCCAATAAGGATTTTGAATTGATGAAGGATACCTTATCACACCGCGACAACAATGGAACAGACGATACTTCACCAACTTTTAAATTATTAGAAGATGGTTCGGATGTGTTATCAAAAGAAGAAACAGCACAACTAGCTGCTCGTCAACAAAAATACATTCAGAATTTAGAGAATGCGCTTATTCGTATTGAGAACAAAACCTATGGAATTTGTCGTGAAACGGGTAAGTTAATTTCTAAAGAGCGATTAAGAAGTGTTCCACATGCAACCTTAAGTATTGAAGCAAAATTGCAACAAAACTAATTTTTAACTATTCCTTAAATTGTCGGGCTAAAAATGTCCCGACAATTTTTATTTTACCCCTTTCAATAAATTTCTATTTTTTGTGAAAAAGCCCCTTCTGCTTATTTTTCTTGTTTTGTTTTTAGATCAATGCCTTAAAATTTGGGTAAAAACACATCTGCTCCTAGGTGAGGAAATTCACCTTGCCGGCAACTGGGCCATCATTCATTTTACGGAGAATAATGGTATGGCTTTCGGGATGGAGTTTGCTGGTAATTATGGTAAATTGTTCTTAAGCCTGTTTCGAATTATAGCTGTTTTTGCTCTGGCATATTATATTTACTGGCTTACTACGAAAAAGGCGAAAAGTGGATTAGTGCTGAGCTTTGCCTTGATTTTTGCAGGAGCATTTGGAAATATTATCGACAGTGTATTTTATGGTCGAATGTTTACAGAAAGCTATGGAGATGTGGCTAAATTATTTCCTGAGAATGGCGGCTATTCCGGATTGTTGCATGGAAAAGTAGTAGATATGTTGTACTTCCCAATTCTTCAAGGTCACTTTCCTTCCTGGTTTCCGCTTTGGGGTAGTGAGGAATTTATTTTCTTTAGACCTGTTTTTAACCTGGCAGATTTTTCTATTTCAGTTGGTGTGGGGATAATTTTGCTGAATCAAAAGCGGTTTTTTACCGATTCGAATTTTACACTTGCCACCCAAAACAATAAATCTGCAGAAGCAAACGACGCTCCGGCGCCTGAAGCAGAAAAAAAGGAAACGGCAGCTGAATAAGTTTTTGCCATGCCTTTCAATTAAGTATACCCGTTGTATACTGCTTTTTTAAGTAGCTTTGTAATGGAATCCGGTTAAATTAATTTTAAGGCTTTACACATGAAAAACACGCGCTTATTTTTTTGCAGCAATTTGCTCCTCGGAGTTATGATTACACTTTACTCGTGCAGCTCAATTGAGGGGACAGGGCCAATGGTGAATGAAGCTCGAGCTGTAAGTGAAATAACGGCAATTGACCTCGAAATGAATGCCAATGTATATTTAATAAAAGGCGATACACAAAGCGTGGTAATAAGTGCCCAGCAAAATATTTTGGATGTATTGAAGACCGAAGTTAGCGGAGGAAAAATTGAAATTAAAACAGCTGAATCAATTTCTGTTGCGGAGCCGGTTCAAATTTGGATTACCACCAAAACAATTGATAATATAGAGCTAAGCGGTTCCGGAAGTATTGTGAGTACCACCGAATTTAATTCCGAGAAATTAAGTGTAGACCTTTCCGGAAGCGGGAAAATAAGTTTAGTGTTGAACAATTCAAAGTTTACAGGCGATTTATCCGGATCTGGAGATATCTATTTGAAAGGTAAAATAGCAGAAGGAAAATTTGATCTTTCCGGCTCCGGAAATATCTTTGCAATGGAGTGTGTTATGGATAAGTGTAAGTTGGATATTAATGGTTCCGGTACAGCAAAAGTAAACGTGAGTAGCGAACTGGATGCCAGTATTGATGGGAGTGGCGAAGTGCTCTACTCCGGAAATCCACACAAAGTTAAAAGCGATGTGAATGGAAGCGGACGTATTTCAAAAATGGAATAAAGCAAAGTATATTAATTGATTTTATAATTTTGTAAAGCATAATAAAAGGAAAATGAAACGCATTATTTTTTTACTATTATCCTTGTTCAGCTTGCATATTGGTGCACAGCAAACGGAGGTTTCTGGGAAATACGATAACATTGGAAAGTTTTATAATGGAATTGCATTTGTTCGCTTGAACGGAAAAGTAGGAGCTATAAATAGCAATGGTAAAGAAGTAATTAAACCTGAGTGGGATAAGCTTAGCGGTTTTGGAAGTGATGGAATTGGATTTGCACACAAAGATGGATTAGTTGGTCTGATAACCAAAGATGGCAAGCTCATCCTTAAGCCGATTTATGAACGAATCAGCAATTTTAAATATGGAAGAGCCACCATAACTAAAAATAACTTAGTGGGTATAGTGGATATTAATGGAAAGGTATTGATTGAGCCAAAATATCAGAAACTCCGTATAGATAAGGGCGGACTCATACGCGCCACCGAAAACGGAACAGAGGTGCTTCTTAAAACGTCGAAGTAAATTTCTGAATTTCCGGAAGGCATCGCATTTGAATAAATTAGTTGTTTTAGCATCTGCATTTTCGTACCTTTGAATTGACCAATACATAAAAACGAATGAAAGCTGCTCTCAGCATTTATTCACCGGAGGTAGCAGAACAGATTCTGCAAAATTCTCAAAAATCTATCACTTTCATTCAGTCTGATAGCAGGGTAAGCTATACAAACGTAATTACTCAAAAACTTTTTGGTTTCGCCCCAAACGAGTTAATCGGAAAATCGCAAGAGGAAGCATTTTTATTGTTTTCCAAACAGCCCCAACTTTTTTCAGAGGCTATCAATAAAAGAGAAGATCAAATTGAGGAAATGCAACTAGCCCGTAAAGACGGTAGTTTCTTTTGGGGACAAGTGCAATTAATGTATGTTTTTGATGCAAAAAAAAATCCGGGTGGGATTCTTCTTATTGTTACAGATCTAAATAAGAGAATGGCCTTTCGGGAAAGCCTAACTCAAAAAATAAGCACCCTTGAACAGCTTACCAAATCACGTTTTATTCGAGACGGTAAGTTAAGTGAAGCGATTTATGAAATTCTGGAACACTCTGCAAAATCAGTAAAAGTGGAGCGCGTAAATGCATGGCTGATTGACGAAAACTTTACCTGCATTGAGAGCATTGGGAATTTCAACAGCACTACCCAGTCGCTTCTCCCCAAGGAAACACTGATGCGACAGGACCTTCCGGCCTATTTTAAACTTCTTGAAAGCGAAGAGATTATAGTTTTAAATGATACCTTTCAGGATAAGCGCTCCAAAGAGCTTGTTGAGAATAACCTCACTACAAACCATATTGTATCCATGATGGATATTCCCATACGTATTGAAGGGAAAATGATTGGTGTGTTGTGTTTTGAACACACAGGTAAAACAATTCATGAGTGGGATTTGGTAGAACAAAAATTTGGTTTGTTTGTGGCACAACTCATTTCGCTTGCAATTGAAACACATACCAAACAGCACATTAAACAAGAATTGGAAATCTCTTTGCGTGAAAAGGAAACCCTGCTCTCGGAAATTCATCACCGTGTAAAAAATAATTTAACAATCATTTCGAGTCTTATTAATTTGCAAGCAGCAAAAGCTAAAGATGAATTTCATGCACAACTTTTTACAGAAAGTAAAAACATGGTACATACCATTGCCGAAATTCATCAGTTGCTTTATGAGTCGCAAAACTTTTCACACATAAATTTTAAGGAATACCTCAATAAAATAATTGATTTAATTAGCATGTCTCAAGAGAACAGGGAAGACGCGGTTAAATTGATTAAAAAATTTGATGATGTATACTTGGATATGGCCAAAGCAATACCCTGTGGATTGATTGTGAATGAGCTTGTAACAAACAGTTACAAGCATGCATTTAAAAATACTAAGGATGCTCAAATTAGTGTTTCAATACAACAAAAGGCCGATTATGTTCAATTAACTATTTCGGATAATGGTGTTGGGATGGCTTCTTTTATACCGAATGAAAACTCCTTAGGCATTGCAATCGTGCAGGATTTGGCCAAACAAATAGGTGCACAAATCAGTTATTCCAACAAGGGTGGCAGCACGCTTCAAATCACATTTCCTAATCCTGAAGCATAATTATAGTGATGATTTTGCAAAACAATTTTTGCTTTAGTATGTTTGGCTTTTGAATAGCGGATGCTAATCAGTTGCTGTGGACTTCATAATTTTCTTGAAACTACCCACACAACTTATGTCTCACTAACAGAAAGGAGGTTTGTAATGAGTTACCCGAGTAAAAATTTGTCGATTACAGTTTGTGTTAAAACCTTTAAAGGTGTTAGCGCCTAACAGCAGATAAGTGTTGCTGTTGGTTTTATCACGTAAGCGATAAATAAACAAAGGACAGTATCTAAGGCAGCCACGCAGAAATGTGTGGCTGCTTTTTTTAGTATCACACGATGGACAATCCTTCTAATTTCATTTTTTACTACCTTCGCATCTCTTTAAAAAAACGATACACATGAGCATGAAAAAATTGGTGGAAGAATTTTCACAACAAATAAGAGAATCTATTGAGATTAGCGAGAATGCTGTTTTATCAAAATCAGCAAACCCCATCCATAATATATTTATATCCGGCCTGGGAGGTTCGGGCATTGGCGGAAGTATTGTTGCCGAAATTGTTTCGGAGGAAGCAACTGTGCCAATCAATGTAAATAAGGATTATTTTATCCCGGCCTATGTGAATCAAAATACATTAGCCATTATTTGCTCCTATAGCGGAAACACCGAGGAAACAGTGAGTGCTATGGAATTTGCTTTGAAGCAAAAAGCAAAAATTGTATGTGTTACAGCCGGTGGTAAAATTGGCGAAATGGCAAAGGCAAACAACATTGACTGTATTAGTATTCCAGCAGGTCGCCCACCCCGCGCGAGTTTAGGATATAGTGGTATTCAATTGTTTAAAATTTTGAATTTTCATGGAATTATAGGAGATACTTATAAAGCAGAATTAAAGAAAGCTGCAGATTTATTGGATGCTGAAGAAAAAAACATCCAAACGGAAGCAATGGAAATTGCAAAAAAATTCATTGGTAAAATTCCGGTTATTTATACCCTTGGCGGGACGGAAGCAATTGCTGTTCGGTTTAGGCAACAAGTAAATGAAAATGGAAAAATGTTGTGTTGGCACAATGTAATTCCTGAGATGAATCACAATGAATTGGTAGGGTGGACGCATAAGAACGAGAACCTTATTGTGGTTGCTTTCCGCCATAGCACAGATTATTATCGCACCGTAAAACGCTTAGAGGTGAACAAAACCGTATTTGCCAAATATACTCCGCACTACTTAGAAATTCATTCGAAAGGAGATTCAAAAATTGAGCGTGCCATGTATCATGTTCACATTGGCGATTGGATTAGCTGTTACATTGCCGACATCAATAATATTGATGCCACCGAAGTAAATGTAATCAATCAATTAAAAGACGCATTGTCGAAAGTTTAATAAGGCAAACTGTTTGTTTTGATGTAAACTGTATTACAAAGGCATGTCGATCGCCATTAGAGTGCTACAGTTGGTTATTTTCTATTCGATTACTTAGTACAGTACAGCCATGCAGCAAGTTGTTTTTCGGGACCTGGGATTAACGGAGTATCAGGAAGCTTGGGAGTATCAGGAAAAACTTTTTGCTGAAACGGTTGCACAAAAAATGCGTAACCGGGATGCTGAAAAATCAACCCAAACTCTCACCACAAGTTATTTGCTTTTTTGTGAGCACTCTCCGGTGTATACACTTGGAAAAAGCGGTTCAGAAAAAAATTTATTGCTCAGCAAACAAGAGTTGGAGGTTCAGCATATTGGCTATTTTCCAATTAACCGTGGGGGAGATATTACCTTTCATGGTCCTGGCCAATTGGTGGGTTATCCCATTTTAGATTTGGATAATTTTTTTACCGACATTCATAAATACCTGCGCTATTTGGAGGAAGCTATCATATTAACTTTAGCTGAATACGATTTGAAAGGAGAACGCTATGATGGATACACCGGTGTATGGTTAGATGCATCAAATCCGGCTAAAGCTCGAAAAATTTGTGCTATGGGCGTGCGTTGCAGTCGTTGGGTTACCATGCATGGATTTGCGCTTAATGTAAATACCCAACTTAATTATTTCAATAATATTATTCCTTGTGGTATTGATGATAAAGCAGTTACCTCTATGGAAAAGGAGCTAGGCAAAAAAATAAATATGGACGAGTTGAAAGAAAAATTTAAAGCACACTTTGCAGCGCTTTTTAACTGTGTTTTAAAGTAAATTTGCAAATTATGAAACCAGTAATCGACCATATTCAAATCACCGTTAATGATATACAAAAGGCTGAAGTTTTCTATGATTCTTTTCTATCAATATTAGGATTTGACTTAGCTAAAAAGGCTAAAGGAAAGGTTGCTAAACATGAGTTTGAGGTGATTGAATACCAGCATCCCCTTTTAATTTTTGGAATTAATTCACCGCGAGAACAATTTAAAAGCGATACCGTTCATAGAAGAAAACCCGGGGCCCTGCACCATCTTGCTTTTAAGGCAGAATCCCGCGCTGAGCTTGATGAAATGGCGCTGAAATTAAAAGCATTGGAAGTAAATATTGTTGCCGGTCCAGCTTATTTTCCGGAACACGGCGAACAGTATTATGCGGTGTTTTTTAAAGATCCGGATGGCATTAAATATGAACTAGTTTTTGAGGAAAGAGCACTTAAATAACCTTTACCAAGAAATAATTTTTCTTCCCTTTTTGCACTAATAGATAACGCTCATTTAACAAGTGATTTGCGTTAACAGTCAAGGAAATATCTGAAACTTTTTCTTTATTAATGCTTACTCCGCCACCCTGTATCATTTTTTTTGCCTCACCTTTTGAGGGAAAGATAGACGTTTTTTCGGCCAGAAAATCAACTGCTACCATACCAGAATTTAAATCATCTTTTGAAATTTCCATTTGAGGAACCCCTTCCATAATCGCAAGTAAATCTTGTTCGCTGAGTTTTTTTAACGATTCAGTAGTTCCTTTTCCAAAAAGGATTTCAGAAGCTTCAACAGCCATTTCGTAATCTTCGGTGCTGTGAACACGAATCGTAATATCTTTCGCCAATGCTTTTTGCAGTACCCTTACATGTGGCGCTTTAGCATGTTCAGCTTCAAGTGCTTCGATTTCGGATTGTGTTAGGAGTGTGAAAATTCGAATATAAGTTGAAGCATCGCCATCGGAGGCATTCAACCAAAACTGATAGAATTGGTAGGGAGATGTTTTAGCCGCATCCAACCACACATTCCCGCTTTCGGTTTTCCCGAATTTGGTTCCATCGGCTTTTTTAATAAGCGGTGTGGTTAAAGCAAAAGCTTCTCCGGCACCCTTACGGCGAATAAGTTCAGTCCCTGTCACGATATTACCCCATTGGTCACTACCACCCATTTGAAGCTTGCAATTATGGTGTTGTTTTAAGTAATAAAAATCATACCCTTGCACCAATTGATAGCTAAACTCAGTAAAGGACATACCGTTTTCCAAACGATTTTTAACCGAATCCTTTGCCATCATATAATTCACAGTGATGTGCTTCCCCACATCACGAATAAAATCAAGAAAACTAAACTGCTTAAACCAATCGTAATTATTCACTAAAACGGCAGCGTTTGCACCACAATTAAAATCCAAAAATTTTTCTAACTGTTTTTGTTGGCAACGAATATTGTGTTGAAGAATTTCTTCCGATAGCAAATTACGTTCTTGCGATTTCCCGGAAGGGTCGCCCACCATGCCGGTTGCTCCACCTATTAAAGCAAATGGTTTATGTCCCGCTTTTTGAAAATGCAGCAGGGTCATAATTTGTACCATATTCCCCACTCCCAATGAATCGGCAGTTGGGTCAAATCCAATGTATCCGCAAGTCATTTCTTTTGTAAGCTGTTCTTCGGTGCCCGGCATACAGTCTTGCAGCATGCCCCTCCATTTTAATTCCGCAATAAAATTTGTAGTCATCTCCATAAGTTTCGCAAAACTAATAAAATAAAAAACGCATTTTAAATCTACATTTGCCAATAAAAAATTACACTACTACGAAAAATATGATACTCGTTACAGGAGGCACAGGATTATTGGGTTCGCATGTATTGTTTTACCTTGCGCAAAAAGGGAATGCAGTGCGAGTGCTGTATCGTAGTGAGGCAGGAAAAACGGCTGTGTTAAAAACGTTTTTGTCCTATTCTACAACCGGCCAAACCTTATTTGAAAAGCTGGAATTTGTGAAGGGGGATGTGTTGGATATATTCACCTTGACGGATGCCATGACGGATGTTAAACAGGTGTATCATTGTGCTGCAATGGTTTCATTTGCTCCAAAAGACGCTGATTTAATGACACGCGTAAATGTGGAAGGAACAGCCAATGTGGTGAATGCCTGCCTGGAAATGAAAATTGAAAAACTATGTCATGTAAGTTCTGTGGCGGCTCTAGGAAAAGCGCAACTGAATGAAGAAGTAACCGAAACTACATTTTGGAAATCCTCTCCTGAAAATTCAGTTTATTCGATTAGTAAATACAGCTCAGAGCGCGAAGTTTGGCGCGGTGTGCAAGAAGGACTCTCAGCTGTTGTAGTTAATCCTACAGTAATATTAGGACCGGGTGATTGGGAAAAAGGGAGCTCAAATTTATTTCGCTCCGCAAAACAAGGAATGAAATATTATACCGGAGGAATAACAGGGTTTGTAGATGTTAGGGATGTTGCTAACTGCATGATTGAATTGATGGAAAGTTCCCTTTCGAATGAACGTTACTTGCTAAACGCAGATAATTTTTCGTACCGCAAATTTTTTGAGATTGCCAATACCTGTTTTCAAAACCCCCCGCCGCATATTCGCGCTTCTCTAGGTTTAAGTAACCTCGTGTGGCGCCTCGAAAAAATAAGAAGCTTTTTCACCGGCTCCAATCCTTTAATTACAAAGGAAACAACAAGAGCAGCGCATCAGCAGAATTTTTTTTCCAATCAAAAAATCAGTAAAACACTTGGATATTCATTTATTCCAATTGAGAAATCGATCAAGGAAACAGCAGCACGATTCGCATATTAAAATAAAACCCCCAACAGATTACGCTGTCGGAGGTTTTACCAAACAAACTAAACCTAACGAACTATTTAATACGAGTCTAAATCGGTCGGACGTAATGCGCCAAACCATTTTACTATTTTTTCTCCCACATTTGGAGCGTCCACATGAATGAGGTAACCTCCGCTGGCAATAGGTATTCCTACTTGGTTTTTTAAATCCCAATTTAAAGAAGTGCGCAATTCATCTTTATTAAATTCTCTTACCAAGGTGCCGTTGAGGGTGTAAATTTTGATGGTACATTTTTGTGGTAAATTGGTTATTTTTATTTGATTATCGGCCTGATTTGCCTCGTAACCCGAGAAACCATAATACGGATTTGGCACAACATTTATTAGTTGAAGTGCATTTTGTGCTACACGTGTATTGTTTATTTCACTTGCGTACAAATGGGTTGTAAAATTATACATCGGGTAATTATTATTTGATGCCGGATTTGCTCTTGGACCATCTAAATTAACCATCCCGCTAAGGGTATCAAATCCATTTGCAGCAAAATTGTTTTGATACGGTTTAGTAACACGCAACCTGATTTTAACATCACATTCCAACAAGCTATGGTTACTTGCTAGCATTGGTATGCCGCACCACATAATATCCTTAAATACATCCTTTTTCAAAACATCTTTTGGCACATCCATATTGTTTCCTCTATATCTTAATTTATTGTAAACAAAGTTTCCTTTGTCATACGCCGGTACATTAGTAGTATCACCAAGTACCTGATTTACTTGCTTGCTATTGTTATGACCGAACACATATACATAATGTTTTCCACCAAAAATAGGATCAGGAGTTGTACTAAAAATCCCGTTAAAACCAACATTAGCGGTTGGGTTCCAAACCAAATCGGTATCGTTTTGCACGCCCTCAAAATGGGAGTCTTCGCCAAATGCCATATTAAGCCTTTCGCCTGTTTCAATGTTTAAGGCATATCCGGGAAACCAACTCATGCCAAATGTGCCTGAATTATCAGCTTGGCCCTCTTTGTTAACAGATGCTTTTTTGCGCAAATCAAATTTGCGGGCATTTCCTGCGGCTCCAATAGTGTTATCGCATAGTTCAAATACCGGACAACGGGTCCATTTACTCTTGTCGGCAGTTAATACAATATCAACACTTGCCAAATTTCCCAATTGATTTAATGCATTGTATTGGAGTTCGGAAGGGTAGGTTGCGGATACATTAAAGTTTTTCCAAGCTGGTCCCGAACCTCCGCCAACCTCTTGAGAACAGAGCCTGTAAGGAGCCCAGGTTCCTCCCAATCCATAACCAATGTTTTGAGAAATTAAACCCTCAAAAATTTGAGCATTATCAAGGCCAAAATAATCATCTGTTAAGGGATCGCCAGGTGGCGGCAATGTTTTGGCCGAACCAGAACGAATCCAATTAATTGGGAAAGGCCCATCAAAATCCGGAATTCCACCAAGCCAACGTTTTGTATTGTCTGAAAACTCAATCGAACTTTCTATATAGCCATTGTTTACACTTTTGCTTGTGCCAACATTCGCACACTGTTCCAAGGTTACCGATAAACCCCAGTCGGTAATACGTTCGGCACTTATTGCAATGCTTGATTCGGAATTAATTTTTTCGCCGGTTTGATTATTGGTTAAAGTCCATTGTGACGTATTTATGGATTCGGGATAGCTATTGGAAGGAATAATTCGAAGTGTAAAACTCGATGCCGGAACATTTAAGGGGTCTATTATTTTAACAGTAGCCGGGCCAAAACCGGCTTCATAAGTTATTTGTTTAAAAGTGCTGTCGGCTAATATCGAATTCACTGAGGCATCAGTAAGCTCAAGCAGGTGACCGCCATTTCCTTGACCTTCGGCACGCGTTAAACTAATTTCCTGGCCATATACTGCATGTTGCACTGAACCACCATTTGCAACAACAATAATATGAGGAATACCAACATATGGGACACCATTTATTCCAATATTATTTCTTCCGGGTTTGTAGGGGAGTTTTTGACCATCAAAAGAAAGTGGATTCTGTTGGTCATAAGTCTTATAATTGTTGTAGGCATAAGCAACAGCTAAAAAATAATAGCTTTTGTTATTTATTAATCGCTTATCACCGGTTGCAAATTCATCCGATAAAACCCTAAATGATTTTATTAAACCCTTATCTTCCCCGTAAACCTCTTGTATTGGAACATTAGCATTAATAGCTTGATCAAATTTAAAATTCACCAATTGGGCTACTCCGTCTTTTATGTCACATTGGGCAATTTGTCTTGCCAAATCAGGATTGTGAATATCGGAAATACTTGCAGTAGCATTTTTCATCTGAAAAATCTGATAGCCTTGAAAATGATATATAGAATCATAGCGTGGACTTTGGCCAGATGGGCTTACTATGTTTGGGTCAACTTCATTGTATTTATCCATGTAATTGTTTGAATTTGGTTTATTGCTTAAATAGAGGATGAGCTCTCTATCTAGTTCTCGAATCGTTAAGTCTGGTGCATCCGGCCCATTGAGCACTTGAAAACAATTATCAAATAAGCGTTGGGCTTTATCATCTGCAGCCTTTAATAAATTTACGGATTCGAAAGGCCCCCCCGAAGTTGCCCTAGCCCAAACTGCTCCTACAGTTACAATATTTACCGCACCTGCCTTTAGGGTAAATGGACCTGAAGAATGTATAAACCGTCCATCATAAGAAGTTCCGGTTTGATACCATGGAGTAGGATTTTGTGGGTCGGTATTTCCCGGAAACATAAAATTGCAGAGCGTAGTGCTACTTAAATGACCTGTTCCGCCATAGGTTATTGGATTATTATCTTTCCATTTACCTTGAAGGTAATTGTAATAATGAACAGTATTGGATGGGTTACCTTCCAATGAGCCATTGTCATTTCTGTAAAACATGAACTTTTCCATCCCGAGCCGTTCATTATCTATGATGACATCCCCATATCCAGTTCCATTATATGTATCGGTTGACGGATTTGCAATTCCATCGGCATCTGCAAGTGGTCCCTGAAAATAATCAATTCCAATTGCCGGAGGATTTAGTCCGTAATGATTTTCACCGTTTCCATCGTCATCAGCATCTCCATTGTAGCAATAACCTAAGCCTCTGCTAACATCGCATCCAATAAAATCATCATTCGGATTTCCAAGGTCAGGATCAACCCACATTCCTAAATAACAAGAATCTAATTTATCAGTTGAACGGTTAAAGATCTGGTATTGATAAAAAGTCATGTTATTTATTTCATCATTCGTTTGAAAGGCAAAAGCTTGTGCATGAATTTCAAGCCCAATTTGTGAGCCATCCGACTCTGTATGTATATTCCCCTTGTCATTAAAAACCCACCACATAGTGCGGTCCCCAAATAATTGGGCTTCACTTTTACAATTTCCCATTTCTCCCTTTAAACTATATCCAGGATAATCGCCCCCTTCACCGGGATTATAATCACCACTTTGATCCGCATCATAAAAAGGAGCAAGTGGTTGTGTGATATTTGCATTATTATAAATATCAAATGCCGGCCAGTTTTGTATGGCATCCGGAACTGGTTTATCAGGAGCCCAATCAGAAACAAAAGCTTCTACTTCTTTTCGGGTAATAACATAATGCCTGTCGTATTGCGCACACACACTAGCATCCACTGATGCATTACTTACATCCAACGGTCCCGCCCAAAAATCATTTCCTGTTTGTCGATAAGTCATAGCTGCAACTTTCAAATTGCTTTGTGCCATTCCTCCTATCCACAGTGATCCAGCAAACAGCGAGTGCTTTTTCGAGTCCTTTGGAATTTCGTATTTCACATCCTTTAAATCCCACCACATATCACCCCCTCCCAATATTTTTGTGCGTACGTTGTTCACATCTAAATCGATGCGTGAACCACTTTGAGAGCATACCGTAGCAAGTTTTAGTGATGCAATTTGGGATTGGCTCTGTTGCCTGGGCTTTACTCCTGTGTTTTCTTTCCCAACAGCCCAAAAGCAAGAGCAGACGAAGGCAACATGTAGGACAATTGGATTAAATACTCCTTTTGTTTTGGTTGACCGTTTAAAAACCGTTAAAGTTGATTTCATTTTTACTAGATTAATTTTAAATACGAGTTGATTAAAATTTGTGATTTGGTTTACATTTCTTATTTTACAAGGGTTTCAACACGATTTATTTTTTCCTTCAGAAGTAAAGTTAGTTTTGAAAAAGGCATATAAATCAACAATATTTCGAGATTCTATACAGGTCTAAAAAGCACAAAGCATCACCACCTTTAGTTAAAATGCTTGATTTTAGTGCCTTTGACTGTGATTCAAAAAACAACATTTTTATACACGTCTAGTGCGTTTTCATTCTTTGTGAAAAACATACAGGTCTAAGCTCCATATCAAAATCTTCCTTCTACATTTGCAACGCCATAAGTATTGATAATAGTGGCGACTGTTTATATCAACAAATAAAATAAATTACATGTCTGTTAAAGTTTCCGAAAACCTGCATCAGCTCATTCGTTCTCTATCAAAACCCGAGAAACGTTATTTTAAGCTGCATTCATCACGACACATCATTGGGGAGCAAAACAATTATGTGAAACTTTTTGATGCTATCGATAAGCAAAAAGAATACAATGAAGGGGCATTGTTGCAGCTGTTTAAAAAGGAGATCTTCATTAAACAGTTCAGCATTGCAAAGAGCCGATTGTACGACAGCATTCTGCGCAGTCTCGACGCATACAACAGCGACAGTTCTGTGGATTCTCAGCTAAAGAACATGTTGCATCATGCAGAGATTTTGTTTAAAAAAACCCTTTATGAGCAGTGTATTCGCATTTTGAGTAGTGCAAAAAAATTAGCATCAAAATATGAAAAGCATATTGCCTTGCTCGATATTTACCGGTGGGAAAAGGAACTTATTGAAAAGGATAATTATTCAGGTAAATCGGAACAGGATATAAAAGATATTCTGGAGCAAGATAAAATTGTAATCAATAAGATTAAAACGCACAAAGAATTTTGGAGTGTTAAGAGCCGCTTCTTCCAATTGCTGAACAAACAAGGAAAAGCGCGTAATCAAAACGAGATTGAAAAGTTTAAAAAAATAATTGATACCACACTTTTAAAAATCCCTGAATCCGAATTAACTACTGCAACAAAGTATTTAAGTAACCACATTTATTCAGCCTATTATTTTGGGATTGGTGATTACAAAAACAGCTATAAATATTTGCACAAAAATGTGGCGCTTATTGAGTCAACCACATTTATTTTTAAGGAAGAACCAAATATCTATTTTTCGGTTCTCACCAATTTAATTTATGTGGCGAGTCAATTGAAAAAATATTCGGAAGTAATCAAATATTTAGATAAGTTGCGCGCCATACCCCACACACTTGAAACCAATAAGAATGAAGATTTGGAGGTAAAATTATTCTCGAGTGCTTACAGTTTAGAACTTACGCTTTATGCCCAAACCGGTGATTTTGATAAAGCACTAAAATTAATTCCCAAAATTGAAGAAGGCATAGATCGTTACGATGGAAAAATAAATAAAGTGAGGCGCTCTTATTTTTACTTCAACATTGCAGTTATTTGTTTTGGGGCCGAGAAATATTCATTGGCGTTACGCTGGGCAAATAAACTTTTGAATGATTCGGAAATAGATGAAAGCAAGGATATTTACTGCTTTACCCAACTTTTAAATCTCATTATTCACATTGAATTAAAACACGATGATTTAATACCCTATGCTTTTAAGTCAACCCAGCGTTATCTCAACTCCAGAGAACGCGTATATAAATTTGAAAATTTGTTTTTAGAATTTATCGGCAAAATCATGAAAACCAAAAACAGAGAGGAGCAATATAAGCATTACAAGCGCCTGCGCGATGACATGAAAAAACTGCAAAACGATCCATTCGAAAAAGCCGCATTTGAATATTTTGATTTTATTTCTTGGGCTGAAAGCAGGTATTTAAATCAAAGTTTTCAAGCCATTGTGGAAGAAAAGGCAAAATGAGTTAGGTTCGATAGCTTCAAAACAATATGCTTAAAAGACTTCAAATTGTGAATCGGAATTGTTATTCAAGCATTAAATTCAGAGGATTAATTATGCTGAAAGCTTCTTCAAAGCGCCTTTCATGCTAACCTTTTCATCAATAATTTCAGCCAGTTTCGAAATCTCTACACGTTCCTGCAGCATAGTGTCACGATGACGAATTGTAACAGTATTGTTTTGCAAGCTTTCATGATCAATAGTGATGCAAAATGGTGTTCCGATGGCATCCTGTCTGCGGTAACGCTTGCCAATGCTGTCTTTCTCATCATACGTAATGGCATGGTCAAATTTCAATGCGGCCATAATTTCTTCTGCCTTTTCGGGAAGCCCATCCTTTTTAGTAAGCGGCATCACCGCAACTTTTATCGGCGCTAAAAAAGGTGGAATTTTTAGTACCACACGAGATGTGCCATCTTCCAGCGACTCTTCCACATAGGCCTGTGAAAGCGTGGCAAGGAACATACGGTCTAATCCAATTGAGGTTTCAACTACATAAGGCACATAGCTTTGGTTGATTTCCGGATCAAAATATTGAAGTTTTTTTCCGGAATGTTGCTCATGAGCTTTTAAATCAAAATCGGTGCGAGAGTGAATGCCTTCAAGTTCTTTAAATCCAAAAGGAAATTCAAACTCTATGTCACAAGCAGCATTGGCATAATGGGCCAGTTTTATATGGTCGTGAAAACGGTGCTTGTTGCCGGCGAACCCGAGTGACTTATGCCACTTCATTCGAGTTTCTTTCCAGTGATGATACCAATCCATTTCGGTTCCTGGTTTCACAAAAAACTGCATTTCCATTTGTTCAAACTCGCGCATCCTGAAAATAAACTGACGCGCCACTATCTCATTTCTAAATGCCTTTCCGGTTTGGGCAATTCCAAATGGAATTTTCATTCTACCGGTTTTTTGCACATTTAAAAAGTTTACAAATATGCCTTGAGCTGTTTCCGGGCGAAGATAAATTGTGCTGGCCTCCTCACTTACAGAACCCATTGAAGTGCTGAACATCAAGTTAAATTGTCGCACCTCTGTCCAGTTTTTTGTACCGGAAATAGGGCACACAATTTCGCAATCCACAATTATTTGGCGCACTTCATCAAGATTGTTATCATTGAGTGCAGTTTTAAAACGAGCCAAAATGTTATCCGCTTTCGCTTGATTTTCTAACACTCTTGCATTTGTGCTGCGAAAGGTTTCTTCATTAAAAGATTCTCCAAATCGCTCTTTCGCCTTATCCACCTCTTTTTGAATCTTTGCTTCAATTTTTGCGACATGCTCTTCAATCAATACATCCGCTCGATATCTTTTTTTCGAATCTTTATTATCAATCAAAGGGTCATTAAATGCATCCACATGTCCAGATGCTTTCCAAGTAGTAGGGTGCATAAAAATAGCAGCATCAATGCCTACAATGTTTTCATTAAGCTGCACCATGGCCCGCCACCAGTAGTCGCGTATGTTTTTTTTAAGCTCTGCACCATTTTGTCCATAATCATAAACAGCACTCAGCCCATCATAAATTTCACTGCTTTGAAAAATAAATCCGTATTCCTTCGAATGAGAAATAATATTCTTAAATAAATCGTCATTGTTTGCCATGGGCGCAAAAGTAAAAATTTTGAGGGTTTATTGATAGTGCAATATGCGCAATTAAATAAATTTTAGAAATGGTGTTGCAACAGCAAGCGCACGATAAGCTTTATCTGCCGCTAGCTTTTATCAGGAGGTGAGCCACTTGATATCTGAATTTGGAAATTAGCTTTGGTTTAAATAGAGGATCTTCTTTTATAGAATATAAAGGCGTTACTAAACGCCTTATCACTGCTTCTTTAACCTAAAACTATCGATTGGCTAACATTTGTCGATACTAATTCCAAGTTATTTTTGTGAAATCAAATGGAACATTATTAATGATTCACAGTTTCGATTTGAGCTTTTTATGCCGAGGTTTTTAACACCTTTAAGAACCAATTACGACGATCTATGCTAGTGTTTTATAAGTTTAAAAGTTTGTTCATTCACGCTCAAAAAATAAACGCCATTTAAAAGTGATGACAAATCAATTTTTGATGTTGCATCAAACTTTCCACGTATACAAACCCTTCCTAACTTGTCGCTTATTTTATATGATGCGGCTTGTAAAGATTTGTCAGATTTCACTGTTACAACATCTGTGAAAGGATTAGGTAAAACCGAAATAGTGTATTTTGATTTTACTACTTCTTTCACCGCAACAATGCATAGCGATGTGTTTGTTGCATATTCAATTCCCGTATCTCCAGCTTCACATTCTAAATAATCGTTACCCGAAACACAATAAAATAGGGAGGGTTCCAACAAATAATTAAAACTGCCAATCCCTTCAACCCATTGCACATTTGTACTTAGGTTTAATCTTCTATGATATCCATTTTGCAATTGAACCGAATCCACATATAAAATTGTAACTATGCCATTGGAGCAAACGGCGGCACCAAATCGATTCTTAACAGTATCACCGGCAGATAAGTTAAAATCATATAATACATATTCATGATTTGCTGTGTCGGGTACAAAATAAATAACCTTGTTGTTTTCTCTCAGGGCACCAGTATAACTATAGTTTTTAGTAATTTTTTGGTAGTTCACTCCTGAAATAAGCGTATCACCAGCCATTACATAATTTGTGAAGGCTGGTGTTGGGAGATGCATTTCATCATAATACCTGTAATTCCAACTCCCATTTGTAGAAGGAAAAGGATAATATACAGTTGCTGAAGCAGGAATAATAATCAAATTAATTAGGGCGAATAATAGGGTAAGTTTTTTCATGTTACTTATTGTTTAACTAGTTTAAAATTTTGCCCATTAATCTGTAAAAAATAAATTCCTTTTTGCCAATTAAGAGTATTTATATTTACTGAGGTTTGTGGTGCTTTATTTTGAGCTTCATATATAATTCTTCCGCTAAGATCCCGAATTTTAAAGTCTGAATTCACATCAAAAGCAGTAGTGCGAAGCGCTAAATTGTTTTCAAAAGGATTTGGAAAAGCAAGTTCATCCATTTTAGTATTGGACTCCACTTCAGCTATAGCCGTTGGATTTGGAATCTGATAAACAGCAGTAAAAAAACTAGTTGAAGGAGGACTTAAAACAAGCGAGGCAGATGACGGATCCATATCGGTGCCTGAAACAATGTAACCCGTCATAACAAACGCATAATTGTTAAGCTGTGTTATAGTATTGTATATGCCGTAACCTGAGAGTGTATAACCTTCTTGCGCCATGCCTGCAGCATTAATCTTTATATAAAAGGGATTGTAATTGCCAGTAGAACTTAAACTAACTCCGTTGCCAAAATCAATAGTCCCTTCAAGGTTCCCAACAGCTAGAATCTCAGCACCATTGTACACCAAACTATAGTTTCCAAAAGCAACTTTTCCGGAGTAGGGGTTCACCCAAATCGGATTCATGTTTTGATCATATTTGGCGATAAACCCATCTGCATATAAAGCTTGAGTGCAAGTGTTTATTATATTAGCAGCACCTGGGTCAAAATCTACCGAGCCCTCAAAGGCTCCTGCAACATAAAAATCTCCATTCGCTTTATCCACCAATACGGATTGTGGATCAACGCGCCCTCCGGTGGAAAAATCACCTATCGTTTTGCTCCACAAAAGAATGCCAGAACTGTCAAATTTAGTTAGCGTTAACTCGTAATATCCAACTGAAAATAAAAAGCTGTTCCCAAATGAATCATAGTCTAAGCTGGCATTCGGTATTCCGTATGAATTAGGAAGAGTAATACTGTTGTTCCAAATATAATTTCCATCCGTATCATAGCAAATTAAATTAGCATTAAAACCGGTTGTTGTATGTATTGCACTGCTTGGATCTACATCTGTAACAGCACTTGGGTTGGCAACAACCAAAATATTATTTGAAGGTAAAACAGCAATTGCTTTTGAGCTTATTCCAACAGCTGCCGCTTCTCCAATATTTAAGGCCCATTGGTGGTTTCCTGCAGAGTCGTACTTTGCGATAAAATAATCCGGGTAAGTGGGAAAATGACTCCTTAAAGTATCCACCTCTGCGGACGATAAATCAAAATCAATTTTGCCATAAAAGTTTCCGGCAACAATAATTTCATTATTCGAATTTATTTTTAGGCCTGAAAATTCAAAAAACACAAGTTGTGAGTTGTCTTCAAAATAGTGAATCCAAAGCAATTGTCCGCTTGAAGAGCTTTTTGAAATGTAGTGATTGTAAAAGCGGGTTGTAAAGGATGTGTCTGCAGGACCGTTGCCGGGATCCATATCCGCACGACCGGTTAATTTTCCAACTTCAATAATATTACCGCTATTATCTGTTGCAACGCAAGAAATCGCATTTTGGCTAAAGGATGTGCTCGTTGGAATGTATGCCCAATTACAGGTAGGTTGTGCAATAGGTTTTAAGCTAATTGATAGTAACAGTATTAATAAAAGAGATTTACGATTGAGCATTTTTTCAAACATTAAATTTAATTTTTAATGATTTTGTAATTTTTTTGACCCTCATCGCCAATCAAACGCACAAAATATACTCCACTGGGCCATTGAGAAGTATTAATTTTTTGCGATTCAATTTCTCTAAGCTGTTCTAATTCATAAACCACCCTTCCTTCGAAATCCATAATAAGGAGGCGTGAAACATTACTCAAATCTCCTGAATTAAAATACAATTCATTAGAAAATGGATTCGGAAATAGCTCAGGTTTTGCACTGTTATTCAGAAGAGTGTTTTCTTCGTTTAAATTTCTGTTTTCAACTTGCGCAACAGCAGGGTTTGTGATTAAGGTTTTAAATGTAATGGGAGTGCTATATGTTGTTACAGCACCCGCACAAACTGCTTTCACATCTACTGTATAATTAGTATTACTTATTAATCCTGTGAGTTGAACAGTGGTTGCATTGCAAGGGCTCCAGGCAACATTTTGATAGAGATAAGTAGTGCTCCCAGTTTTACGATAACGCACTTTAAAAGATGGTGCAGCAGAGGAATTCCAAGAAATAACAGCTGTTTTTTTCGCAATTTGACTCACGGTTACATTTTGTGGTACTGCACAGGTATAGTTTGAGTTTATTGTTGTTTGGGCCGATGCACTAGAACTGCACCCTGAAGAATTGCTGTAGCTATAACTAATTGTATATGGCCCACCCACACCAGCTACTCTGGGATTAAACACATTTCCGTTTATTCCGGCACCTGAAAATGTGCCACCTGCTGGACTTCCGGATAAAACAACAGGTGCATTCATGCAATTATAAACAGCGGACAAACCACTCATACTTACTGTTGGCAAAGCGTTTACAGTAACTAGAATATGGTTGGATGTCACGCTTCCGCAGGAATTGCTATTGGTTACATAATAATCTCCAGATGACGAAACCAATAGCGATGGTGCAGTGCTGCCCGAGATATTCCAAACGCCACCCGTTGTGTTTCCGCTTAGCATCACATTTGAACCGGCACAAAAGGTGCTTGGCCCATTAGCAGCGATTACTGCTGCGGTAGGTAAAGGATTTACAACCACAGTTTTACTGGTGGAATTAATATATCCGCATGAAACGGAAATTTCGCGGCAATTATAGGTGCCACTTTGTGTTGCTGTATAGCTTGTTCCGGTTGCTCCTGGAATATCAATACTATTTCTTCGCCACTGATAAGTTAGTCCAGCTGTGGGCGGAATGGATAATACGACACTTCCCCCTTGACAAAAAGTTAAGGCCCCGTTAGCGGTGATGGTTTTTAATGTTGGAGGATTCTCAAAAGTTAAACTCAATGGATTGGAGGTGCCGCTGCCACAACTTAAAAGTGCTTGACAGGTATAAATGCCGGTGCTTGTTGCACTATAGGTGTAACTATTTGCTCCGGGAATACTCACGCCGTTTTTTTTCCATTGATAAAAATCATAAAATGCAAGATTGGCAACATAAGATGCATTTTCATCGATACCTAAAGTATTGCAGGAAGATGTTCCAAAGGGAGATTCAATGTAAATTTGATTGGTTCTAATGCGCACCGTTTGAGTGAATACCGATTGTAAAAATGGGCTAGTGGAAGTAATAACTTCGCAGGTCCAGTTTCCGGTTTCAGGACTTTGCAAAATTGGTCCTGTTGCATATGGGAAGCCGGGCAAATTAATGTTGTTTTTGTACCAGTTAACCGTGAGCCCCGTGGGTGCCGGATTTACGGAAAGGTAGGTATTGTTGGGTCCGCAAATATCTGACGGTCCATTCACCACAATGTTATATTGTGCGGAGACTTTTAAACTGAATAAAACTACTGTCAGAAAAAAAACAAAGCAGAACTTTGTTACTAAAGTAAGGTTAGGATTTTTCATTGCACAAGGTTTAAGTTTCTTCAAATCAAAGATATAACATCCAAATACCTTGTCCTTACCGTTAAATAGGTTTTTAGCACATTTTCATCGGAATGGCTTATCATTCAATGTAAAACTTAATTTTGCCGCGAATGAATAAACTGCTCTGCTTTTTAATTTTGTTACTGGGTTTGTTGTGTGGCAATTCAACTTCTGCACAAGAACCTGTTTTTAGAAACATAGGAATAAATCAAGGCTTGCCTAGCAGCGAAGTATATAGAATTATACAGGACAAGAAGGGTATTATTTGGTTTAGCACAGATGCCGGAGTTTGCAGTTTTAATGGGCATTCTATAAAATGTTATACCACTGCAGATGGGCTTCCCGACAATACCGTTTTTGATTTAGTGGAAGATGCCAAAGGAAGAATTTGGATGAATTGCTACAATGGCACCTTGTGCTATTTTGAAAATGAAAAATTTGTCACGATTGCTGCTTCACAAGAACTAAAAAAGATACTAAAGGAAACCAATAGTCTTATTACCTCTATTCAACTAGATGGCAGTCAGTCACTTTGGATTGGAACCTCTGTAAACTTGTACTTCGTGCCGGCTGCCAAGAATTATTCGGAGATTAAAAAGTACAATTCGCATTACGATTCTTCTCAATGTGTAATAAAAGTATTAGACAACGACAAAACAATTGAATCCACCACACGCAATTCCGTGCAATTAATTTCCGGACTAAGTGACAGGGGGCAAATTTATTTTCAAATCAATAAAAATGACAACAATCTGACGGCTGTGCTTTTTAAGACCAATCTAGCCTTTAATCCCAAATTTTGTTCTCTATTCAGCAAGGATAAAAAAGTTGTTTACACCTATCGAAATTACCTTTTTAAACAACTTGCAGGTAACAAGCAAAAACAGCTTCAATTTCCTAAAACAATTATTTCTATTAATGAAGACCCTGCTGGAAATCTTTGGGTGGGCCTTGCGAAAGGAGGGGTGTATTTCTTTAAAAAGGGCGATTTGAACACTATACCAAAAGTGTATTTTGAAAACTACTCCATAAGTAGTACCCATTTCGATAGGGAGAATGGCGTGTGGTTAAGCACCTTCGAAAAAGGCATATTTTATGCCCCTTCTGCCAATTATTTCTGTTTCCCTCAAAACGAAGAGTTAAGCTCTAACATTGCAGGATTGGGTTTGTTTGGCTCAAAAATTTATGTAGGTACTACTGGCAATAGTATTTATGCAATATCTAATGATATAGAGTTATTAAAGATGCCCGCTTCAAAAGAGACAAACCTTTCATCCGTTATTAATTTTTTCCCCTTTGGTAATAAACTTGTTTGTGGTGGAAATAAATTAGCCTTGTTTGATACCATAAAAAACAATTTTGTGTATCCTCAAAACAAAAACAACATCACTTATTTTGGAACATGTTTCAGCAAAAACGAGGAGGGCAATTTAGTATTTGTAGCACAAGGCGGTTATTACGAATTCAAAAACAACCGTGTTGAATTAGCCATCAAGTTGCCCTCTAGAGGCACTTCACTCTTTCGCAGCCGATCGGGTGAAATGTATTTAGGAACCCTAATTGGCTTGTATCAATTGCTCGACACAGAGTTTGTTCCTGTAGACAATGTTATTCTGAGCAACGAAAGAGTGAATTGCATTGCAGGTGATAAAGCTAACCGATTATATGTCGGCACCAAAAACAAAGGTTTATTTATAAATGCAGGTAACAAATGGATTTCAGTAACAAAGGAAAATGGATTAAGCTCGGATATATGCAATTTTATTTTTTGTGATGATGCAGATACAGTTTGGGTTGCAACGAATAAAGGAATTTCATTCTTTAACAGCTCTACTCCCAATAAAATTCAAACCATAACGATATCAAATGGGCTTCCAACGAACGAAATTTCCTCACTGGCAAGAAGGGGAAATCAATTATTTGTTGGCACAAGAGAAGGATTATGCATGATAAATCTAAATCAAAATCTTCTTAATTTAATACCCCCCAACATATTTATTAGCAAGGCAATTGAGAGTAAGAAATCCGAAATCATTCAAGACCATTGTGTCTTGACCTACAATCAAAATAATCTTACATTTTTTATCGAATGCCCCACCTTTAAAAATTTGTTTAGCCCAAGCTATACCTACGTTCTAAAAGGATACTCCGACAGTATTCGCAAATCTGAAAAGGAAAATCTTGAGTTTCAAAACTTGGAACCGGGCGAATATTCTTTGATTGTAAAAGGCGTGAACAATAATGGTATGCAATCAAAGGCCGCGGCAGTTTTTTCTTTTACCATTAACCCACCATTTTGGAAAACTGGGGGTTTTATTTTTTTTGAAATCGTATTGGCAGCACTTCTAATTTATCTGATTGTAATTTGGAGAATAAATAAAGTGCGAAAACAAGAACGGATTAAAACTGAAATGAATGCAGCCATTACAGAATCACGTATGACTGCCTTACAGGCACAAATGAATCCGCATTTTATTTTTAATGCCATAAACTCTATACAGAGTTTTATTTTAAATAACGATACACAAAACGCCTATGATTACTTGGCAAAATTCGCAAAACTGGTGCGACTCGTATTGAACAATTCAAAGTTAAACACAATTAAATTAGAAACTGAAATCGAAACCCTCCAATTGTATGTGCAAATGGAACAAATTCGATTTAAAAATAGTTTTGATTTCATTGTTTCACTGGATAAGAGCATTGATGATATTTCTGAAATATCTATTCCTGTAATGCTTGTGCAACCATTTATTGAAAATGCAATATGGCACGGTATCATGCCTTTACAAGAAAAAAGAAAAGGAAAAATAGAATTAAAAATTACTCAAAACGAGCATTATCTTCAAATTACAATCGAAGATAATGGGGTTGGAAGAGTCGCCTCTGAAAAATCAAAAACAGAAAGAAGTCATAAATCACTCGGAATGCAATTGGTGGCCGAAAGACTCGGCTTAATTGAATCTAATGGAAATCAAAAGGCAAACATGGAAGTTGTCGATTTATCAGATGATAAAAACCAAGCCCTAGGAACACGAATAGTTATAAATCTTCCCAACACAAACGATGAAAGATATTAAAGCACTTATTATCGACGATGAAGCATCAAGCCGAAACGTACTTAAGCAATTACTGATGCGATTTTGCCCTGAAATAACGGTTTGTGGCGAGGCAAGTAACAGTGACATAGCCTATGAACTTATTTTGAGTACCCAACCCCAACTTGTCTTTCTGGATATTCAAATGCCTTCGGGAAACGGATTCTCCCTTCTGCGGAAATTTGAAAAAATTGATTTCGAGATTGTTTTTGTTACCAGCTTCGATCAATTTGCAATTGAAGCCATAAAATTCAATGCCCTCGATTATTTACTCAAACCGGTAGAGGTGGCCGATCTTAAAGCAGCCGTAAAAAAAACTGTTAACCGCATAAATGAAAAGCACTTTTCCTCACCATTAGTGGTTAACCTTCTTGCAAATTTGAGGCAAGAGACTCAAGAGAAAAAAATTCCATTACATTCATCAAACAACGTGCGTTTCGTAAGTATTGGAGATATTATTTTTTTTGAAGCAGATGGCAATTATACCAATATTGAAACCGGAATGGGCGAAAAATTTATTTCTTCCAAAAATTTGAAAGAGTTTGAGGAAATGCTGGAAGGTATCACTCAGTTTATTCGTGTAAACAAAAGTGTAATTGTGAATATTAATAAAATTGCCTCTTATAGCAAGGCCGAACCGTATATCCTGGTGGTTGGAAAAAATAAAGAATTTGAAATCTCACGACGCAAAAGAAACGAAGTGCTAGAACGACTTAAAAACAAATGAAATCTGCAATTATTGTCGGATTGGTTTAGTTTCGAAATGTTTTTAACCATTTGTTGATAAAAGGTGATATTAATAAACACCCTCATGCTTTGTCGGAAAATAATTGAAGTATTTTTGTGTTCATTTCAATCCATTTCGACATGCTAAATTCCAAATTAATTGACATCATTTCAACACTGAATAAGCGAGAAATGAAAATACTTTCAAAGTTCATTTATTCACCGGTTTATAATCAGCACAAGGATGTCATAGCACTTTTTGAATATTTACACACGCTTGAAAGGTATACTGAAGCAAACCTGGACAAAAAAACTGTTTTTTCGCGCATATTTCCCAAATCTCAATACGATGATTTGCGCCTGAGACACGTGATTTCCTATTTATTGCGCGTTTGCGAAGATTGCCTTGTTCATATAGAGCAAAGCACAAACGAACTCTTATACCCGCTGTATTTACTCAAAGCTTATAAAAGGAGAGCACTGGATAAGCATTTTTTAAATGATTTATTGGGCTATAAAAGGCAGAAAGGGTCTAAAGAGAAAAGTTGCATTCAAAGCCATTTATACAAGTTTAAAATAAACGAGCTTGCTTTGGATACCAAAGCACAGCCTGGGAAGGAAGAAATAGCAAATTTGTTTGAAGCAGACGAAGAGGTAACAATTTTCTTTGTATTGACCAAACTTAAAAATGCGGCAAAACTATTTGCGAGCGCTACAGAAACGAATGCAACAGCCTTGCACCTTTTGCCTGAAATTGAAAACCTAATCCAACAACATCAGCTACTAAGCAATGCTGAAATTGCTACCTACTATTGGGTCTTTAAAACCATGCAAAACCCCAATGAAACGAAGTATTACAGAATGTTTAAAGAATGCATGACAAAGCATTCACACCAGATGGAAGTAGACGATTTGAAGGAATTATTTGCATTGGCCATCAATTATTGCAAAGAAAAGCTTGTACAACAAAAGCAAGAATTTGAACGAGAGTTGTTTGAAATATACCTTCATGGATTAGCCAGTGAAACTTTGCTAAACAACCAAGTGCTCAGCTTTGAAACCCAAAAAAGTATTATAGATATTGCATTGAAACTCGGCGAGGTAAATTGGGTAAAAGATTTCATTGAAGACACACGCCAAATTACAGATAAAAAAATAAGGGAAGAACTGTATCAATTAAATCAAGCAAAGCTTCATTTTTACAAATCAGATTTTACCGCATGCATTGCATCATTGTCTGAAGAAATTGCCAGAAATCTGCAAATTATGCAGGATGTTCAAGTACTTAAAATTCGTGCGCTTCAGGAATTGGGCGAGCACAATCAGCTTAAAATGGAAGCAAAAAGACTTCGAGAAATAAAATCAAAACTCAATGAATAATAAAAGGTACTTAGCTCAATTGAGTTAAAACAGTTTTTACAGCGGATAAGTTTGGTATTTCGCTCGCATTCTCCAACACTTCAGCATAGCGAATAATGCCTATTTTGTCGATAACAAATGCCGAGCGTTTTGAAACACCCTTCATTCCTGAGCTAAATAATTCATAGATAGAGCCGTAAGCGCTCGAAACTTCTTTGTTGAAATCAGAAATCAACATAAAGTTTAGCTTTTGTTCCTCCTTATATTTTGCAAGGGTATATAAACTATCCACCGAAATTGCGATTACCTCCGAACCGATTGAGTTATAGTCCGAGATTTCATCTCTAACCGAACAAAGCTCCGCCGTGCAGGTACTTGTAAACGCTAATGGGAAAAACAAAAGAACAATATTTTTGCCTTCAAAATCTTCCAGTTTCACTACTTTTTTCTCACTGCTAAACAAAGAAAAGGACGGTGCTTTGTCACCTACTTTTAAACTCATTATTTTGATTTACGTTTGCGTTCATTCTCATCTAAAATAATTTTTCGCATGCGAATGGAAGATGGAGTTAATTCAACATATTCGTCTTCTTGAATATATTCCATGGCTTCTTCCAAAGAAAATTTCACTGCAGGAGCTATTTTCATTTTCTCATCAGTTCCACTGGCGCGCATGTTAGTTAACTTTTTGGTTTTGGTGATATTCACCGCCAAATCATCCGGACGTGTGTGTTCACCAATCACTTGACCTGCATATATTTCCTCAGTTGGATCGATAAAAAAGAAACCTCTGTCCTGCAATTTGTCAATGGAATAAGCAATTGCAGTGCCTTGTTCCATCGATATCAATGAACCGGAAATTCGACCATTAATATCCCCTTTCCAAGGTTCGTAGGCTTTAAAGCGGTGCGCCATTATCGCTTCTCCGGCAGTTGCAGTAAGCACTTTATTACGTAATCCCATAATTCCGCGAGAAGGAATGGCAAACTCCATGTGAATCATATCGCCCTTGGGTTCCATTATCAACATATCGCCTTTCCGTTGGCTTACTAGTTCAATTACTTTTCCTGAAACGGGTTCGGGAACGTCAACGGTTAATACCTCAATTGGTTCACACTTAACCCCGTCTATTTCTTTTATCAATACTTGCGGTTGCCCAACTTGCAATTCATATCCCTCTCTGCGCATGGTTTCAATTAAAATTGACAAGTGCAAAATACCTCTTCCAAAAACCAAATAAGAATCTGCCGAGTCGGTTTCTTCCACTCTCAAGGCTAAGTTTTTTTCAATCTCTTTAAACAAGCGATCCCTTAAGTGACGAGAAGTTACAAATTTTCCCTCCTTGCCAAAAAACGGCGAGTTGTTTATGGTAAAAAGCATACTCATGGTTGGCTCATCAATACTGATAGGAGGCAATCCTTCCGGACTTTCAAAATCTGCGATAGTATCACCAATTTCAAATCCTTCAATGCCGGTAAGTGCACAAATATCTCCACAACCTACCTCTGTAACTTTTGCTTTTCCTAATCCTTCAAAAGAAAATAATTCCTTTATGCGTGATTTAACCACACTACCATCTCTTTTAACTAATGAAACCGGCATATTCTCACGCAAAGCTCCTCGCTTAATACGACCTACTGCAATACGACCCACAAAAGATGAAAAATCAAGAGAGGTAATTTGCATTTGTGGTGTCCCTTCTAAAACAGGAGCTTCAGGAATATTTTCAATAATGCAATCTAGTAATGCGGTTATATCAGTAGTAGGTTTATTGTAATCTGTACTCATCCAACCTTGTTTAGAAGAACCAAATATGGTTGGAAAGTTTAATTGTTCCTCTGTTGCATCCAAATTAAAAAACAAATCAAATACATTATCATGTACCTCATCCGGACGACAATTTGGCTTATCCACTTTGTTAATTACCACAATTGCTTTTAATCCAATTTGCAAGGCTTTTTGCAACACAAAACGAGTTTGCGGCATCGGGCCTTCAAATGCATCTACTAATAATATAACTCCATCAGCCATGTTTAACACGCGCTCTACTTCTCCTCCAAAATCACTGTGTCCGGGGGTATCAATAATGTTAATCTTAACACCGTTATAGTTTACCGAAACATTTTTCGAAAGAATAGTAATGCCGCGCTCTCGTTCCAAGTCATTGTTGTCAAGAATTAAATCTCCAGACTCTTGGTTGTCGCGAAAAAGCTTTGACTGATGAAGAATTTTGTCCACCAGTGTTGTTTTTCCGTGGTCAACGTGAGCGATAATGGCAATGTTTCTAAGGTTTTTCATACTTTTTTGTACTCGTTTTTTATTTTTGAGGCTGCAAAAGTAGTCTTTTTTATCCTGATTCAAGGCATCGACCAGTTTTATTTTTGAAGGGGAGGACAAATAAAGTTATGAAAATCAGTACTTTTACGCTATTATTTGGATTGCGGTTTAATATTTGTTTATTCCAAAATAAAAGTTTTATATTTGGCTTTTGAATGTGAAATCACGAAACATTCCTAAAACAACCGATTAAAGAAAATAATTCTACATGATTATGAAAAAAATTGTCTTGTCCACGCTATTAGTTCTAACTACTCTAAGTTTTACAAAAGCTGGTGTTATAGTGCTAGAAGGCAACTATCAAGGAAAAAATATTTATATCCAAAATCCCAATGCTGGTTCTGGAGTTGGTTTTTGTACCTTTGAAGTTACTGTGAATGACCAAACAACAACAGACGAAATTAACACAAGCGCCTTTGAGGTAGATTTTACCGCTTACCAAATTAAGTTTGGTGATAAAGTGGTTGTTAAGATTAAACACAAAGACGATTGCAAACCAAAAGTGCTTAATCCCGAAGTGCTAAAACCAAGAAGTACTTTTTCTGTTGTTCCCGGCTCAATGAAAGTTGACAAGGAAGGAAACTTTAGCTGGGCTACCACTAATGAAACCAGTAAAATGCTTTATACTGTTGAGCAGTTTAAGTGGAACAAATGGGTGAAATGTGGTGATGTGATGGGCAAAGGAACTGTGCAAGAAAACGAATACTCTATTAAAGTAACTCCTCACTCTGGTGAGAATAAATTCCGTGTAAAACAAACTGATTTTAGCGATAAAGCAAATGTTTCAGAACCGCTAAAATACCGTGCAGTATTGCCGGAAGTAACCTTTGATAAAACTAAAGTGGATAAACAAATCCAATTTTCTTCCTCCACTGCTTTCGAATTGTTTGACTCCTTTGGTAACATCGTGAAAAAGGGAGTTGATTCTAAAATTGACATCTCTGCTATTAAAAAGGGCACCTATTACCTTAATTACGATAACAAAACCGATAGTTTTGTAAAAAAATAAACAGCACATTTTGTTAAGTTATATAATAGCTCTTAGATTCTAAGAGCTATTTTTTTTAAATCTATGATACGAATCGAACACATCGGCATTGCTGTGAAAAATACCGAAACAGCTAATCTCTTATTTGAACAGCTATTAGGAGCCGGCTCCTACAAATCGGAGGCGGTTGCTAGCGAAGGTGTAGAAACCTCTTTTTTTAAGGTAGGAGAAAATAAAATAGAACTTTTACAAGCATCCTCCCCTGATAGCCCCATCGCTAAATTTATTGAAAAAAGGGGCGAAGGAATACACCACATTGCGTTTGAGGTGGAGGATATTTACAAGGAAATGGAGCGCTTGAAACTACTGGGTTTTACACTGTTGAACGAAACACCTAAGAAGGGTGCCGACAATAAACTAATTTGCTTTGTGCATCCCAAGAGCGCTAATGGTGTTTTAGTAGAACTCTGTCAGGAAATTAGAGAATAGGCCAATGCTAAATATTAGAAAGGCAAATGAAGACGATCTGGAGCGCATTCGCGAAATTTATAACGATGCCGTTTTAACTAGCACTTCCACTTTTGACACGGAAGTAAAATCAAGTGAAAACAGAAGAAGTTGGTTTTTGGATCGCGATGAAAATTTTCCTGTTTTTGTAGCTGTTTTGTCTAATTGTGTTGTCGGTTATATCGCTTTAAATAAGTGGTCGGAACGCCTAGCGTATAACATTACGGCAGAAGTTTCACTGTATGTGCATAAAGATTTTCGGGCCCAAGGAATAGGGAAGCAATTGCTTGAGAAATGTGTGACGTATGCTCAAGAAGCAACTGAGTTAAACTCCCTGATAGCAAGAATTACCGAAGGCAACGCTCATAGTATTTATTTGCATAAACTCAATGGTTTTGAACTAATGGGCATAATGAAACAAGCAGGAAGAAAATTTGATAAATTACACGATGTAACCTTTATGCAAAAAATGCTGCGTTAGATAATGCGCGTTGAATTGGCGTGTTCTGAATGGAGATTTTCCAATAACACCAATCCGGGCTTTTTTCCTTTTTCAAGGGATCCATATTGCTCCTGAATACCCAAATAATTCGCGCCATTCAATGTTCCCCACTCCAACAACAACTCCATACTAATTTCGGGATAGTGCTTTTGAATTGTCTTTATTTCCTCCCAAATAGAAAGTTGTGTGTTACTGGCTAAGCTGTCGGTTCCTAAGGTGAGTTGAGCCTTTGATTGAATGAGTAATGGAATATTAGGAAGTCGATTCTCGATATACAAATTTGCATTTGGACAAAGGCACCAATATAAATTTTTGCTACCTGCAAATTCAATATCCGATTGCGCGCTGAACGTATTGTGCACAAGTAAAATAGCTGCTTCTGTTTTTAGATGTGATAGATATACAGGTAGCGAGTTTTTTCCGTACTCCTTTAAGGTACTAATATCCAAACCAAACTGCTCCAGCATAGCTGCCATTTTACCACTTTTATTTTGAAAGAGCTTATTTTCCTCTTCGCTTTCTTGGTTGTGAATGCTTAATATGCTTCCCTTTTTACGACTCGCTGCAGCAATTAAATCCATTAATTCAAATGAAGTGGAATAAGGTGCATGCGGTGTGAGTGATGCGCTAAGCCCGGCATTTTCAAACTGCTGCAGTAGCTCTAAACCTGTTGAGAAAAAAGACAATGCGCGCGAACTATCAAAACCAAATAATTCAATAAATGAATGAGAGTAAAGCTTACTTTTTTGCTTTTGCAGCAAGGTGTTTGAACCATTACAAATATCGCCAATTGCAACAATTCCATTTTGTAACATTTCCTGTTCTGCTACTTGAATCGCAGTTACAATATGTTCGGAGTTGAACGTTGTTCTTGATTTTTGAAGGGCTTGAATGAAACCATTAAGTCCAGTTTTTGCAGGAATGTGACCCTTTAAAAAGGAAAGCTCCAAATGGCAATGCGTATTTACAAAACCCGGACAAATTGCTCCGTTAAAATATTTTGCCCCATCTTGAGCGCCTTTGTATTCGAGGTGATCCGGCGAAAGGACATCCATGATTGTTCCGGCATCATCCGTAACTACAATACCATTATTTATGGAAGGACCGGAAACGGTATAAATACAATCGGCACTAAACTTTAGCATACATAATTTGGAGATGTGCAAAGCTATCTAATAATTCAATAATCCCGATTCAAAGAACAAATAACTTTATTTGTCAATGGACCCTGCTAATGCACAAAGTTCAATGGGTAGAAAAATTTTGACCACGTTTAAATTCAAGTCCTGTAAAAGATTATTTTACCTACTTTTGGAGCCCGCCAATTCATCTATGTATAGCATCGAGCAGATTAAACAACCGGTTGAAACTGAAATGAAGGTTTTTGAACAAAAGTTCAAAACGTTTATGGCAAGCTCTGTTCCATTGTTAGATAAAATCACACATTATATTGTTAAACGAAAGGGCAAACAACTTCGCCCCTTATTCGTATTTCTCTCAGCACGTGTTTGTGGCGAAATAAATGAATCAACGTATCGTGCCGCTTCTTTAATTGAACTGCTACACACCGCAACCTTAGTACACGATGATGTGGTGGACGATAGCAACGAGCGAAGAGGTTTTTTTTCTATTAATGCCTTGTGGAAAAATAAAATTGCGGTGTTGGTGGGCGATTATTTATTGTCTAAGGGTTTGTTGCTTTCGTTGGATAACAATGATTTTGAAACGCTAAAAATTGTTTCAAATGCCGTGCGTGAAATGAGTGAAGGAGAATTGCTGCAAATTGAGAAGGCACGCAAACTCGACATTGAAGAAACAATTTACTTTGACATCATTCGCCAAAAAACAGCCTCACTAATTGCCTCATGTTGTGCGAGTGGAAGCAATTCAGTTGGAGCTGCTGCAGCAGAAGTTGATAAGATGCGAAAATTTGGCGAATTGGTTGGTATGGCTTTTCAAATAAAGGATGATTTATTCGACTATGGTAGCGCTGATATTGGCAAGCCAACCGGCATCGACATCAAGGAAAAAAAAATGACACTACCTTTGATTTTTGCTTTGCAGAAAAGCTCCTTTTTCGAAAAACGTCGCATCATTAATATCGTTAAAAACAACAACAACAATCCCGAGAAGGTTGCAGAGGTAATTGAATTTGTAATCAAAAGCGGAGGAATCGAATATGCCGAGAGCAAAATGCACCAGCTAAAAGAGGAAGCATTGACATTGCTTAAAACCTTTCCTACCTCGCCCTCGCGAGAATCGTTGGAGCAGCTGGTACTTTACACAGTAAACCGTAAAAAATAATTTTCAATTGCGATCCGAATAATAAGGAAATTAACTCTGCAATTTTGCCTCAATCCTTTGTAAAATCTCCGTTTGAAGCTTTTGAATTTTAAACAGATTTTCTAATTCTTCCTCCATCAATAAATTCATTTTTTGATGCAAGGTGCGTATTTCAATCTCAGCTTTTAAATTTATCAAATAATCATTCTCCGAGCGTTTGCGGTCTTTTTCCTCTTTACGGTTTTGACTCATCATAATTATAGGAGCTTGCAGGGCAGCAATAGACGAAAGAATAAGGTTCATCAAAATAAAAGGATAGGGGTCAAAGGCGCGATGCATTAAAATAACTGTATTTAGTATGATCCAAAGAATGAGTATCACTGAAAAAATAATGATAAATTTCCAGGATCCGCCAAATGCAGCTACTTGATCGGATAACCGCTCACCAAACTTTATTTCTTCTTCAATAGGAGTGGATAAATCTTGTACTAGCAACTCCTCTTCCTGTATTGAATCGGCCACAATTTTATTCAACTTGCCCAATTGCGTGTTTTGAGTCAACACTAATTCATCTAAATATTTTCGGTCGTTGTTTTTCATCTTGTTTGCGTTAATTTTATCCAAAGTTATTACAAACAAGTGTCTTATCAGCACAATCTTACCTAACAACTAGGGAAAGAATAAGTCGTAAAGTTTTTTTAAAAACCCCAACAGCACTTTTGTATTTAGTAATGTATTATTTTAGTATGTTTGAATTTCCTCATTCACCCCACCCAAATGCTTAAAAATTGGTTTTTTATTTTCTTCCTTTTCAGTGTATTCACTAGTGAAGCCCTTAGCAAAGATCTTCCTAAGGACGTTGTGCTGCTTAACGATAGCACCAATGAATACACTGTATACCAATCACTTTATTGGTATGAAGATAAGTCCGGAGAACTTGATTTTAAAGGAGCAAGCGACAGTGTGAATAAACTGGCATTTAGCTTAAACGCAGGGAATGATGAACCCAATTTGGGATTTACGAACTCCTCGTTTTGGTTTAAGCTTAAGGTTAAAAACAACCTTAAGCCGCGCAAAATAATTCTTGAAATTCCATATCCATTTTTAAACCGGCTGGAGTTGTACGTTCCGGATTACAGAGGCGAATACCATTACATGCTGGTAGGTGATCATTTCCCTTTTTCGAAAAGGGAAATCATGCATAAGAATTTTTTATTTGAAATAGAATTCTGGGGAAACGAACAAAAAACAATTTATGCACACATTGTCTGCGACGGCGAAGCAACGAGTTTTCCCATTAGTATTTTAAAAACCCTTGAGTTAGCGAAAAGAGATTATACGCAACAAATTATACTTGGAATTTATTACGGCATTTTGCTCTTCGCTATTTTTCTATCCATCTTTTTAGGCACATCGCTCCGAGAAAAATTAAATTTTTACTACTTGCTCTACATCTTAGGAATTGGGATTTTTCAATTGTCATTGGATGGATTAGCCTTCCAATATTTATGGCCCAATAGCCCATGGATAGCCAATCACATTATTCCCATGTCGGGTTCTTTTGCAGTTTTTTTCCTACTCATATTTTCGCAACAATTACTGTATACAAAGAAGTATGCGCCCAAGATGCATAAACTACTTTGGGCAATTGCCTCCATTGATGGGGTACTTCATTTTATGAGTTTGATTGATAATCCATTTTACTCACTGAGTTTAAAATCATTAAATTTTGTGGCATTAATTGCAAATGCTAGTGTATTAATTACAGCAATATTAGTGTACAAAAAGGAGTATCCACCTGCGCGCTATTTTCTAATCGCATTTTCCTTATTAATTCTTGGGGTGTTGACAGCGCTCTTGAAAAATTTTGGATTTTTTCCACGTGTTTTTATTACGGAATACGGCATCCAAATAGGGTCCTCCATCGAAATTATTTTTCTCTCTTTTGCTTTGGCAGAGCGGGTTAAAACACTAAAAGAGGAAAAACAACTGGTTCAGGAGTTGCTCGTGGAACAATTGCGCGAAAACAATAAATCGCAGATGGAATTAAATATTGAATTGGAAAAAAAGGTAAAAACACGTACCCTCGAAATTGAAGAACAAAATAAAATAATTGCCGATAAAAATAAAGACATTACAGATAGTATAAACTACGCAAAGCGCATACAAGAAGCTATTCTCCCACGTGAAGGCACAGTGCACATCGGAAATCAAAACATGTTCATTTATTTTCGCCCCAGAGATATTGTGAGTGGCGATTTTTATTGGTATAGTGAAAAGCACAACAAAGTTGTAATAGCTGCGGTTGATTGTACCGGACATGGTGTTCCGGGTGCATTTATGAGTATGATAGGTTCTACTTTACTCAATAAGGTAGTGAACGACATGGGCGAAACATCTCCCTCAACTATCTTGCAGCAAATGGATGTGAATATTATGGAAGCCTTGAAACAGCGCGGCGAATTAAGTGCTAACCGCGACGGTATGGACATGAGTGTGTGCTGCATCGACTTTGAAAGAAAAAATCTACTCTATTCAGGCGCATCCCGACCGCTTTATTTGGTGCGCAATAGAGAGCTGTATGAATACAAAGGTTCTGCCTATTCTATTGGCGGTTACCTGGAAGGCAAAGAGAAAATTTTTGAAGACGATTCCATTCAATATTTACCTAATGATATGGTGTATGTATTTTCGGATGGCTATGCCGATCAGTTTGGCGGGGAGAAGAATAAAAAATTCATGTCCAAAAATCTGCGTCAAATGTTTATGGAAATTGCGCAGTTATCCTTGGAAGAACAAAAGGAAAAAGTACATAATAACCTTATCACCTGGATGGGTAAAAACAAGCAAATTGACGATATATTAGTTATTGGAATCAGACTGTGACCTAGTGTTTGAAATGACGCACACCGGTCATCACCATTGCCATTCCGTGCGCATCACAATAGCTTATGGATTCCTTATCCTTAATTGAACCCCCAGGTTGTATTACTGTTTTTATTCCTGCTCTATCTGCAATTTCAACACAATCCGGAAACGGAAAAAAAGCATCGCTGGCCATTACTGCTCCTTTTAAATCAAAACCAAAAGCTTTGGCTTTAGCAATTGCCTGATGCAGGGCGTCTACACGGCTGGTTTGCCCTACTCCACTAGCTAACAATTGTTTTCCCTTAGCTAAAACAATGGTATTGGATTTAGTGTGTTTTACAATTTTATTCGCAAACTCAAGGTCTAACAACTCCTCGGCTGTTGGAGCAACTTTGGTAATCGTTTGCATATCCGCCGGCGTTTCCGTTCTTTGGTCCTTCTCTTGTTCAATTACGCCATTTAAAAGTGTTCGGAATGATTTTTCGGGAAGCGAAATATCATTTTTTTGCAGTAAAATTCTATTGGGTTTGGCTTTCAATATTTCCAAACTCTCCCCCGAAAATGCAGGAGCAATTAGTACTTCAAAAAACAACTTGTTAATTTCCGCAGCGGTTTCTTTGTCTACTTCACGGTTGCTAATCAAAACTCCTCCAAAAGCACTTACCGGATCTCCCGCTAAAGCAGCTTTCCAGGCATCAACAAGTTTTTCGCGAGAGGCAATTCCACAGGCATTGTTGTGTTTTAAAATGGCAAAAGTGGGCGTTGTAAATTCCGACATTAAATTCACGGCAGCGTCTACATCGAGTAAATTATTATATGAAAGTTCTTTGCCGCTCAATTGTTTAAAAAGGGCATCCAAATTTCCATAAAAGACACCTTGTTGATGCGGATTTTCGCCGTAGCGAAGTACTTTGGCAGGTGAAACACTTTGTTTAAAGGCAGTGACTTTGCCGGCATTAAAATAATTAAAAATCGCACTGTCGTAATGTGAGCTAACCTGAAAAGCCTCTGTTGCCAATAACCTTCTTTCTTCGATGTCGGAAATTCCCTTTTTGAGGGTAAGCATATCGAGCAAAGTGGCATATTGCTGTTTAGAAGAAACAATTAAAACATCGTTAAAGTTCTTTGCTGCAGCGCGAATAAGTGAAATTCCACCAATGTCAATTTTCTCTATAATTTCTGCTTCGCTTGCACCGGAGGCAAGGGTTTCCTCAAAAGGATATAAATCCACAATCACCAGATCCATGCTTGGAATCTCGTATTCCTCCATCTGTGCCACATCACTATCTAACTCTCTTCGGCCTAAAATCCCTCCAAAAATTTTTGGATGTAAGGTTTTCACTCTTCCGCCTAAAATAGAAGGGTAAGTTGTTAAGTCTTCTACCGGTACCACCGGAATACCAAGCTTTTCAATAAAGGTTTGCGTGCCTCCCGTAGAGTACAATTGCACACCAAATTGGTGCAACGCTTGCACTATTGGTTCAAGATTATCTTTATAAAAGACAGAAATTAATGCATTTTGGATTTTTTTAGCTGAGGCCATTTTACTAATGAGTATCGTGTGATAGCGTTGTTTCTTAGAGTTAATGAGTGCTTACTTTATCAAAATCAATTTCTTGAATTTGCTTTTGTTTCCGGCCATCAATCGGCAAATATACATGCCTTGGCTTAAGCCCGATAAATCAAGTTGAGTTGTGTTTTCATCTGCTGACAATTGCTTTGAATAAACCATGTTTCCCAATCGATCATAAAGCAAAATGAATCCGGATTCTCTTGCGTCCAACTGATAATTCAATGTGCTTAATCCGTTTGTTGGATTTGGAAATAATTCCATTTCAGTACCTAAAGCTGTTTCTCCTTTTGAGTTAGGAAAAACCCCCAATGGCAATTGATGAAAGTTAGCAAAAATGGGCACCTGAACGGTGGAAAGGCCTGCGATATCGGTATCAAAATTTAAATACTCAAAAAGCGAATCTGCATTAAGTGTATTGATATTAATTTTAATGTTTAAAGCATCTCCGGGAAGCAGTGTGACATTGCTACCTGTTCCGTTTACAAAATTCAAAATGGCAGGATTGGTCACATTTAAATTTGTAAAATTAACTGTTGTATTTCCTTTGTTTACAATTACATAATTGTATAAGTAATTTGTTGCCGGAGTCAAAAATCCATAGTCAATCATGGAGTCGGTTAGGTCAATACTAGCAACTGCAGCCGCAACAGAGGTATTTGAAATGGAAGAAATTCTATCCACCAATTGCGGGTAATCAATAAAGGGATTGTAATTGTGTTGGAATGAATGAATGTCGGTATTGCGTTTGCGTTCAATAGTTGTAGGAGGGAATGCATGCAGCCAATAACGCAAGGTCGATTCTTGGGTGGTTAAAAAACCCTGATAATTTTGGTACCTTACCACAAAATAAAACATGGCCCGCGCCACTTCTCCTTTATGTGAATCGCGTGGTTCAAAGAAAGGTGTTTTAAACATAGAACCTCCATCCGACCATGTTGCCAATGAATCTACCACATCCCCAAATCGAAAGCTATTGCGCACATTGTTTGCATTGTCATCTGTTGGATACAAGTGAAATAAATCGGAAACCATAGGTTCGGCACTTGAAAAATAACCTTGAGGATAAGTATGCTCGGTATTAAAACTAAATGCGCTCTGGCAATTGCTGCGACTGGTGTATCCAACTGCATTTCTTCCGGTATACACACATTCAAGTGTATTGGAGGCAGCCCCTTGACCATTCACTTTTTTGTTGTCGATATTCATAAACATTTTGTCGCGCGCTCCATTGTAACCCAATTGCGTGTATCCTCTACCTGTAATGGCTTGTAAAGTATCTTTTAGGGTTTGTTCTGAAATGTTTTCGGTATGACTGTAATAGGTTTTTGAGTATTTCCCTTGGCCTAAAATATTTACAGAAACATTGCCTCTATGTGAATTATTAAGCAATACCATTTCAACATTGTGTGCCACGTTATGTAGCGGACTAAATTTTACCCAAATGGATTTGGATGCAAATGGAGCCAGAGTAAATACACTGTCGCGAACCGAAAAAGGGATACTGCCATATACTTTGTAAAAGCGTATGCCGCTCACCTCCACAGCTGTGGAACCGGGGTTTGTAACGCTAATCAACAAACTGTCGGGAGCATTTTCGAAGGTGTTTCCAAAGGTGAGTTGATTTTGTGAAACGTTTAGGATTTGTGAAAAAAGGGTGTTGCCCCAAAAAGAGAGGAGCAAAAGGAATTTATAACGCATGTTGTTTTTTTTACAAATGTACGGATTCTCGTCAGCAATGCCCATAATGATTACCTTCGGGGGGTGAAAAAAAATTTTATAATTGTTGGGCAGGGAATTGCAGGGTCGGTGCTTTCTTTTTTATTGATGCAGTGCGGAAAAACGGTGCTGGTGATAGACGAGAATAAAGTGTTTACCGCATCAAAAGTGGCAGCCGGATTATACAATCCAATTGTGTTTAAGCGCATCGTAAAAAGTTGGATGGTGGATGAAGTGCTGCCGGCGACAAACCAAATTTACGCTGAAATGGAACAGCTTTTTAAGCTTAAATTTCACCACAAGCGCTCCATTGTGAAGCTATTTGTTTCTGAAGAGGAACGAACCTTCTGGTTATCAAAAGCGACTCAGCCCGAATTAGCTCCTTACTTAACGAATGCAACAGATGCACAGTACATGTTGGAGGAAATTCAAAATAATTTTTCATGTGCATTTGTAAAGCAATCGGGGAATGTAGATATACCGGTAATGCTGGAAGGGATGAAAGAATACTTGATATGGAAAGGTGCTTATAAGCAAGAAAAGTTCGATTTTAATGATTTAAAGCTGAATTCTGAAAGCGTAACCTGGAAGGATATTGAGGCACAAAAAATTATTTTTTGTGAAGGCTATCACGCCACAAGGAACCCCTATTTTAGCTACCTGCCTTTTTTGCTCACCAAAGGAGAAGTGTTAATTATTCGCATTAAAAATTACAACACTGAAAATGTGGTGAACAAGGGTGTTTTTATCATGCCATTGGGCAACGATTTATATAAAGTTGGTGCCACCTACGAATGGAATGACCTTAGTGAATTTCCAAGCGAAAAAGGCAAAAGCGATTTACTTTCTAAATTGCAGCATGTATTGAAAATTCCTTTTGAAATTGTGGAACACCAGGCCGGTATAAGGCCAACTGTGAAAGACCGAAGACCGCTCTTAGGCATCCATCCAAAACATGCACAAATAGGAATTTTTAATGGAATGGGGACCAAAGCAATTTTGCTTGCACCTTATTTTGCGCAACAATATGTAGCTTTTTTAGAAGGTAATTGCGAATTGCATCCCGAGGTGGATATAAAGCGCTATGCAACTTTATGGAAAGACTGAAGCTACTTTACCTGACTTTTAAACAGTTGGTAGGTTTCAAAGGAAGTGTACACAAAATACAGCATTAAAAAATGGAGCACAAACACTTTCCCTCCGGGTGGACGGTTCATTAAAAACACGACAATAAACATCAGGTAAGCTAATAGTTTTATTGTGGTGATAGCCATAAAGGAGCGCACAAAAACTTGTGGACTTTTTTTAGCTGATTGGGTTAAGAAATAATGAATCGCAGCGGTGGTGGCAATAAAAAATGCGAGTGCATACCAAGTTAAATTATTCCTGAAATTAGCTGGCCCGTAGTTGTTCCAAACAAAAAGCAATGCTGCTACAATAAAGGATAGCAGGAAAAGTCGGATATAAAATTTTTGCATTACAGAGGCTCGAAAGGATTATTTTTTCTTGAGAAAGTCTTTTATAAAGTACCAAATGGCACCTCCAACAGCAACCAATGTTAGCACTAAGGTAAAAACCGGAAATGGGGTTGCCAGTAATTTATCCAGGTATTTGCCTCCAAAAACGCCCGCCAACATAATGGCAAGCATTTGAATACCCATACCGGAATACTTTGCGTAATCAGGCAATTTTTTCGGCTTTTTCTCGCTCTTGTTTGTCGGCATTTAACATGTTTTTTACCATGCCGCCCATGCTACATGAGCCCATAAAGTTGGCTCCGGGTTCGATAGATAATTTGCTGGCAATAATATCACCAATGAGGTTTGCAGTAGCCTTTAACGATAAAATTTCGGCCACACTGATATTTCCTGAAATTTTTCCGGAAACATCGGCATTTTGACACACAATTTCACCCTCAATATTTCCGGTACTACCAATTACAACTTTGCCTTTGGAGCTTACCGATCCAATCACAGTGCCATCCACACGAATATCTCCGTTAGAAATAACTTCTCCATTAATAATGGTACCCGCTCCAATTAAGTTGATGGAACTGGTATTGAGGTCGTTATTCTTTCCCATCAGGTTACGATTTTTGTTAAACATTTTTTCTAGTAATTTAATTCTTAACTAATTGAGAAGCTCAAAGATAGTATTTTCAATTAAAAGAGTACCGTTTTAACCCTAATTGGCAATTTTGGACAGTAAACAAGGCTTTTTTGTCGCCCTTTTACCTTTTTACGAACTTCCTGGTTTGGGAATTTACTTTCAGAACATAAACTCCCGGGGAGAGATTTGTTAGTAAAATTTTGTGATCGGTGGCGGTAATTTTTTTTGAGAGGACTTCTCTTCCGAATACATCAAAGATTGAAACGGGGGTTTCTTCTTTTGTCTGGCTGCTGAATAGTATGTTTATTTCATCCTTTGCGGGATTGGGGAATATTGCCAATGATTCTTTCTCCTGATTTTTTGATGAAGGGATTGTGTTTGGTTGCACAATTTCAGTATGAGCGATGTTTGTGGCCACAGGAAGGTTGAAGTCAAAATAAATGAAAGCGTTATTTGGAATTGTATCACCCACTTGTAAAGTTGTTTTTGGTTTTATACGGTAATGCACATACCCGTTTGAAAGCAATTGGTTGGTTCCACTGTCGGGAAGCAAAACGTTAGGGAATTTAAATTCCATATTTCCTTCCCAATACAACCACTTGAGATTTACAGGGTGAGATGCATTTACAAACTCTATGGTTGAAATTTGTAAGAAGTTGATATCAATGGGATTGCTGATCCGAATGTTGAAAGCAGTATCATTTCCGGTATTTTGAAAACGGATGATGTAATCTAAATAGGGTTGGGTGGCAAGTTCATTTGTTGTTAGTTGTTCTTTATTTACCAGAATATCATTCGGGTCATAACTGCCCGAAATGGGGTCATGGCAAGTGTGCGAATTAGAGGTTGGAATCGTATCATTAATGAAAGGATAAATATGAATGCTGGAATGAGCAGAGGTGCCAATCTGAGCTGAAGCTTGGATTCCAAATACAACCTTAATGGTTCCGCTTTCGAATGGTGCTAATGGTGCTAAGTTCCAAACAATAGAATCGGCAGTTACAAGAAAAGGAATACTGTCGGAATAAGAATAAGTCAATAAAGGGTCGAGATATAAAACAATGCTTGGAGAAAGAGTAGTAGTTCCGGAATTTCCATACTGGATAGTATACATGCCATTAAATCCAGGGCGAAGGCGGGAAGTTCCATTTTCAATTACCCAAAGATCGTTAACAACCCCCAAAGGTTGAAAAGCAAAATTGTTAAGTGAATCTATTTGACGAAAACCATTAAAGTAGGCTGTGTTAGTTAATGGAGCAGATGTGTAAAAGTTGGGTATAGGGGTTGAAACAGTAAAATTACCACTATCTAAAACCACAAGACTATAGCTTCCATCAATTAAAGAAAAAGCAAATCTATTTGTATTATTATCTATAATCTTATGATTGTAAAGTACTTTTTCACCTATGTTTTGCACCCCATTTGAATTTGCATCCACATAAATAGTTCCGCTTATTGTATTTAAAGTCTCCGTGATTCTTCGCATTAAGCCCTCGATATACTCTGTCGTCCATACTGCATAAAATTCCGAATACTCAGCAGTAACAAAATCATGGTTCCTTGTTTCAACAATATCTAAAACATTCATATCCCATCCATAAATACCTGTGTAGCTATTCTGGAGGGTATTTTGCCATTTTATATTACCAGCAGAGTCAAGCCTTACAATCCAAGGAACAAAACCTTGAAAATAATTTGCACTATCCATATTGGCTTCAGTTTTATCTCCGGAAATGGGAGATCGTGACTCTCCGGCAATTATATATCCACCGTCTTTGGTTGCAACAATTTTATGCGACTGATCCTCTTTTGTTCCTCCAATAGTATTTTGCCATTGCATCGCACCAATGCTATCTGTCTTAACAATCCAATAGTCAATAATCCCAATATTGTTTTCTGATTTATCGCCTGAAACGCTTGATTGAGAATTCCCAACAATAACGAAACCACCATCGTTAGCCAGATCTAATGCACTCATATTGTCTGACTGAGCGCCGCCTATTGTATTCTGCCACTCAATACCTCCGAGACTATCTACTTTTATTATCCAATAATCCGTTAACCCGACACTAGCTTTCGTTTTTTCTCCGGAAATTCCGGATTCAGAGGAGCCGCCTAACAAAAAGCCATTATCTTTTGTTTGAACAACAGAAGCAGGAGTTTCGTTTAAATTTCCACCAATTGTTTTTTCCCACTGCACAATTCCCAAGGTATCAAGTTTTACGAGCCAAAAGTCATACGTTCCCCTGCTGTTTTGTGATTTATCACCGGAAGTATTAGACTTTGATTTGCCAATAAGAATGCAACCACCGTCATCTGTTTCCTTCATATCATAAAGAACATCGTCCCCGCTTCCCCCAATAGTATTTTCCCAAAGGATGTTGCCAAGTGAATCAGTTTTGACGACCCAGAAATCGAAAAAACCAATATTATTTTCAGATTTATTGCCAGAAGCAGGAGAGTTTGAATTTCCTCCTAGGAGATATCCACCATCCTTGGTTTGCAGCACATTATGTAAATTATCATCACCCATTCCCCCGTAGTTTCTTTGCCAGATTCTATGACCTAAAGAATCAGTTTTAATTAGCCAAAAATTTCGACTCATATTCAAAATGTAAGTTGGCCCGCCAAGAATAAATCCGCCATCCTTCGTTTCATCAAGGGTAGAGAAATATTGATTTTCATATCCTGACCATTCCTCCCACAGAACCTCTTGCGCAAAAGCTGGATAAATTAATAAGCAATGGGCAATAAACAAGAAAAATAATTTTGAAAAGCGGTATGGTTTTGTCATTGGCAATTAGCTAAGTGGGTCTTTACTTTTGTAAATGTATTGATTCCCAGTATATAAACCTATTGCAAATACTTCTGCCCAAAGAATGTTTCATAAGCCGAAACATCTTTTTTATTGTAAAGGATGGGATAATTGTCGGCTGAAATTACAAGAATTTTAAATTTTTCGGGATTGGATAATCCTTTAAAAAGAGTTTCACTGTTTTTTAAAACACCATAATATTCCATTGCTTTTGCCTTATTGGGAAAGGATTTAACAGAAATCATTTGTTGGTCGGTGCTAAAAACTAGGTCACTAATAAGCAGTTGGCTACCACTAAAATTTTCGTCATTAAAGTCGGATAAATCTGCTTTTTGTTGGGGCATGGAAAGACCGGCACTGGGCAGTAAAATGATGCAGAAATGCTCGCCATCCGGGCTAAAATTGTAGAGTGCCGCTACTTTTTTACTCGTGTCGGCAAGCGCTTTCATTTCGGGCTTTTGCTGAGCTGCTTGCAGTTTTAGCAATACCTCCAACATATCCGAAGCACGCTTTTTAACATCATCCTTTGGATATTTGGCAACAACTAAGCGCAGCGATTTAATGTATTCGTCAAGGGGTGCTGTTTTGCCAATACACTGCGCCTTTAAAAAATCATATTTAGGCTTGTATTTGCTATTGGGGAATAGTGTATCCGAGGTGGCACAATTTACAAGCACTTGGGCATAATTTTGATCCAAAAAGAGTTGATAGGTTTGCTCGTAATACTTTGTAGCTTCGCTCTTGCTAAATGCCTTGTTTTTACCATAATTGGGGTCACGAATAATTAGGGCATAATCGCTATTCGGATAATCGTTTAACAAGATGTTTTTATATTTCAACGCATTGGGTTCATCTTCGGCTTGCGTGTAGGCTTGGTACAATTGAAAATAGCAACTTAGCTTATAGCGGTTTTCCGGAAAACGGCGCAACAACTCTTCATAGGTCTCAATTGATTTGAGGTTAAATCCAAGTTGATCCTTATAAATTGAAGCCATATCATAAAGCGCATTGATAATGGTATCGTTTGATTTTTTTATGGCAGCTTCAGTAAGCGGAATGTCTTTTAACATGCTTGCTTTGTTGCGATATTCCAAACCATCTTTCGACTTTTCGCTTGTTTCATCGCCGGCATTTGCATTATCGCCTTGTGTAGTGGCAGTTGATCCAAAATCATCGGCAGGGGTTTGTTGCTGTTTATTGCTTCTTCGCCAATTGTCTTCGAGCTTTCGATTGCCCCATTTTTTTTGAAACTCGCTAAAACCAAAACTCAAGGTTTGTTGGTTGTAAAAATACCAACCTCTTTCACCTGTTCCGCCGGGAAAGCCCATTCCACCCGGACCACTGTTAGATGCATTTTGAGGCATTCTGGTGTTTTGCTCTTGTTCTTGATTGAGTTTTTCCTCTTCTTCTTTTTCTTTTTTAGCCTGCGCTTGTGCTTTGGCGTTTGCTTCTAATTTTTCCAATAAAGTAGCTCTACTCGATTCATCTAGTTTAGATATGGCCTGTAAACTATCTTCCCGCTCAACGGTATTTATATCCTTCACCAAACCGGTTAAACTTTTTGATTTTGTAACAATGTCATCGTAATCAGGAAACTCCGGATTCAGCAAACTAACTGCGGTATCGTAATATGCTTGTGCACTCTTAAAATCAGGAAATTGCAAATAAATATCCCCTAATTTTAAACTCGACATCCCTTTTTGGTAAGTATTGCTGGTACTGGTGCTTATAGATTTATGCAAATAATCCATAGCAAGCTCTTGTTGTTTTTCTTTGTCGGCAATTTCTGCTAAGGCGTAATAAATTTGATCTTGATATTCGATATTTTTATCGTCGCGCAACATTTTTTTCAAGCGTTTCTTTAAATCGACTGTGCTACCGCTGTTCACATCAAAGCTGCGCGCTTCATTAATTTTTGCACTAAAGGCCATCTCATAAGGAGGATTCATTTTTACCACCAAACCAAAATAATGAGAAGCTTTTTTTAGCTGACCTTGTTTTTGATAGAGTTGTGCCAAAACAAAAGTGTATCGTGTTCTTTCGCGCTTACTTTTTGTATGGGCAATAGCTTTTGTGAGATTTTCGATGGCAAAGGAATAATCGTCTTTCTTGCAATAATAATCAGCGCAAACGGCATAGTATTCACCTTTTAAATTTTCAGGAAATTTTTTATCGTAACGAATTTCATCCATGATGCTTTCAGCCACGGCAGAGGTCCCCACTTCATTTTGACAACGGAACGACCACAGCATGGCTTCATAGTGTGAAGGCAATTTTTTATATTGGGTTTGCATAAAATCAAACACCTCTAGCGCATCAATATAGTTGTGTCGATAAAAATGCGACTTGCCAATAACTAAATAACTGTCATCAATCCAATTGCAATGCTCTTGTCCTTTTATTAAAATCGAATGCCGCTCAATTACCGAAGAAGCTTTTTTATAAGCTTTATCCATTTCGGCAGTAAGTGTTTGCGATTCCTTTAAATCGGTGTAGTTAAATACAGGAATAAGTTTATCAAAATGGTCGACATGTGTTTTGTAGAGCTTTTCAACACCTTCTTTTAAACTTTCTTTTGCGTAAAAATAGCCGTTAAAGCGGGAGGTTAAGTTATGGTACGAACGCGTCGCAACAGTATTTTTCTTGGTGGTACAAGCAGCCAAGAGCATTACTAGTGCAAGCAAAATTGTAAAGGAAAATGGATTATTAAAACGTTTTAACAAATTTGTATTTACCTGAGCGTGGTTTACTTCTAACTTATTTTTTACAAAAATATTTTATTTTTTGGTAAAACACGCATGAAAGTGCATTTAATAAGGCTTCTACTATAGTTTTGGTTTAAAATAGGCTTTGGACCAGTTGTGCTTCATAACTATTCTAGCACTAGCAGGGATTGTTTTTTTTAAGATATTTGCCTTCCCTGAAAGGCAGTGCATGGCAGAGCAAGAAAAAAAGAAAAAGGAACAACGTTTTTTTTACCGGATAAAAAACAAATTTCGACTGGTTATCATGAACGATGAAACCTTCGAAGAGAAGGCCTCGTTTGTGCTGTCGCCCTTGAATGTTTTTGTTTTTGTAGGTACCCTTGCTTTATTTTTGATTGTGCTTGTTTCCTACATCATTGCTTTTACCTCACTTAGAGAATACATTCCGGGTTATGCCGATGTGAACATGCGTAAAAACATTAAAACCTTGGCTTTGCGTGTGGATTCCTTGGATCAAGAATTACAAAATCGCGAAATGAACATTTCAAATTTTGCGGATATCCTCAACGATAAAAAGCAAAATCCCAAAATAAATCCAACAGCAAAAGACAGTACAAAGAAGTACGAAAAACTAACACTCTCGGGTTCTTTTGAAGACTCTATGATGCGCGCTGAAATTGAATCCCAAAGCAAGTACAGCCTAGCGCTCGGAGAAGAAAGCAAAGCAAAAAGCGGTATTCGAAATTTTTTCTTTTTTGTTCCTTTGAAAGGTGTTGTTACAGATTCTTACAAATCCGGTATATCTCACTATGGTGTGGATATAACAGCTCCCGAAAACGAAGCAATTAAAGCAACCTTAGATGGTACTGTGATTCTTGCCACTTGGACATCCGAAACCGGATACGTGATTCAGGTGCAGCATGAAAATAATTTAGTGAGTATTTATAAACACAACTCTGTGCTCTTGAAAAAAGTGGGCGACAAAGTGAATGCCGGTGAAGCCATTGCCATTATTGGAAATTCGGGAGAACTAACCAGCGGTACGCATTTGCATTTTGAACTTTGGTTCAATGGACTACCTGTTGACCCTCAGGAATACATGAGTTTTAATTAAAACGGATATTTTGGAAGAGAAAAAGAAAGTAGCGATTCTGGGCAGCACCGGTTCTATTGGTACACAGGCATTGGATGTAATTAAAGCCAATCCACAATCCTTTGAAGTTGAGGTATTGAGTGCCCAAAATAATGCTGATTTACTGATTCAGCAAGCAATTGAATATAATCCAAACTGTGTGGTGATTGGTGACGAAAGCAAAAGACAATTTGTTTTGGATGCATTGCAAAAACGTGATATAAAAGTGTATTCAGGTTTGGATGCCTTGGCTCAAGTAGTGCAAATGGAAAGCATCGACATGGTATTGACCGCACTCGTTGGCTATGCCGGATTAAAACCAACTCTAGCAGCAATAAGGGCCGGAAAACAAATTGCTTTGGCCAATAAGGAAACACTGGTTGTAGCCGGCGATTTGGTAACAAGCCTTGCAAAGGAAAATGCAGTAAATATTTATCCGGTTGATTCGGAGCATTCTGCAATATTTCAATGTTTAGTTGGTGAATTTCACAATCCACTTGAAAAAATTTATTTAACAGCTTCCGGAGGACCGTTTAGAGGAAAGGACAAGGATTTTTTAGCTACCGTAAAAAAGGAGCAAGCACTCAAGCATCCGAATTGGGATATGGGAACAAAAATTACAATCGATTCTGCAAGTCTTATGAACAAAGGTTTGGAAGTGATTGAAGCGAAATGGTTATTTGGATTAAAGACCGAACAAATTGATGTAATTGTACATCCTCAATCTATTCTGCACAGTATTGTTCAATTTCAAGATGGCAGCATGAAAGCGCAAATGGGATTGCCGGATATGAAATTGCCCATTCAATATGCTTTGGCTTATCCTTCTCGATTGAAATCTGATTTCCCTCGATTTGATTTCATGAACTACCCCAGTCTGACCTTTGAAAAGGCAGATACTAAAACCTTTAAAAACCTGGCCTTAGCCTACAGTGCATTGGAAAAAGGAGGCAACATGCCCTGTATTATTAATGCCGCAAACGAGGTGGTGGTTGACGCGTTTTTAAAAGATAAAATCTCATTTTTGGGAATGTCGGATGTCATTGAAACCTGCATGGCAAAAGCAACTTTTGTAACAAAGCCCAGTTATGAAGACTATGTAAACAGCGACAAAGAGGCTCGCACCTTGGCTTTACAACTAATTTAGGGATTGCCCAATCTTTGTTAAAGTTTTTAAGAGGCATAAAGTTCGCGAACAAAGACTTACCTTTGCGCCTTGCAAAAAAAATACGCGTACTAAATTTACGAAATGGAAATTCTGATTAAAGCTGCTCAGTTAATATTAAGTCTCTCTATACTTGTTGTTCTGCATGAGTTGGGACATTTTATACCCGCAAAACTCTTTAAGACAAGAGTTGAAAAATTCTATCTTTTCTTTGATCCATGGTTCTCGCTTTTCAAAACAAAAAAGGGGGATACAGAATATGGAATTGGATGGTTGCCTTTAGGTGGATATGTGAAAATTTCGGGAATGATTGATGAGAGCATGGATAAGGAACAAATGGCCTTGCCTCCTCAACCTTGGGAATTTAGAAGTAAACCAGCCTGGCAACGCTTAATTATTATGCTAGGCGGTGTTACCGTAAATGCAATATTGGGTGTATTTATTTACATCTGCATCCTTGCTTATTGGGGCGAAGAATACTTGCCTACCCAAAATTTAAAATATGGTATTGCTTGCGATTCAGCTGCATTTGAAATGGGCTTGCAAAATGGCGATAAAATTTTGGCGGTTGATCATAAAGTGGTAGATAATTTTGCCAAAATACCTGCCGAAATAATTTTTAATCAAGCTAAATCAGTTAGTGTAGAACGAGAAGGAAAAAATTTGGATATTATTATTCCTCCCGGATTTACAAGTGTTTTAATAAAATCGCAAGGAAGTTTTATTGCACCACGACAAACCATCGAAATTGAAGAACTTGCACCGGGTTCGCCGGCACTAAAAGCAGGATTGCTTAAAGGCGATAAGATTATTGGGATAGATAGCTTGCAAACCCCCTATTTTGATCAGTTCCGTGCTGAATTACAGAAACATAAAAACCAAACCATTGCGGTTAAATTAATACGTAATGGCGTTGAAACTACTGCCAATGTTGCTGTTCCGGAAGAGGGTTTAATTGGCTTTACGCTCAAGAGTTTCGATACGTATCTTGAATTTAAGAAAATTGATTACAGCATGATAGATGCCGTACCTGCAGGATTCAGTAAAGCATATCATACGTTCGACGATTACATTAAACAATTTAAACTCATCTTTTCACCCGAAACAAAAGCTTATAAATCATTGGGTGGATTTATTACCATGGGTAAAATATTTTCACCCGTATGGGATTGGCAACGCTTTTGGAATTTAACAGCATTTCTATCGATAGTATTAGCCATTATGAATTTGTTGCCTATTCCGGCATTAGATGGAGGCCACGTAATGTTTCTTCTTTGGGAAGTAATTACCAGAAGAAAACCGAATGAAAAATTTATGGAATACGCGCAAACCGCAGGAATGATTTTATTATTTGCTTTGTTGCTTTTCGCGAACGGAAACGACATTATCCGCTTATTTCAATAAAGATAAACCCTGAGCTTAACTAATTTGTTGTTTATTTAGATTTGCAAAAATTCCGTTTATGAAGAAGTCTATTCTTTTTCTATCACTTTGTTTTGCACTATCGACGGTGCTTAGAGCCCAAGATAGCACTATTGGAATAGGACAAGCGGATACTTCTGTACACAAAAAAACCCTAATCATTCCCTTTGAACCGGATTTGTACATGAGCGACATGGACCGTGAAATTGGGCGTGTCAATCAATTGAGTCAGCCGCAAATTGTAGAAAAATTCAGAATCAATTTTGACCGCACACTTGAGAATGCTGTGCAACTAAAAAATGAAACACAATCTGTTTTGCACGATGAAACGAGCGCGCAAGTGAATGAGTTAGTAAACATTTATTCCGGTATTACATTTTTGTATACGCCTATCAAGAGAGCTCAAACAAAAAAGGACAAGCTTCTTTCCACAGTTGTTCCCACCAAAAAGGCTCCACAAAAGGATGCACGAATTAAAGATGGCGAAGTGTATACGGTGCGCGACACCATAGAAAGGTACATGAAGACAGTGTTAGTTGATAGCACGCTATTAGAGAAATTAAATGAGCGTTTTGGGGCGGAAAACTTTTTGTTTGTAAATCAATTTGAGCTAAAAAATAGTTTTACGGATGTGATGCAATTGCAAAACGATACGTATGAAAGGGAATTGCGCATTCATTATTCTATACTTAACAAAAAGGGAGAGGAGCTATGTGGGGGGATTGCCAAATGCCACTTTGCCAATACAATAGTGAATATTAATAAAATTATTTCTACTTCTTTTCCTTGTGCCGCTAAGCAGATAGCCGATGCGCTTATAGCGTATGAAGGAAGTCTCGTAAAAACAAAAAAATGAGATTTTATTTTACTTGCTTATAAAGCGGAACGGTAGAGCATGGTTCACCATACATGATGCTCTTGGCAATCGGACGCAGCAAGCGCATCATTTCAACATAGGCAGCCGTTGGTACCGGTAATTTCCCACATCCTTTTATTACAATTCTGGCATCTTTATATGGCTTGAGATCGAGTTTCGACAAAAGGTCATGATACAAAACTGTTTCCAATTGCTCCAAATTTCCGAACACATAATTTTTTGCAAATGGCTCCAGCGCGCTTGCCACCAGCATAAAAGCCCAAGTGGGAATAATGGCATCGGCGCTGCAATGTATGGCTACGTATTTATTTTGGTAAGTGCTCCAATCGCTAGTTTTTATGAATTCTCTGAACTCTTTTTCGCGCAACATCAAACCTTGGTAAAGTTGATCTTTTATATCTAACAAAACACGTTCTCCGGCCGGATAAAATTCCTCCAGATCTATTGTTACTAAAGCGCTTGTGCTAACTTTATTGGTGATATCCATTTTTATGCTAGTACAAAGATGTTAGTACAAAGTACAAAGACAATTTTGTTTCAAATTAAAATGAAGCGAATACTTGGTTATTAATTTATAGCTCATTTGTAAATTTATTCTTACATAAATCCTAACTCTAACTGTGCTACTTCGCTCATCATGCTTTTTTCCCAAGGTGGTTCAAAAGTGATTTCAACTTTTGATTTGCGCACGCCTTCCACTTCTGCAATTTTTTGTTCTGTTTCGGGAGGAAGTGTTTCTGCTACCGGGCATGATGGAGAGGTGAGTGTCATTTTTACCAACACCTCATTTTCAGCATTAATATTCACTTCATAAATCAAACCAAGCTCCCAAATATCCACCGGAATTTCAGGATCATAAATGGTTTTTAAAGTGTCGATTACCTTATCGGCAAGTTCTTTGTTTTCGGTATTTATTATTGCTCCCATGCTTATTGTTTATTCAATGCCAAGGCATCTAATTTCATTTGTTTCACCATACTCAGTAAGCCATTGCTTCGAGTAGGGGAGAGGTGCTCTTTTAATCCAATCTTATCAATAAAATCTAATTTTGCCGCCACAATTTCTGCTGCAGTATGTCCACCTAAAACCCGAATCATTAGTGCTACTAAACCCTTTGTTATTATGGCGTCACTATCTGCAGTGTATTCAATTTTATTATCCAAATTTTCGCTGTGTAACCACACTTGTGATTGACAACCCTTTATTAATTTATCGGGTGTTTTGTATTTCGCATCAATCAATGGCAAGGATTTACCCAACTCAATTAGATGCTCGTATTTACCTTCCCAATCCTCCTCAAACAACTCAAACTCTTCAATTATTTCCTGTTCCGTTTCCTCAATACTCATAACAACATTTTAATAGCTTTTTTAACTCCCTCCACTAATGCATCCACTTCTTCTATTGAATTGTAAAAAGCAAATGAAGCACGCACTGTTCCGGGTATCCCAAATCGTTGCATCAAGGGTTGATTGCAATGGTGTCCGGTGCGCACTGCAATTCCCATTTTATCGAGCAAGGTGCCCACATCAAATGGATGTGTGCCTTCTACCACAAATGAAACAACAGCTGCTTTATGCGCTGCGGTTCCAATAATTCGAACAGCATTAATTGCGCTCAGTTTTTCAGTTGCATATACAAGCAATTCGTGTTCGTGTTTTTGAATATTTGCGTATCCAAGTTCCTCCACATACTGAATTGCCGCTGCTAAACCAATGGCACCCTCAATATGCGGTGTTCCTGCTTCAAACTTGTGGGGTAAATCGGCATATTCGGTTTTTTGAAAGGAAACCGTTTTTATCATTCCACCGCCGCTTTGATAAGGAGGCAATTTCGTTAACCATTTTTCTTTTCCATACAATACACCCATTCCTGTGGGTCCAAATAATTTGTGCGCGCTGTAAACATAAAAATCGCAATCCAAGTCTTGCACATCCACCTTCATGTGTGGAACTGCTTGTGCGCCATCTAAACAAACTAAAGCACCACGTTCATGCGCAAACGCAATCATTTCTTTCACCGGGTTTATAGAACCCAAAGTATTGGAAACATGCGTGATTGCAACCAATTTGGTTTTTGGAGTAAAAAGTGTTTGATAAGCATCTTGAATTAGTTCACCGGCATCGTTTATGGGAATCACCTTAAGTTCAGCCCCAACTTTTTCACACAAGATTTGCCAAGGAACAATATTGGAGTGATGCTCCATTTCTGAAATGATTACTTCATCACCGGAGCGAATAAAATTATTTTCAAAAGTGGCAGCCAATAAATTTATGCCGTCGGTAGTGCCTTTGGTAAATATAATTTCATGGGCCGAGGCAGCATTTAACTGTTTTTGAACGCAATTTCGAGCCGCATCGTACAGTACAGTTGCTTCCTGACTCAGGGTATGCACACCACGGTGCACGTTTGCATTTTGAGCAGCATAATAGGTTGTAATTGCATCAATTACCTGTTGCGGTTTTTGAGCAGTTGCGCCATTGTCTAAATACACTAATGGTTTTCCATGTACCTTAACATCCAGCAAAGGAAAATCCTTACGAATGCGGGAAACATCAAAAACCGGAATGGTTTGCTCTAGTGTTTTAGACATGTATTCGAATGCTTATGCAAATCGGTTAACAATCAAAGATTCAATATAGGTTCTTAAAGGCTCAAACTGAATGGCATTTACTACTTCTTCCGCGAAAGCGTGCATCAGCAAATTTTTTGCACTTTCTTCACCAATTCCACGTGAGCGAAGGTAAAACATGGCTTCTTCATCCATCCGGCCGGTGCTGGTGCCATGACTGCATTTTACATCATCGGCATAAATTTCGAGCTGAGGTTTTGTGTTGATGCTGGCATCGTTGCCCAATAACATATTTTTATTGGATTGAAATGCATTTGTTTTTTGCGCATCCGGACGAACAAAAATTTTTCCATTGAAAACCGCAGTTGATGCATCGCTCATAATTCCTTTATACAACTCATTGCTGAAGCAGTTTGGCTTACGGTGGTCCACTAAAGTATGGTTGTCGAAATGCTCCTTGTGGCGCGGTAAATACAAGCCGTAAAGGTGTGTTTCGCAATTTTCAGCATCCAAAACAATGTTGAGGTTGTTGCGCAGGAATTCTCCGCTAAGGGAATAGGTATACGTATTAAATAAACTGCCTTTTAGCTGAATTACTTGGGTAGTATTAACTTGTGAAGCATTTTTTTCTTCTGCCTGAATGCGGCAATAACCGACTTGGGCATTTTCTTCGATGATGAGTTCACTCAGGTGATTGGTAAATAATTTTTCATTGCAATTTGAATCTAAACTCACAAAGGTTTCGAGAATATCCACCTTTGCCCCTTTTTCAACTATAATCAAATTGCGTGTATTCGCGAGGTAGTTCTCAGTACTTGAAATTAAATTAATGATGTGTACCGGTTCATTTACAGTTGTATTTTGCGCAATTCGAATATAAGCTCCATCCTTTGCCAATGCAGTGTTGAGCGCAATAAAAGCATCAGTGGAAGAATCGGCATAATTTGCAAAATGGGTTTCGATTACATCTTTTTGCGAAGCATAAATAGCGGCTAAATTGCTGATAAAAATACTGCTGTCGGTTGGAATGAGTTGAGAATGTTCGGCTGAAAAAATGCCGTTAATTAACACAATAACATGGGCATTTTTTAAGGGAATAAGCTTTTTGAATCGTTTGGTGGGAAGGTTTACTTTTCCTACCGCTTCTAATTTAAAACTATCATTTAAAAATGATTTTGCATTCGAGTATTTGTATTCTTCGTTCTTTTTATCCGGTATTCCAAGCTTCAAAAAATGCTCCATCGCCAGCACGCGTTTGTTGCGAATGGCAGAGTTTGCAGGCATTTTTGCCAAATGATTTTCAAAAGCAGCGCTAATAGTATTGGTTAAACTTGCTGTTGTCAATGTGGGTATCATAACTTAATTAGTTTCTTTTATTTCTTCTTTTTTCCAACTCTTCAATATCTGCTTTATCCTTCAATCTACTTGTACTTAACTTATTTTTTTTTAAATCATTATAATGAATAAAATATAAATCAGTACCCTCAAAATTAAACTTTTGAGCATTTGGAAAACACTCATCAAATAAGACTCCATCGATTGAATTTAAAATATCAATTCGAAATGGTTCATTTCCAAAAAAACCACCAGACAAAGGTGTTTCAGATAAAAAATCGGCTTTCACAAACAAATTTTTCGGTGCCGGAAATTCATTTAAAACAAGCATCATTCGTTCCGCATTTTGTTCGGAAATTTTTATCCAAATGTCTAAATCACCTGTATATCTTGGGTGTCCATGAAAACCAACTGCGTAACCTCCAACTATTAAATAGTCAACTTTGTGAAAATTGAGAAGTTCTATAAACTCTTTGAAGTGCTTAGTCAACATTTTATTTCCTCAATCCAAAAACAGTCATATCAACATGCTTCGATTTACCGAAAAGTTCGAGGTATTGCTGTCTTAATATTTCAATTGCAGTTAATCTCTCTCCTTCTGTTCTGCTCATCCAATCTTCGAAATTAGTTTCCCATTCCTCTCTTGAAGAAATCTTTTTTCCGGTTAAAAATGCTTTCGATTTGGGCATCATGATAAAGTTAAATTATGCATTTGCAATTTCTCCTAGTTCTTCTTTAATCCAGTCATATCCCTTCTCCTCCAACTCGAGCGCTAATTCTTTGCCTCCCGATTTCACAATTTTTCCTTTGTATAATACATGCACAAAATCAGGAATTATATAATCGAGTAAGCGCTGGTAATGGGTTACAACAATGGTCGCGTTTTCATTTGTTTTCAGTTTGTTTACTCCATTTGCTACAATGCGCAAGGCATCAATATCCAAACCGCTATCCGTTTCATCTAAAATAGCCAAACTCGGCTCTAACATGGCCATTTGAAAAATTTCGTTGCGTTTTTTTTCACCACCGCTAAACCCTTCGTTCACGCTGCGATTTGCTAATTTTCCATCCAGTTCAACCAATTTTTGTCTTTCTTTTACCGTTTTTAAAAACTCTTTTGCTTCAATAGCAGCAAGGCCTTTGTGCTCGCGAATGGAATTAATGGCAGTTTTTAAAAAATTAATATTGCTCACTCCCGGAATTTCAACAGGATACTGAAAGGCAAGAAAAACGCCTTCTCTAGCCCTTATCTCAGGATCCATTTCCAATAAATTGTTGCCTTTAAAAATAACTTCACCTCCGGTTACTTCATATTCGGAACGCCCTGCCAATACTGCTGCCAAGGTGCTTTTGCCGGAACCGTTTGGGCCCATAATGGCATGCACTTCACCGGCTTTCACTTCCAAGTTTATTCCGTTTAATATTTGCTTACCCTCTACTTTCGCTTGTAAATTCTTAATTGATAACATGTTGTTTTTATTCTATTTGTTAATGCTATGCCGGTTTATCCAACACTGCCTTCTAAACTCACACTTAATAATTTTTGTGCTTCTACTGCAAACTCCATGGGCAATTGATTAAACACATCTTTACAATACCCATTCACAATTAATCCAATTGCTTTTTCTGTGTCAATTCCACGTTGCTTGCAATAAAAAATTTGGTCTTCGCCCACTTTCGAGGTGGTTGCTTCGTGCTCTACGATTGCGGTTTTGTTATTGATTTCGATATAGGGAAAAGTATGCGCACCACATTTATCGCCCATCAGTAAACTATCGCATTGGGAAAAATTACGTGCTTTATCTGCACCTTTAGCAATTCGAACTAAGCCTCTGTAACTGTTGTTGCTCTTGCCACACGAAATACCTTTGCTGATAATCGTACTTCTTGAATTTTTTCCCAGATGAATCATTTTTGTTCCGGTATCCGCTTGCTGAAAGTTATTGGTTACGGCAACCGAATAAAATTCTCCTACCGAATTATCTCCTTTTAATATAACACTTGGGTATTTCCAAGTTATTGCTGAGCCGGTTTCTACCTGTGTCCAGGATATTTTTGAATTGGTATCGAGGCAAATTCCACGTTTTGTAACAAAATTATAAATACCACCTTTCCCGTTTTTATCGCCGGGATACCAGTTTTGAACGGTGCTATATTTCACCTCTGCATTGCGGTGCGATATGATTTCAACAACCGCTGCATGCAATTGATTTTCGTCGCGCATAGGAGCGGTGCAACCTTCGAGGTAACTCACATAAGCATCCTCATCAGCAACAATCAAGGTTCTTTCGAACTGACCAGTTCCGGCAGAATTAATTCTAAAATAAGTGGAAAGCTCCATCGGACAACGCACCCCTTTGGGAATGTAGCAAAATGAACCATCGGTAAACACAGCTGAATTAAGTGCTGCGTAAAAATTGTCGGTATAGGGCACAACCGTTCCCATGTATTTTTTAATCAGCTCGGGATGCTCTTGCACGGCTTCACCAAAAGAACAAAAGATAATTCCCAACTCCGCTAATTTTTCTTTAAACGATGTCTTAACTGAAACACTATCCATTACAAAATCCACCGCCACTCCGCTTAATCTTTTTTGTTCTTCGAGCGAGATTCCAAGCTTTTCGAATGTTTTAAGAATTTCGGGGTCTACTTCATCCAAACTATTTAAGCTTACTTTTTGCTTGGGTGCTGAATAATAAATAATTTCTTGAAAATTAATTTCAGGATAATGCACATGCGCCCAGGTGGGCTCTTTCATTTTTTGCCAGTGTCGAAATGCCTTTAATCGGTATTCCAACATAAATTCCGGCTCATTTTTCTTTTTAGAGATAAAACGAACAATGTCTTCGCTCAAACCCTTGGGCGCATTGTCGGCCTCTATATCTGTCACAAAGCCATACTTGTACTCACTTTGCGAAATTTCCTCAAATAGTTCGTTTGCCATTTTTTAATCAGTTTGCAGTGGGCGGTTTTTAGTTCGTTATAAGGTAATTACTATTTGCGATCCGCCCATTGCTAATTTAAATGTTCCTTAATCTTTTTTAGTTGTGCTGTATCTTCTATATCCTTTGCTCTTTTCGATTGTTCTTTCTCTCGAATCAAGGTGTTAATATGAATTACATTTACTTTAATAGTGTGTGTTAATTCATATTTCTCACACAAATCATAACTCTGCTTAAATTCACTTTGATGCACAAATTGCAAGTCGCTCATCAAATCAATATAAATTCCGTTATCTAATAATATCTCCGAAAAACCAGCCAATAAAGGATGTTCAAGAAATAATTCTGCACTTTCTACACCATAATTTTTAAGTGCGTTTACTAAGTGCTGTCGATTCTCTATACTATCTTCTAACCACACATCCACATCGCCTGTTGTTCGAGAGTAACCATAATAGTTAACGGCTACACCCCCAACCAATAAATATTTTACTTCATGCTTGTTGAGCAAATAAAAAAAAGTTGCAAGCTCTTCATTTAATACATTCATCTTTTCACACGTAACACCAGGCCTTTTGCTTGTGGTTGTTTCAACGGCTTTTTGCTAAATGCCTGAGCTGTTTCAATCAGCAAAAATAGTTTCTCAATTCGCTGCTTCGGACTTAGTAAAAGATTTTCGTTTAAGCGTCTTTCCTCAATGGAAGCAAGGTTGGCAGATGGATGAATAATTAATTTCGGCACAATTAGCTCAATTGAGTTAAACACTAAAACTTTCACCACATCCGCAGGTTCTGCTGGCATTTGGATTATTAAACACAAATCCTTTTCCGTTTAAACCGCCGGTATAGTCCAATTCGGTTCCTATCAAGTACAAGAAACTTTTTTTATCGACTGTAATTTGAATTCCTTTATCCTCAAAAATCTGGTCACCTTCGCGTTTTTGGTTGTCGAATTCTAATTTGTATGACAATCCGGAGCAACCGCCGCCTTCCACACCTACACGAATAAATGTTCCTTCGGGACGGTTTTCATTTTTCATTAATGTTAATGCATGTTGTTTTGCATTTTCTGATACTGTTATCATGTTCATTTCGTGTTAAAATGTACTAAACAAAGGCCATTTGGACGTTTCAAATCCGCTCCTTCAATGCCCATAAGCCCCTTACCTTATTTAGATTAAATCTAAATGCTCCACAAAAATACCTAAAAAAAGGTAGAGCAGCAAATCAAACAGGCATCAAATAACTGATTTGACAAAGTTTTGTGATTTTTGGGATACTAAAAAAAATTACTTTTGCGCCATGGCAGAAAATAACAGTAGAACCGAGTTAAGTGAATTGGGTGAATTTGGAATTATTAAACACCTGACAAAAAATATTGTTTTAAAAAATGAAAGCTCAATTTTGGGAGTGGGCGACGATTGTGCAGTTATTGACTACAAGAACAAGCAAACTGTAGTAACTACGGATATGCTGGTAGAAGGTGTTCATTTTGATTTGATGTATGTGCCGCTAAAACATTTGGGCTACAAATCGGTGATGGTAAACCTTTCGGATGTGTATGCCATGAATGCCACGCCACGACAAATAACGGTTTCGATTGCCATGTCGAATCGTTTTTCGGTAGAAGCATTGGAGGAATTATATGAAGGAATATATTTAGCCTGTGCCAAATGCAATGTGGATGTGGTAGGTGGAGATACTACCAGTTCGACCTCAGGATTAGTAATTAGTGTAACAGCTATTGGTGAGGTGGATGCTAAAGATATTGTTCGAAGAGATACGGCAAAAGAAAGCGATTTACTTGTAGTTTCTGGCGATTTGGGTGGAGCTTATGTGGGCTTGCAATTGCTGGAGCGAGAAAAGGAAGTGTATAAAGCAAATCCTAAAATTCAACCCGATTTGGAGGGGAATGATTATATTTTGGAGCGGCAGCTAAAGCCAGAAGCCAGGATGGATGTGCCCGAACTCTTAAAAAAATTAGATGTATTGCCCACCTCCATGATTGATATATCGGATGGCTTATCTTCCGAAGTTTTGCACCTCTGTGAATCCTCAAAAGTTGGCTGTAATTTGTATGAAGAAAAAATTCCGCTCGATCCCACCACCATCAATATGGCACGCGAATTTAATTTAGATCCAACCGTGTGTGCACTTAGTGGGGGCGAGGATTATGAATTGCTTTTTACCATCGATTTAAAAGACTACGACAAACTGAAAGGGAATCCCAATTTTACCATCATTGGCCACATGACAGCACAATCGGCCGGAGCCAATTTAATTGCCCGCAATGGAGCTTTGTATCCAATAACCGCGCAGGGATGGGATGCTTTGCTGAAAAAGGAGTAATCTAAATTGAGGAGCGAATTAATTAAAAGCCTCCTTAATTTTTTCAGGAAGTTTGGCGTTAATAACATCTTTGCTGAGCAGCAACATGTTTTTAATCGCAATGGGATTAGATATTCCGTGTCCTATCAACACATTGGCATTCACGCCTAAAATGGGGGTTCCGCCGTAGTTTTCATAGTTAAAACGATCAAAAAATTCATCGCTTCTTCCGCGTTTTTTGATTAAGGTATAAAAGGCTTCCGCTTCTTTTAGCACCACATTGCCGGTAAATCCATCGCACACAATAACATCTACTGCGCTGCTAAAAAGATCGCGCCCTTCCACATTTCCAATAAAATTAAAATGAGTGGAGTCTTTCATTAAGGCATGCGCAGCTTGGCTTACTAAATTTCCTTTTTCGGCTTCTTCGCCGATATTTAATAAGCCCACTTTTGGATTGTCAATTTTGTACACACTTTTTGCTAAAATATTTCCGAGCATCCCAAACTGATATAATACATCGGGCTTGCAATCGGCATTTGTACCCACATCTAAAATTAAACCTACGCCACCATCTTCTTTTGGTAAAACAGAAGTAATGCAAGGGCGAATAACTCCGGAAATAGATTTTACACTAAACATAGACCCTACCAGCATAGAACCGGTATTGCCGGCGCTGGCAAATGAATCTAATTTACCTTGTTTTAAAAGTGAAAAGCCCACCGCAATGCTGGAATTGGGTTTTTGTGCTAAGGCTTTAGTGGGGTGTTCGCCCATCCCAATAACATCGGGAGCGTGAACAATATCAAAGAGTGCAGCATTACCGCCTTCTTCAAGGAGTGTTTTTTTAATGATTGCTTCATCGCCTACCAATACTATTTTGATAGCCGCTGAATTAAATTCTTTTTGAGCGAGGATAGCCCCGCTAATGGTTGCTTTCGGGGCAAAATCGCCACCCATTGCGTCAATACCTATTCGCATAGCACTGAAACAGTTTTAAAAAATGAAAGATGCCCGGGAGCATCTTTAAAATTTAGTGAAAGCATCGAAACAATTACGCTTCTTTACTTCCCTTCATTACCTTTTTACCGCGGTACATACCGGTTTCGGTATTTACTCGGTGATACAAGGAAACATCACCTGTAGCTTTGTCTACAAATAAAGTGCTTGGAACTGCATTGTCGTGCGTTCTTCTCTTGTCTCTGCGCGATTTCGATATTTTGTGTTTGGGATGTGGCATGTTACGTTATTTTAATAATTATGGATATTCTATTTACTCTTTTTACTTTTTAAACTAATATTTTTTAAGGCATCCCAACGGGGGTCTGTAGCCTGTTCTTTCTCTTTTTCCGCTTGCTGAAACTGATTCAGCTTTTTTATTACCTCCTGATTACACAGGCTGGTATCGTTCAAAATTTCGCAAGGAATTTTTTGAAGCGGCATCAGCAAATTCATGTATTCATATATGTATTGTGCAATATCTAACTCCGTTTCCGAAGGCGGAAGCACAATTACTTCATCTTCATTTTTAGGGTCATGTTCTCGTTCTTCGCCAAACTTAACGATAAGCTGTTGTTCCCCTTTCACAGGGATAAAGTTCTCATTTAAACAACGGTCACATTCTACTTGAACCTGGCTGTTAAACTTAAATTTGAGTGCCAACATACCGGATTGTTTTAGCAATTCGACCGTTAAATCAATCTTGGCTTTCTTAATATCTGACCCACTAAACGCGGGTTCTTCAAAGAACTTACTGTCAATCGTATAGTTGAATTCGTGCAGCCCTTGGCTTAAACCCGAAAACGAAATCTTAAATTGACTTAAATAACCCACCGTTTCCTTATTTCAAAAAGGACGGCAAAGGTAGAATTTTTTTTTAAACTACAAAAACTGAGAGACTTCTATTCTTTAGAATAAATATGGGATATATCAATGCACCATTTAAATTACACAGCAGTATCAAACAAACTCCCTTTATCTTGTCTTGGGATTTTGCCTAAGTGCTTGTAAGCCAGTTCGGTTGCTTCTCGTCCGCGAGGAGTGCGTTTGAGGTAACCTTCTTGAATAAGGAAAGGCTCATATACCTCTTCTATGGTATCTCCTTCTTCACCAACTGCTGTTGCAATGGTGGTAATGCCAACCGGTCCCCCTTTAAATTTATCTACAATGGCGGTAAGAATTCGGATATCCATCTCATCTAAGCCGTTTTTATCCACATTTAAGGCATTGAGTGCAATTTGTGCAATGTGCATATCAATTTTTCCGTTGCCTTTTATTTGTGCAAAATCGCGGGTACGGCGCAGCAGTGCATTGGCAATACGCGGTGTTCCCCTGCTCCTGCGTGCAATTTCGTAGGCAGCAATTTCATCAATCTCCACTTTTAAAATTTCACAGGAGCGTTGAACAATTCCGGTTAATAATTTAGAATCATAATATTCCAGTCTCGAATTGATTCCGAATCGCGCCCTGAGCGGGGACGTTAATAAACCTGAGCGCGTGGTGGCACCAATTAAGGTAAAGGGATTTAAATTAATTTGAACACTTCGTGCGTTAGGACCGGAGTCAATCATGATATCGATCCGGTAATCTTCCATGGCCGAATACAGGTATTCTTCTACCACCGGACTTAAACGGTGAATTTCATCAATAAACAACACATCGTTTGCCTCCAAATTGGTAAGCAATCCGGCTAAATCGCCCGGTTTATCGAGCACAGGGCCGCTCGTAGTTTTTATATTAACTCCTAAATCATTGGCAATAATATTGGCTAAGGTGGTTTTTCCTAATCCGGGAGGTCCATGCAGCAATACATGATCGAGTGATTCATTGCGTTGTTTTGCAGCTTCCACAAATATCCGCAAATTGTCCACCACCTTAAATTGACCCATAAAATCGTCAAATTGAGAAGGGCGCAATACTTTTTCGATTTCCTTTTCGGTACTCGAAAATTCAGCACTACTAGGATCTAAATTGGGGTTCATTTGGCTTTGTACTATCAGTTCAGCAAAAATAGGAAATTAAACGGGGCATCGCTAAAAAAGCAAGTGAATACTGTTTTCGATTTATTTACTATCTTGAAAAATATTTCGAATTGGATGGCAAAATTTTTTCAACTATTAGCGGGGGCAATTTTGGGGATGTTATTGCTTAGCAATGGCCGATCCATAGCACAAACAGACTCCCAATCAGATTCCATTTCCTTTGGTCGCGCAAGTTATTATCACAACAAATTTGCAGGTAGAAAAACATCCAGCGGGGAAATTTTTTCGCAACAAAAGTTAACTGCTGCGCATAAAACGCTACCCTTGGGAACCTACGTTAAGGTGACCAATTTAAAGAACCGAAAAAGTGTGGTGGTAAAAGTAAATGACCGCCTCCCTCAACATTCTAAGAGAACAATAGATCTTTCAAAAGCGGCAGCACAGGAATTAAATATGATTAAGAGTGGCTTGGCAAAAGTTAGTCTCGAAATTGTATCCAAATAAGCTACAACACATCCCAATCGCTTAAAGTAAAATTCCAATTTGCTGCTGCGAGCACCTCAGCTTCGTTTTCGGTTACATTCTTACCTAGCAAGTGCAAGGCCCTGGGATTAAACTTTTCGGGGATTTTTAGAAAACCGCTTTTTAAAAACAGCTCATTGTTTGTGTTGGAGGTGGAGGTGTAAAACATACCGAGTTTTTCTTTAAAATAAACACTGCAGTTTTTGCGTAAGTGCGCCATAAGTTGAGCAAAATCTATTGGAGACTTGCCTGCAAAATCGAGTACAACTGCGGCTTTACTTCCTAATAAATCTTCTATCGAAATAATGGCAGCAGCAACCATAACCCCATCTTTAGTGGCTGAAAAAAAATGCGGTGTGCCATGTGGTTTTTCCTCGTATCGCCAATGGAGGTAATCGTAATCGCGAAGCAAAGCGTTTTTAAACTGCGTATTAAAAGCCAGAAAAAGATCGACCATTTCAGGATTTAATTTTTCTTTCAATTCAATTTTATAATCAGCTTGTAAGGATGGAACTTTGCTGCTGTAAAAAAAATCCGAAACTACTCCAATAACTCTATGGATGTTGAGGAAATTGATTTTTGCCGCAATAATATTTTCTATTTTTACAGGTAAAATAAAAGTGCTGAAAGTTTCAATTTTAGTGTATCCGTTGTACTTTAAAAACGTGTGAATGCTTTTTCCATTCGGAAAGGTGTAAATCATGTTTACATCACTTTTCAAGAGTTGTTCGGTCGCATATTCGGCGAGTTTTCGAAACACGCCTTTTCCTCTGGCAGCTTCACTTACACCCACATCTTGCACCATGGCAATTTTCTTTTTAATACCGTTTAACTGCGCCACATAAACAGGGCAATGGTAGTAACCAAGAATAGCTGCTCCTTCTTTGCAGAGGTAAATTTGGGGCGCAGCATGCGGCAAAAGGTAATACTTCCACATCCATTTTTGCAGGTCGTATTTATCGGCATGAAGCGAATCTCCGTCACGCAGCACCTTTGCCATCAACCGAATTAACGCTTCACGATCCTTTTCTTCAGCTCTGCAAAACGTTAAGCCCAATGCTTTTGATGTCATGTTTTTTTTGATAATTTTTTACCACTTCGCTCACGGTTCCAAATTTGAAATGCGTAAGCAGTTTTTCGGTGGAAGGCAGTGTTTTGCTTAGACGTGTATAGTGGGTGAATTGAGCTTTTCGTTCAATTTTTATTTTAGGATGTGTGGGATCGTATTCCCAAGGATGAATGTAAAACATGTTGTATTTTTCATTCTTGGTTCGCTTTTTTATTCCATTGTTGGTGAAGGAATAGGGAAAGAGTCGAAAATAGGCACCACCAATTGCCCAACGTTTGCGCAAGTATGTAAAAGTGGATACCGGAAATTCCAAGATGTTAGCTTCTTTAATTTTAAAGATTTCATCCGGACAACTTGCAATGCCATAGCGCCAAGTTTTAATGGGCGATATGGAGCAATCGATTTTGTAGCCTTCTTCGGCCAGAATTTCCAAAGCCCATAAACTTTGTGAAGTGATGGAAAAGAAGGGAGCGCGATAACAGGTTACCTCTTGTGCAGTTAAATCTTCGAGGATGTGCTTGGTGTCGCGAATTTCTTTGCGGAATTGTTCCGGACTTAGGTTGTAAACTTTTTCGTGTGAATAGCCGTGTGAAGCAAGCTCGTGACCGGCAGCAGCCAATTCCTTTATTAATTTGGGATATTCTTTTGCCACCCAACCTAGGGTAAAAAAAGTTCCTTTAACCTGGTGCTTTTGCAAAGCATTGAAAACCGGATAAAATCCTTTCTCAATGCGTCTTTCATAATTGCTCCAATCGCTGAATGGAAGCTCAATACCGTGGTACCAATCTTCGAAATCAACTGTAAAAGCATTTGTTATTGCTGTCATATCTCAATAAAAAACTAACCAAACAAAAACAGAAGTGAGCATAAAAAGGATTGATTTAGCAATTTCTTTGTAGAGTCTTTTGAGTCGTGTTTTTCTATTGTTTTCATCGTCTTCTCTGAAATCTTTTATCCCTAAAAGCAAAAATATCAATCCCACAAAAAAAGGAATAAATACCATGAGCGGCACATGAAACATACGAAGGAGAACTGCAATGGCAAAGTAATTCATACTAAAAATCAAGATTATAATTTTGCTCCTAACACACAGGTCTTTTTGTATTGACGCGAATTCCCGTTTAAATCAAAAACCTCAACCAATATTACATAAATTCCTATTCGGGCTTTATCTCGATCGTTCGTAATTCCATCCCACGAATAGGTTCCGGCATTACCCCATAATTCATTTTTTACCAGACTTCTGATAAGGCGACCTTTATCGTCAAAAATACTGATACTGCCTGCATATCCCGGAATATCTGTTTTGTAGGAAATGTTTACTACATCTTGGTATCCATCGTTATCAGGCGAAAAAACTTCCGGTTCAATACTTACTTGATCATTTGCACTACTGGCATTTTCGGTGTATTGTGAATTTTTATACGAGGGAGTTGCAAAGCCCACATTTTGTGAGGCTGAATGCCAATTTAAGCCATCCTGTGTACTTCTATCAAAATTAATTCGCTCGAGCGAAACGCCTTTGGTAGAAACCAATAGCGGGAATTGCCATGAATCATAATAATGCAAATCGTCAATAATTTTTTGTTGCGGCGTACTTAATACCACTGTTCCATCCGAAATATTTAAAGATGGAATACCAGGCATTTGCCAGAAACCTCGGGGGTTGGGAGTATAATATTGATAGGTTATAATTTCAGAATTTTCGGAAAGCACAAGATACTCGCCGGGAAGCAACATGTAGGTTTCTGTTCCGGGAGCAATAGTATATAGGCTTTTTAATTCGTTTGTAACAGTGTCTTTTGAAGATAGAATCAACTGCGACAAATCAAGTACTTTTGTGGAACGATTGTAAAGTTCAATAAAATCGGTACCACCACTAATTGGGTCAAATAAAACTTCGTTTATAACCACATCGTTGTATTCTGCTTCTTCCCACAATCCAAAGCGTGCGGAATTGTAATTGCTTATTGAATTGCCCGAACAATCTTTTATGTTCGTATTAACCGTTACGGTGTAAATTGTTTTTAACTGCATCGCAATTGGTAAAACAATATTCACAGAGGTTGAGTCTGAGTCTAAAGTAAAGCTTGTACCGAAAGGTAAAACAATTCCATTGTCAAACGTATAGGTGTTAATATCTACTAAGGCCGCATAGCTCACAGGTTCATCAAAAAATAATTTTACACTACTGTTTGAAGTAACAATTGCCCTTAGCAGGCTTGGTGCTTCTGTATCGGTAAATGTACCGAGCACTGAATTAGGTTTTCCCGGTGTTCCACCTTTAGGGTTGGTAGAAGCAATCCAGTTTAATTTGTTGTAACAAAGAAAGTCCATATCAATAAGTTCAAGGCTCCAACCTCCAGCTTTCTTAGTGTTATTGCGGTACCAAGTATCCGAATAATTTACTTCATCTACCAAAAAGCCTAAATTGTTTTTGAGGAAAATGTGATCGCCGGTATTGTTCAATGAAGGAAAAGAACTTAATCCAAACACCGCTATGTTGGTAGGGAACAGTAATACATTTGAAGTGCTGGTTAACACCACAAAGGAATCGGGAAATAAAATATAGTTGGTAATATTTATGGTTCCGGTGGTATCGTCTTTAATGCTCCATCCGCCAATATTAATTGGCTCGTTGCTTCGGTTATAAAGTTCGATATATTCAGCATTGGGCAATCCGGAAGTTGTGGTAGGACTGCTGTAAATTTCCGTAATAATGATATCTTTTTGATGGGCAATGTAAGGTGTGTAATACACAAAATTAATGCTAGCAGGACTTACTAAATTACCTGAGCAATCGGAAAGGGTGGGAACGGTAATGGTATAGGTTTGTTGTGAAGATAATGCGATTCCTAGTGTTAAGTTTACACAGGTAAAATCGCTGTTGGCCAAAACATTTATTGGATTGCCGATTGAGCCATTAATCATATAATTGCTTGCAATAGAAATTTGGGAAGCATCAATAGCTTCACTAAAACAAAGCGATACGTGCAAAGAATCAAGTGCAAAAGCACTGATTATTTGTGGGGCAATTACGTCAGGAGCGGTTGAGTAAACGCTGTTCAGGGCGCCCGGAGTTCCGCCTAAAATGGCATTTGAGGCAATCCAGTTGGCTGTAGGAGCACAAGATGCATTTAGGTTAGGATTAATTAACTCTAAGCTCCAACCACCGGCAGCTTTAACAGCATCTTGGTACCAGGTATCTGAATAAGGAACAGAGTCAATTATTGAAATCAATCCATCTCTCAAATACAAATGATCACCGGTGTTGTTCAAGGAAGGGAAGGATGAAATACCTAGCACATTAGTTATTCCTACAAATAAGGCCGCATTTGTAGTGCTGCATATAACCACGAATGAATCGGGAAGTAATACGTAATTTGTTAAATTGGGGGTTAGCGAAAGAATATCGTCATGAAAGCTCCAATTGTTTAAATTTATGGGATGGTTGCTGCGGTTAAATAACTCAATATATTCGGCGTTAGGCAAACCCGAACTAGGATTATTGCTAGCATAAATTTCGCTAATAATAACATCTTTGTAATTCGCCAATACCGGAGCAAAATAGGTGAAATTTACAGTATTGCTGATAAGTAAATTTCCTGAGCAATCGCCTATTGAAGTAAAGCTTAGCGTGTTGAGTTGTTGACTGGTTAGACTTGTTGCTAAGGTTAAAGTAACACAGGTAAGATCGCTGTTGGGCACTACAGTAATTGGATTTCCAATTCCATTGTTGATGGTATAATTGCTAAGAATTCCTATTTGATTCGCATCAATAGCTTCACTAAAACAAATACTTACGTGAACAGAATCATCGGCAAAAATACTCAGCAAGGTGGGTGCGGTTATATCCGGAAGTGTTGAGTAAACTGAGTTTTGAACGCCGGGTGTTCCTCCGGTTGGATTAGTGGAAGCAATCCAATTGGCTGCCGGAGCGCAATTCAATGAAACATTGGGATTAATTAGCTCTAAACTCCAACCTCCGGCTGCTTTTACAGCATCCCTGTACCAAGAAACAGTATATGGCACGGAGTCGATAATCGTAACTAAATCGCTGCGCAAATAAATGTTATCTCCCGAATTATTAAGCGCAGGAAAGGAACTTACCCCAAGCACATTCGAAATTCCGGCAAATAGCGGAACATTTGCAGTGCTGCATAATACCACAAAGGAATCGGGTTTTAAAATATAGTTGCTAATGTTGGGCGTTACCACATTTATGTTGTCGTGAAAACTCCAATTGTTTAAATTAATGGGATTGCTGCTGCGGTTAAAAAGTTCAATGTATTCGGCATTGGGTAAACCCGAGGTAGCATTTGGGCTCGAGTATATTTCTGAAATGATTATATCTTTTGCGACAGCCACAACCGGCGCAAAATAGCTAAAATTGATGCTGTTAGGACTGAGCAAATTTCCTGAACAATCACTTAGATTAGTAAAACTAAGTGTGTTAATTTGCTGTGAAACAAAATTAGTTCCAACGGTTAAATCAATACATGAAAATGAATTATAAGCGCTTACAGCAGTTGGTGTGCCAATACCATTATTGATGCTGTAATTGCTGCTGATAGCAATTTGTGCTGCATCAATGGCTTCACTAAAGCAAATGCTTACATGTAATGAATCGGAAGCAAGAATGCTAATCACTGCAGGTGCTGTAATATCAGGAGCATTCGAATAAATGGAGTTCTGTGAACCGGGAGTACCACCGGAAATGTCAATGGCAGCACTCCAGTTTCCATCGGGTGCACAAGTTACATTTGCATCGGGATTAATTAATTCCAAACTCCAACCCCCTGCTGCTTTTGTTGCATCGTGGTACCAAGAAGTAGTGTAAGAAACCGAATCAATTATGGTACTTACATCGTTTCGCAAATAAATATGGTCACCACTATTATTCAAGGTAGGAAAGGAAGTTATACCCAACACATTTTGAAATCCCGCAAACAGCGCAACTGAAGTGCTGCTGCAAAGTACCACAAAGGAATCGGGTTGTAAAACATAATTTCCAATATTGGGAGTAAGCGTAAGCAAGGCATCATGAAAACTCCAATTGTTAAGGTTTATGGGAGCATTGCTGCGGTTAAATAATTCAATGTACTCGGCATTGGGCAAACCGGAAGTCGCATTTGGACTGGAATAAATTTCGGTAATAATTATATCTTTTGGAGCAACCGGAACAGGCGCAAAATAAGTGAAGTTGCTGGTATTCGGATTGATGTTATTACCCGAACAATCACTAATATTACTAAAGCTGAGCGAGTTGGTTTGTTGAGAAATAAGATTAGTTCCTAAGGTTAAATCAACGCAAGTTAAAGAGGCATTAGCAGCAACAGATAACGGATTTCCGACTCCATTATTGATACTATAATTCGCTGTATTTGCAATTTGACTAGCATCAATTGCCTCACTAAAACAGATAGTAACATGAAGTGAATCCGTTGCAATACTGCTAATTGCCGAAGGTGCGGTAACATCAGGAGCAATTGAAAAAACAGAATTTTGTGCACCAGGAGTACCACCCGTCAAATCGATTGAAGCAATCCAGTTCCCTGAGGGTGCACAGTTCACACTCAAATTCGGATTGATTAATTCCAAAGTCCAACCACCTTGTGCCTTTGTTGTATTTTGATACCAAGAATCCGAATAATCAACCGAGTCAATAAAATTTCCAAGATTGTTTTTCAAGTAAATTTGATTGCCACTGTTTACAAGTGATGGAAAAGAAGCAACTCCCATAACATTACTGTAAGCCGAAAACAAAGCCAAATTCGTGCTGGAACAAATTATTAAAAAGGAATCGGGTTGAAGCACATAGGCTCCAAGATTAGCAGGTGCAGCAACCGGATTGTCTGTAAAACTCCATTGATTCAAATCAATTGGGTTAGCACTTCGGTTAAAAATTTCTAGAAACTCTGCATTTGGCAAACCTACTAAAGGTGTGGGATCGGCCATTATTTCATTCACAATTACATCTTTAAATCCTGCAACAAAAACAGCAGTATAAGTAAAGGTTGTTGTATCGGCAATTAATGTGTTTGCAAATAAATCCTGGATACTGTCCACCACAATAGAGTCTAAAATTCCATTGGGGAAACTGCTCAAAAAACTAAGGTGAACAACTTCTAAACTTGATGCATCTCTTACAGCGCTTGCCGGACTACCAATACCATTGTTGACCGCATAATGCGTTGTGTTTTGGGCAGAAATGGGATCAAGCGCTTCGCTAAATAAAAGATCAACTTGAGTGCCGGATATTACGGTTGCGCTCAGCAAATCTGGCGCTGTTGTATCAACTACAGCCACCGGTGTAACCGTAAAATCATCAAAAAAATATTTGTTAAAATTTGCAGCAGAATAAGTGATTTTTACTCCAAAAAAAGCAGCTGTTGAAACCGCCGAATTAGTTACCGTTCCTTGCACGGCGTAGGCACTGCCGGTTCCTGTAAAGTCAGCTTCCAAGGTCCAGAGATTGCTTGCATTGCGTGTTACTCTTACTTTGGTAGGATTGTTTGATGAACTGGCAAGTGTGGTATTCGGGCCATCAATAATTAATGTAGCGGTTCCATTCACTAATTGATATAAGCAAACATCATCGCTTGTGTTTCCGAGCCTAACAAAATAGCCGTTTTGGGCAGTTAATAGGCTTGCAGAATCGGCTGCTAAAAAAACATCTATAAAATTTCCGGATGAAGTTGCCAGTTTTGGGTTGGCAAAAAATTCCCATTGTGCGTTTTGTGCTAAAGCAGATGACGTAGATAGGTAAATGGTAGTTGGTGTTACTCCGGGTCCATTGCTGTTGAGCTGTCCAGTTGTTATAGTCCAATCGGCTGTATTTCCAAGCCATGTGGGATTGGAAATAAAATCGCCATCTGTGAAATCATCTGAAAATTGGCAATATGCCCAAATAGGATGAAGAATAATAAAAAAAAGTAGAATTCGTTTCATTGCTTGCTGTTGCTTGAAGGGTAAATATAGTATTTTTGTGAAAGATTTTTTTTGGGAATTAAAATTTGGATTAATTATTCCATTAAAGTGTCCACAATTTTTGATATGATTTTAAAAGTACAGCCTATTTAATTAACTAAATCAAAGATAATCGAACATGAAAGTTGCAGTTGTAGGGGCCACCGGATTAGTGGGGACAATGATGATTAAAATTTTGGAGGAAAGAAAATTTCCTGTCTCGGAATTTATTCCGGTAGCATCTGAAAGGAGTATTGGAAAGAAATTGAATTTTAACGGGAAAATGTATCCTGTGGTCGGCATGGAGGAGGCAATTGCGATGAAACCGCACATTGCACTTTTTTCGGCAGGTGGTAATACTTCTTTACAGTGGGCGCCAAAATTTGCTGAAGCAGGAACAACCGTAATTGATAACTCATCGGCTTGGCGCATGGATCCTAATAAGCAACTGGTGGTGCCGGAAATTAATGCAGAAGTACTTACGCAAGGCGATAAAATAATTGCCAATCCCAACTGCTCCACTATTCAAATGGTAATGGTTTTGGCACCTTTGCATAAAAAATATCACATTAATCGTATTGTGGTTTCTACCTATCAATCGGTTACAGGCACAGGGGTGAAGGCGGTTACGCAGCTCATGAATGAACGTGCAGGCATTGATGGTGATATGGCCTATCCGTATAAAATTGATTTAAATGTTATCCCTCAAATAGATGTGTTTTTAGATAACGGTTATACCAAAGAGGAAATGAAAATGGTTAACGAAACGCGAAAAATTTTGAGAGACGATAGCTTGCGCGTTACCAGCACCACTGTGCGTATTCCGGTAATGGGAGGACATTCGGAAAGTGTAAATGTTGAATTTGATAAAGAGTTTGATATTAGCGAAGTGAAGCAAATTTTAAGTGCGTTTCCCGGAGTAGTTGTGGTGGATGATATTACACAATTAAAATATCCCATGCCCAAGGATGCACATAATAAAGATGAAGTTTTTGTGGGTCGTTTGCGGCGCGATGAATCACAACCCAAGTCGCTAAACATGTGGATTGTAAGCGATAATTTGCGCAAAGGAGCGGCAACCAATGCGGTTCAAATTGCAGAATATTTGAGTTAACAAGGGTTTGGTTTAGTATACTTGAACTTAACTTATTAAATGATGCAATTGCATGCTTTTATGATGATGGTTGTTAGATCAATTCATTGTTTTTTTGTGCTTTTAAATGAATGGATGATTTGCAATAAAGGTGACTTCCATTTCAAAAATTACTATTGCGATTCCCAATTAAAAATCCGTAATTCGAAATAAAAATCCGCTATGAAAGTGATTAGGAAGATTGTAAAATGGATTGTTATTCTCTTGGTGTTGCTTTCTTTACTCATCGTTATTACCGGAAAAAGCTACCTGTTTAGAGCCGTTGCAAATACTTACCTAAAGGGGCGTTCAGGACCTTCCATAAGTGAGTATAAAATATTCAGCAATCACAAAGTTGAGGTTGACTCAGCTCAAGAGTGGGTGCCTTCGCGAGATTACAATCTACAAAAATTATCGCCAGCACACAGGGCTGAGGTCGAAAAATATAAAACTATTGCATTCTTGGTAGTAAAAAACGACTCAGTAAAATATGAGGAATATTGGGATGGATATAGTGATACATCGCATACCAATTCGTTTTCGATGGGTAAAAGCATCGTTAGTATTCTTACCGGAATTGCAATTGATGAGCATAAAATAAAAAGTGTAGATGAGCCTATTGGCGATTTTTTGCCCGAGTACGCAAAAGGTGCGAATGCCAAAGTCACAATTAAGCATCTGCTAACAATGAGTTCGGGGATTAATTTTGATGAAAACTACGTGAACCCATTGGCCTATCCGGCAGCAGCATACTATGGGGATGATTTGCAAGCGCTTACATACAAATATCATGTAACCGAAGAACCCGGTAAAGTTTGGAATTATTTAAGTGGTAATACGGAATTGCTGTCTTTTATTGTTGCAAAAGCCACCGGAAAAAGCCTTAGTGTGTATGCTTCCGAAAAACTTTGGAAGCCAATGGGAGCAAGCCATCCGGCTTATTGGAGTTTGGATCATGAAGGAGGAGTCGAAAAAGGATACTGCTGCTTTAATAGCAATGCACGAGATTTTGCACGTTTTGGATCGCTTTATTTACATGAAGGGAACTGGAGAGGAAATCAATTGGTTTCGAAGGATTATGTGCGTCAATCAGTAACTCCTGCGAGTTTAATTGACGATAATGGTCAAAAGAACATTAAGTATGGTTACAGTTGGTGGCTTTTAACGTATAAGAATCACATAATTTATTATATGCGTGGAATTTTAGGGCAGTATGTATTTGTTATTCCCGATAAAAACATGGTGGTGGTGCGTTTGGGCCACAAACGCGACACCGAGAAGGTGAATGATCATCCAAAAGATGTGTATGTGTTTTTGGATGCAGCATTTGAAATGGATAAGTAGTTTTTTTAAATAATTATGATAAAAGATATTCCTGAATTAATTGTAGAAGATGTGGCCTTGGCCATTGTCAAAGAAGAGAATGAATTAGCAGAAACAATTTGGAACTCCTATTTAATTAACCTTAAAAACGACAAGCTCGACGCTGTGTTAGTGACTAGCACCGGTTATGGTTTTTTGAATGATGAAAAAGTAAATACTTCCACACTTCGTCATTTTTTAGACAGTGTTGAACCCAAATCATTTGTAAAGATTGAGCCAATAATCGAGGATGTATTCGGTTTGAACAATGAATACTGGGTAAGCTTTTATTTGGGTAAAAATCTTTACGATAAAAAATTTATTTTTCTTGCTGAAACAATCCTCGAAGAAAACTTAATTCATGTCCCTGTTATTAACAAAAGGGGAGTTATGATCAAGTAAATCAACCCATTAGTTTTCAACACCCAAGCCCAATTTTTAATGAAGTTGGCATCCCTATAATGGTAAGTGCCTGATTAACAGGTAAAAAACATCCAAAAAATAATTTTAGTATCATGTTATATTAGTTTAATCGTCGATTAAACTAATATAATTATCGATAAAACAGAAGTTAGGGGTGTGAAATACCTAACTTCGCAATCTCATTTTATCGATTAATGAAACCTATTGGTCGCTTAAACCGTAAATAGGTCAGGAAAATTAAAAAATAAACTACTTATTGTTTGTAAAAGCCCTCTAAATAAAGGGGTTAGGCAGTTAAGCATTTTTTTTACGATTCCATAAATTAAATCAAACTAAAATGAAAACACTAAGGTATTTTGAAAATCAAAACGCTAAAAAACAAAAAACCATGAAAACAAGTGAAACCTTTAAGAAAGTCTATCTTGCGCTATGCCTAATTATCGCAATTATGGCAAAAAATGCGAATGCACAAACACCATTGTTTTCGCAAAATTTTAGCAGCTCGAGCACACTTTCGAACTATGTGAGTGGCAGTCCAAACAACGGGCAGTTTAATGCTATAACTGTATCAGGTGGACCAACTGCTACCATAACAGCTAATGCGCTGCAATTTGTCCGCAGTGGAGCAGGGACAGCCAGCTTTGCCCGAACAACAAATTTTAGTCCTGTGCCATTAGGCATTATTTACAAATTCGACTTAACTATATCGAATAACAGTTCAACCAATACGGTTGCGAGATGGCAGGTTGGGGATGGGTTCAGCACCTCTAATAGTGTTCAAAGTAGTAACGATTGTTATGCGCAATTTGCAATTGATTTTAGAAGCAGCAATAATTATAGAATTAATGATGTTACCAATGGTGATACATATTCCAATATAAGTGGATCGGTTAAAACCGTTACATGGGTATTGAATAATTCAGGAAATACATTATCGTATAATGCCCCTGATGGAACTGTTAAAACAGTTTCCAACAATCGAACAGATCTTTGGGTAGGTACAACACGCTACATTAGCGGACAACAAGTGGATGATAATGGAAATATTGAAGATATAAAATTTGTTTATTCAGGATCGTCAGGCACGATAACTATGGACAATATTAGTATTACACAGTTCATTCCAATTGTTACCACACAACCTAGCGCCTCGGTTACAGCTTGTGTTGCAAATTCAGTATCTTTTTCTGCAGCAGCAAGTGGCTTACCTACACCAACTGTTAAGTGGCAAAAAAACATTAGTAGTGTTTGGACCGATATCTCCGGTGCTACTTCATCTACTTATACAATACCATCTCCTGTTAGTGGCGATGCAGGACAATACAGAGCATTATTCACCAATAGTGAAGGTGCAACACCGAGCAATACATCCACACTTACGGTTAACGCAAGCCCAACAGGGGGCGTTGTAAATTCAAGTACATCGGTATGCAGTGGAACAAATAGCGGAAGCGTAACACTTACAGGCAATACTGGTACTGTGCAAAAATGGCAATCTTCCACCAATGGCGGCTCAAATTGGAACGATATAAGCAATACCAGCAATAGTCAAAACTACTCCAATATAACGTTAACCACAATGTACCGCGCTGTTGTCATAAGTGCAGGTTGTACCGCAAATTCAGCATCCGCAACAATTACTGTTAATCCATTGCCAACGAGCTATAACGTTACCGGAGGCGGAGCTTATTGCGTTGGTACTTCTGGAAAATTAGTTGGATTAAGTAATTCACAATCGGGTGTAAATTATCAATTAAAGTTGGCTGGTGTAAATGAGGGATCACCTCTTGCCGGAACCGGTAGTTCAATTTCGTTTGGGAATCAAACAGGGTTGGGTAATTATACAGTTCAAGCCACTTTTGTTTCCACCGGATGTACCGCCACTATGAATGGTGCTGTATCCATCACTACTGTTCCAAATCCAACAATTAGCTTGGCTAAAACAGCAGACCCAAGTTGTTATGAGGCAGAGTTAACTGCCACTAATGCAGGCGGAACAATGGGTCCGGTAAGTGCAACGAATTCTACATCTGCAACGATTTCCAGTTCAGGAACACCTACAATTACCCGAACTATTACATTACCTTCAGGAATAATGAGTGCTGCATCAAAACTAACTCTAACATTAAACATTGATCACAGTAGAGTTGGAAATTTGGTTGCTACTTTAATTAGTCCATCTTGTGGCCAAACCGTTATCTTTAATCGTCCTGGCGGAACTACCAACCAAGATAATTTAATAAATTCAGCCGATTATGTATTCACTTCTTCAAGTTCAACAACGTTTCCTGGATCAAGCGGTGGAAATGTGCCTACCGGAACTTATCAAGCAACCTTTACTGGGCTCACTTTTCCATGTAATAACGTTGCAGGAGTTTGGACTTTACAAATTGAAGACAAGGAAAATAATGGAGGAGGCGATTTAAACAGTTGGTCGCTTTCTATTAGTGATGCTTCCGGATATACCACTGTATTTAACGGCCCCGCTACGATTGGTGCTGTGTCCTATCCTTCAATTTCAACAGCAAAAGTAATAGTTTCTCCACTCAATGGAATGAATAATTATACAGCCACAACAACAGATTATTTGGGCTGTGTTTCGGCTACTTCTAACATCGTTTCAGTAAATATATCTCCATCAATCACTATTATTGACCAACCGGTAAGTCATCCAGTTTGCATTGATCAAACAGCAACCTTCTCGGTTCTTGCAAACGGTACAGGATTAACGTATCAATGGCGAAAGGGGACTACACCAATAGTAGATGGGGGCCGATTTTCAGGGGCATTAAGTAATACACTGACTATCTCAAATACACAAATATCAGACGCTGCTAGTGATTATAACGTGATTATTAGTGATGCCAATTGTTCACTTAATTCTTCAAATGCTGAGCTTACAGTTAACAGTTTACCGAATAGCCCAACAGTAACTCCAACCAGTACTACAATTTTTCTGGGTGGCATGGAAACGTTAACCGCTCAATTGAGCTCAGCTAATGCAACATTTGGCACAGGTAATTCAACAAATAATTCAACAAGTTTTCCGGCAAGCTTAGGAACCTATTATGGAGGAGCTAGACACCAAATCTTAATATTGGCTTCAGAATTAAGTGCTCAAGGAATACTTGCAGGAGAGCAAATAAAGAGCCTTTCATTTGATATCTCAAACACAAACAATGCTGACCCTATGCAGAATTATACCATCAGCATTGGAAATACTGCTCTTAATACGTTAACTTCAAGTTTTGTGAATGGGTTAACACAAGTGTATTCGAATGTGTCCTATACAGCTTTAAATGGGGTAAATGATTTTGTGTTTTCAAGTCCTTTTACTTGGAATGGAACCTCAAATATTATTGTTGAAACAGTGTTTAATAATAATTATTTGGGTACAACCGCACATCCTAATTGTGCCGTAAAATATACTACAACTGCTGGTTTTACAAGTGTAAATTATTCGAGAGCTGATAATGCAGGTGCTGGAAATGCTCCAATTTTGGCACTTACCTCAAACGGCACAAGCAACAGAAGACCCAATATGGTAATTGGACATAGTATGCCGGTTTCATTCGATTGGAGTCCGGTAACAGGATTATTTACAGATGCAGGCCTAAGCAACCCATATGCTGGAGGAAATTACGATGTGTTATACGCACAACCAAGCACAACAACAAGTTACGCAATTAACACAATTTCTTCACAAGGTTGTTCTTCAGCAGCAGCAGCAACAGCGATTGTGAATGTAGTAACCACACCGCCAAATTGTGTTACGTCAACAGTTAATGGTGCAGCCTGTATTACTTCGGCAAGTTTAAGTTGGACGGCTGCCACCAACTATCCGTCTGGGTATTATATTTATGTTGCAAAAGATGACCCAATGACCGATTTTATTATTTACATGCAAGATGTAGGGAATAATTTAAGCTTCAATCTCCCTTTGTTGGAGGCCAATACTACCTATTATTATATAGTTGCTCCATACAATTCAATTGGAGAAAACACAAGCTGTGTTGCGAGTTCGTTTGTTTCAGGTATAAGTCAGGCGGTGACTCCAACTCAAAATCCTAACTCCTACACACTAGGGGCTGAGGGTGTAACTGTACCGAATTTGCCTTGTGGTGTAACCAAAGAAAATTATGATGGAATGGGTACCAGTTCTTGGTACACTTCAACTACGGCGCCACAAAGTGGAACCAATCATATGCGTATTGATAAAAATTCAGATAATGCTACATCGTTGGATGATTGGTTCTATTCACCGGCAATTAATGTTACAGTTGGAAAGGTGTACCGCATATCTTGGTATGATAGAATAGCCAATGGATCTGTTAATGAAACATATAAAGTTTATATTTCCAACTTAGGAGATGCCTCAACAATGGAAGGTTCAGCACCTAGTTATATTGGGAATGTTAACACTACTACCTATACTAAAAGAACAGCTACAGATTATCTAGCAACCGGGACCGGACAAATTTATTTTGGTTTCCGTGCTACAAGTCCTGGTGGAGTTAGTCAAGGAAGTATTTTTATTGATGATATTCAAGTACTTGAAATTCCAGTTCCTGCATTAATCCCAACTTCTTGCACCACACTTCCAAGTATGTACAACCAAATTTATGTTCAACCTGTATTAGGGGCTACAAATTACCGCTATAAAATTGTAGGAACCGGTGGTCAGTCAGGTTATAGTTTTGAACATTACCGTAACAATTCTAACATTGACTACCGTATGAAATGGGCACCAGGGGTTATTTATGGAAATACATACAATATTTCTGTGGCTTATTATAAAAATGGTTCTTGGAGTCCTTACGGTGCTTCTTGCCCGGTGACGTTAGGAGCGTTTCCGCAAATTAAATTGCGCGATAATTCAGCAACAGTGGCAGGTCCATGTGATTATACCATTGATGATTTGAATGACAGATTTCTTACTGATTCAGTATCAGGAGCGAATGATTATGAATATAAAATTGTAGAGAATGATGGCGGAAATACATTTGATTATGATCATACTTGGAGAAGAGGCAATGGAAATTTAGATTTTCGCTTAGTATGGGCATATCAATCTTCCCCGCTTATTGATCGTGTTCGATTTGGCTATAGTTATGATGTAATGACAAGGGCATTGGTTGGTAAAACAGGCCAAAATTTTGGAAGCAGACCAGGAGAATGGGGCCCATTTGGTGTTGCGTGTAAGTTAGACCTAACTCAGGTTTCTCCTACAACTTCATTAACCAATTGCAATGTCACTTTGACTTCGTTAAATGATCAAATATTTACAACTCCTGTTACAGGTGCAACAAATTATGAGTATGAATTTACAGCTCCCGGATATACTGTTGTGGCATACAGAACGAATGGGAATACTGATTTTCGTTTAACCTGGATTCCAACCTCTCCAATGACACCGGGTGGAGTAAAATATGCTACTACTTATTCGGTGCGTGTAAAACCGTATGTTGGAGGTGTTTGGTTAAATTATGGTGCTCCTTGTTCCGTTACAACTCCAGCGCCGCCATCAACATCGATATTAGATATTTGTGGCACTACACTTGGGGTAGGACGCTTTGGCGCCTTCTTAAATTGTACTGCAGTACCGGGTGCTAGCATGTATTCATATAGAATTACCAATGTGGGTGGAGTTCCTTATCAGAAAGTGTTCTATAATTATAATTCCAACACAACTTTTAGTTTAGCGAGTACCTTGGTATGCTGTGGACAACAAAACATGTTGCCCAATTCACAATACACTATCGAAGTAGCATATTATGCAGGAGAATGGAGTGCATTTGGCCCGGCATGTAGCTTTACAACCGGAGCAACAATACCACGCTACTCACCATTTTCGACAGAAGGAGAAAGCACAGCAACGGGCGTACTTAATTTGAATGTTTACCCGAATCCTGCAGCTGTTGATAAACAATTGACAATTGAATTGCAAGGCATTGAGACAGCAGGTGAACAAGTTGAGTTTTCAATTATTAATATAGTGGGAGCTAAAGTATTTACTTCTAATGTGAATACACAAGACGGTGCAATCTTAACTATAAAGCCGGAAGTTGTGTTGACTGCAGGAGTTTATATGGCAGAAGCACTAACGAATGGTTCAGTTTATAGAGTGAAGTTCGTAGTACAATAATTAAAATAAAATAAAAAAGCCCTCATTAACGATTCTGTTAATGAGGGCTTTTTTGTTAGGTACCACTAGGTTATTTAATCACAACTTTTTTGTTTGTAATACTATTTGTTGAGATAAGTTGTAAGTTATATATGCCTTTTGAAAAAGCACTTACATCAATAGTTTTTGAAAACTTGCCTGAAAAATGATTCAGGCTTTCAGCAAAAACTAATTGTCCGTTCAAATTAAATAGTTTAATCTGTGTGTTTTCGGGCTCATGATTGATAAATGAAAGGGTTAATTTATCACTAGCAGGATTTGGAATTGCTGATAAACTTAGGTTTTGAGAAATTGATTTTACTGATAATGGATAATCAATATAAGCAATGTAGTCTTCTGTCTCGCCATATCCATAAGTACCACATGGGCCAAAAGAATTCATGGTTTCGCTTAAAACAGCCCTTAGTCCGGTGTTTCCAATTGGGGCATTCACCGGAATTGTTACCAAGCCTTGCATTAAGTTACCACCTGCAGCGTTGTTTGTAGTATCCGTAAATACAACTTCAGTTGAATCATAAAGGCCATCTTGATTATAATCGAGGTATACCTTTAGTATGCAGATATAAAAATTAGCGGAACTATTAATTTGTACTGCTTTAATTGGGTAGCTTGCTCCTTGGCTATATGAAAAAGCACCGAAAACGGTGTAGTCCGTGTATGTTTTGTTAGAAGTTGGATTGTTTAAGGCTGAAGTATCTCCGCTAATTAATAAAGATCCAAACTCAAACCATCCTAAATCATCATCGGCAGCTGAGGTTGGATAGGAGGCACAATAACATTGATAAAATGGTTTTAATGCAATTGAAATCGGAGTGGAGTTAACTGCGTTTCCAGAGCAAGTAACTTCGCATCTGAAAGATGTTGCTCCAATAACAGGAACTGTTGCATTTTGATTTGTTGCACCAGCAATATTTGTCCACGTTACATTATCAGGCGAGGATTGCCACTGGTAAGTTTGGCCAATACCAATTGAGTTTCCGGATAGGGATAAGTTAATGGAACTTGAATCACACACCAAAATAGCACTTGCTAAAGTTATGCCAGCTGTAGGGGGAGCAATACATGGAGTTGCACTAAGAATGTTCACAATATAATCTTCTGTTTCGCCATATCCATAAGAGCCGCAAGCACTTTGGGTAGCAGAACCATTTTCTCTCAAAACAATTCTCATTCGAGTATTACCACTCAAAGCGGTAAGTGGTATTGAAATATTTCCATTCAGTACGTTTGCTCCTATTGCGTTGTTGGTTTGTCCGATTGCAGACACCTCCGTGGTATCAAAAACCCCATCCTGATTAAAATCGATATGTACCGTGGCGAAACAAGAATAGAATGTTCCGGAATTAATTTGAGTAATTGATATAGGGTATATTAATCCTTGGAGTAAATCAGTTGGAGGCAATGAAGTAAAATCTGTATAGGTATTAACGGAGGTTGGGTTTGCAAGCGCCGGGCTACCTATCCCATTATTTAAGCTTGCAAGCGTAACATTTCCAATATCATCATCAAGTGAACTGTTTGAAAAGGAGGCGCAATAACATTGATTAGCTGGGTTTACACCAATAAAAAACGGTGTAGAAGTTGCTGATTGTGCACTACAGGTTACGATGCATTGGAAATACATCGCAGCAGTAACCGAATCAACATAAAAAGAATTAGTAGCACCAATAATATCTGACCAAGTAATGTTATCAGGTGATGATTGCCACTGGTAGGTTTGTCCTGAACCAATGCTGTTACCATTTAGTGATAGGGTAATGGAGGTAGATAAACAAGCACTTGCAGCAGGGCTAAAGGTTGTGCCGGCTGTTGGAGGTGCTACACATGGACTACCGGCAGCAATGGTTACTGTATAATCCTCAGCTTCACCACTTCCAAAATTGGTGCAGGCATCGGTTGCACCATTATTATTTCCGTTAGCACGGCTGCGGATCCTCATACCGGTGCTTCCGGTAAACGCTCCGAAAGGGATTGTTAAAGCGGCTGAATTAACATTACCAGCAACAGAAGTTAAGCAAACTTGAAACCACTCGGATGCATCATAAACTTGATTATTGTCATAATCAATCCAAACTGAAATAATGTTATTGGCGGTTGTAGTGATGTTAATTGCATAGGTATTACCCTGAGTTAAAGTTGCAGTAGTATTTCCAGAGGCAGGAAATACTGTAAGTGTGTTTGCAAAGGTGCCGGTGCAAGTATTTGCCGTATTAACTAATGTTGTTCCAACAATTTCAACATCCGTAATTTGATCTGTTCCACACCCTGCACCGCCTAAATTTGTTACGCAGTATTGGGCATTGGTAGATTGGTAACATGTTAACATGATACCAACTAATAAAGAGAAGTAATTTTTTATCATAAAGTTATTTTGAGGTTAATTCATGCAAAAATAAAAAAAGTCCCGGCTACCCGAGACTTTTTTTATTAACTGTGTGCGAAAATCAGCGCTAAAGTCCCTCAAAATGGGATTCAGCAAGCGGAAAGAATTTTTAATTTATTCGATAACCACCTTTTTATTGGTTATTCCACTAGTTGTGATTAGTTGTAAGTTGTAAATTCCTTTAGCAAATGAAGATACATCGATTGTTTTTGAATATGTTCCAGAGAAATTATTTAAGCCTTCTGAGAAAATTATTTGGCCATTCAGGTTGGTTAATTTTACCTGAGTATTTTCAGCATTATTATTCGTAAATGCTAAGGTAATTTTTTCGGAAGCTGGATTCGGAAGCACAGTTAAAGATTGATTTTGTGTGTTGTTTTTAATAGATAATGGGTAGTCTATAAAAACAATGTAATCTTCTGTTTCTCCACTTCCAAAGTTTGAACAAGCATCAGTTGCCCCATTCGTATTTCCTGCTCCACGACTTCTAACGCGCATACCGGTTAAGCCAATAGTAGAGGTTAGCGGAATGGCTACCGAAACAGTATTAGCTACACCTGTTGCAGAGGTAAGGCTTACTTGACTCCATTCAGTTGCATCATAAGTACCATTTCTGTCAAAATCAATCCAAACAGAAATAATATGACTACCATCGGTAGTAACATTTATTGGATAGGTTTCACCTTGATTTAGATTAGCGGTTAAGCTTCCAATATTTGGAAAGGCTGTGTATGATCCATCACTTGTATTTGTGCAAGTAGCGCTTGTACTGTTAAATCCAGTTCCAGAAATGGTAATTGCATTGATAAGGTTTCCAACTCCGCAATTTCCACCACCTAAGGCAGTACTGCAATAGCAAAGAATGGCTGGATTAATCGTAACAGAAGCAGCTGTAGAGGCAGCGGTTTGACCTGAACAGGTTACCAGGCAATGATAAAAAGTAGTAGCATTTACAGTATCAGAAAAAGTTGGAATTGTATCGCCTGTTGAAGGGACCCAAGTAATACTGTCAGCCGATGTTTCCCATTGGTAAGTTAAACCCGCACCAAGAGCATTTCCGGTTAAAGAGAAATAAACAACTTTTCCGGCGCAAACAGCTGATGATGACGCAATAGTTGTTCCAGCTGTTGGAGGCGCAACGCAAGGAGAAAGACCAACAATAGTCACATTGTCAATTGCCCACCACCAGTCATAAGTTCCTGTCCAAGTAAAACGCACCATAATAGTTGTGGCAGCTCCTAAAGAACCAACATTAAATGAAGTGTGTGCAGCCGGGTTCGGATAACCCACGTTTACTGAATCGTAAGCCAATATATTCCAAGTTAAACCGCCGTCAATACTCGCTTCAATTTTTCGAGAAGAACCTTGTGTATTAGGACCTGCCAACGCTCTGTATTGTTCATCAAACTCAACAATTACAGCACTTGCTCCTGCAAGATTCACCGCCGGAGTAGTTAAAGAAGCCATTTCATCAAAACCATCATTGGTGCTTCCTTCGTCGCTGTCAAAAATGGCAAAATTAGTATCAAATCCCGCACCGCTGATAGTTCGGTTATACTGATTGTTAAATATCCATAAGTTAGCAGCAGGCTGACCTAAACTATCGTTAGTCCAGTTAGCTGGCAAACTTCCTGACCCAAAATTTTCTGTGAGAAGCACTTGGGCAAAAAGTTGAGTTTTTAATGAAATGCATAACATAAGTGCACCAAAAAAGATTGTTTTTTTCATATTGAATTTATTAAGGTTAATATGCTACTAAATTACTGAATTGATTTTATTATAGATGTTAAAATAAGCTTTTTATGAATTAATCGATAATTACTAAGCGAAGTGTTTGTGTTCTTGAAGCATTATTCATTTTCAATAAATAAACTCCTGCCTGAATATTTTTCGCTCTTAAATCAATTTCTAACTGATGTTTCCCTTTCTCTTGAGATTCATTTGCGAGCGTCATAAGTTTTTCTCCTACTAAATTATAAAGTTCAATTGAAACGTTATTTTTCTGCGGAAGGAAATATGAAATTGCAACAGAACCATTTGAAGGATTGGGGTTTGCACTAAATCCTAAGGCGTAGTTCTCATTCTCTTTGATAGTTGTAATCAAAATAGTTTGAGTGGTTGCTGTATAGCATTGGTTTATGGCAATAAGCTTTACTGTATAGGAATTGTTTGTTGGATACACGTGAACAGGATTAGTTGTTGTATCCGTTGTTCCGTCACCAAAATCCCATAAATAACCTGAACTTAGTGGCGTTGTGTTTACAAAGGAAACAGTATTTCCGGCTGCAGAATAAGCAAATGATGTGGCACCTGAAGGTGGAAACTGTTGCGTAAGGGTTACCGGAACTTGAACCCAATTGTTTGTTTCATCTTGTTCGAGAAAGTTATTGTTCGGGTCAGTTATCGAAACAATAGAATAGTTTCCATTACAAGTACCCGGAAAATCAATTTGCATACCGGTTAAACCGGAAGAATAAATATCCAAGCTTCCTGTAAAAATTCCTTGGTCAGAACCACATCCGGTTACGCTCCCAAAGCCAGAATTTGGAATATCCGCTTGCGTTAAAACATTGCCGGTATTATCTAAACAATAACCTAAATTATTGGTGCAATTTCCAAGGTTTATTAAGCAAAAACTCACTTTAGCACCCGTGCCGACTATAGGCCATGTTGTTGCATTTGGGTTAGAGGTTGGAATGCGCAAACTAAAGGCACCCCAAGCATCCACATGCACGTGTCCATGACTTGGATGGTAGCTCATATAACCTGCATTGCGTGTGTAAGACGTCATTATGCCATTGTTTTTATGGTAGATGGTTTGCTTCACCAATTCTTTAACAGGTTGTCCATTCGGACAAAGTGTGGTGGCACATGAAACAGATACGGTATCACAAAAACACTGGTTTGAACCGTGAATTTCCATTGGACCCCAACCTATGTTTGGCGTTGCATTGCTCAAACGTAAATTTCCTAATGATTCGGGGTGGTCATTTTGAATGATTAAGCCGCTTGCTGTCATGTCGGGTAATAAATCGCAATTTTGACTTCCATCGGGGCACTGACAACCGAATGCATTATTTTCGCTGCAACCACCAACAGGGATAATTGGATCGACCGGAGGGTTAGAGCAAAAGGAAATCATGGCACTTAATAATTGGCCGGGAAGAGTTACAGAAGGAGCCTCATCTTTTACACAAAGGTACCAGGTACCATTTGGATTTTGCCCATCGTTAAAACCATTTATGGAATGGTTTGGAATAAATGTCCCTGTGAAAGGGGCATTAGCAGCATAAATATATCCATTTGCACCATTCATAGCAAAACAGGTATTGTTATAATTGGCAAAAAGCCCACCATTGTTTTCGGAAAGATAAACCGTATCTCCTGCAGGAGATTTTAGGAAGATTTTTAATTCACCTACTTCCGGATGCTGAATATCAATGCACACTTCGGTTAAACCATATACTGTATTTATTTGACTTGGGATACCTGAAACGCTTATAGGAAAAAGCACTGTCGTATTATTGTCTGGAATTGGGCCACCTGTAGCAGTTGAAAAGGTTGAAGCATTTACCTCCATCGTCACCAATAGGCTGTCGGAATTAACAGGGATACCACTGCAGGTTACTTCACATCTGTAATAAGTAGCTGTCAATTGTGAAGTACTGAAATTTGCATTGGTAGCACCGGTGATGTTGTTCCAGGATAGCCCGTTTAGTGAAGCTTGCCATTGATAGCTTAAGCCTAAACCTATTGAATTTCCTGTGAGCGATAAATTAAAATTTGCATGCGGACAAACAGCTGCAGCTGAAGCTACCGTTATTCCAGCAACAGGAGGAGCGGTGCAGGGAGTAATTGGGATAATTGTAATTATATAATCTTCCGTTTCGCCCCATGCATATACACCACATGGTGATTGCTGAGCAGAACTATTTTCAGCTAAAACAATTCGCATTCTCGTATTTCCGGGTAATGCAGTTAGTGGGATACTAACATTTCCGCTTATCACATTGCCACCAATTGCAGCAGTAGATGCCGCAGAAAATATACGTTCATCCAAATCATTAAAATCACCATCTTGATTAAAATCAATAAAAGCATTTGCCCAACAAGCGTAATACCCACCGCTATTAATTTGAGTTACAGAAAAAGGATAAGTAAAGGTTTGAACATAAGATTGAGGAGCCAAACCGGTAAAGTCGGTGTAAGTATTTACGGAAGCAGGATTGTTAATTGCAGCGCCGGCTACTCCGTTATTTAGGGTTCCAAAGGTAACATTGCCGATATCGTCATCAACCAAATTTGTAGCGCCGGAAGTGCAATAACAAGAAACGACAGGTGATATGCTTACCAATTGTGCATTACTTGTATCGCTAGAGCCACTGCACATGGTATAGCATCGATAATGAGTACTTTGATTAGGAAATGCAGCATACGTTATTGAATTTGCACCAGGAATGGAAGTCCAATTTGTTCCATTTAACGATGATTGCCACTGAAATGTTTGGCCTAGTCCCATTGAATTTCCAGCTAACTGAAAGTTTACTTGAAGGCCAGGACAAATGGATGTTTGTGAAGCACTTACTGTTCCTGCTGTTGGAGGTGCCATACATGGCTGTGCAACTTGAATAGCAATAGTATAATCTTCTGTTTCACCCCAAGTATAATTGCCACAAGGAGTGAGTGTTGTGGTAGTACCTTCCATTAACACCACGCGCATACGAGTGTTTCCTGAAATTGCAGAAAATGGAATAGCCACATTCCCTGTCATAATGTTTCCACCGAGGTTTGGATTGCTGAGGGCTGTGAAAGCAGTTTCTGTTAAAGGTTCAAAAATTCCATTTTGATTGTAGTCGATATAAACTCCCAATTGACACGCATAAAAACCTACCATGTTTATTTGGGTAATTGAAATAGGATAGGTTGTGCCGGGAGAAAATGATTGTGGAAAGAGACCAGTAAAGTCTGTATACAAATTGATTGAATTTGCATTATTCGTTGCTGCACCGGCAACTCCATTGTTTAATTGACCGAAAGTAACATTGCCAATATCATCGTCTGCATTGTTTGTCGCAGCTGAAGAACAATAACATTGAGTAATAGAATTAATTCCTACATAAACGGATCCGGAAGTAGATGTGATTCCAGAGCAAGTTAATCTGCAACGAAAATAGGTAGGAACAGTAATACTTGTATTTAATGAACTGATGTTAGCACCAATACTATTGTTCCAATTTATATTGTCGGTTGATGTTTGCCACTGAAAAGTAAGCCCACTACCCAAAGAATTACCATTTAAACTTAAGTTAAAAAGTACTCCCGAACAGGCATTTGTAACAGAACTTACTGCATTACCAGCAATTGGCGGATTAGTGCATGGAGCACCGGCTGCAATTGTTATGGTATACTCCTCTGTTTCGCCCGAACCAAATTGAGTACAGGCATCCACAGCACCATTATTAACATTGTTTTGTCTGCTCCTTAAACGCATTCCAGTGGCGCCCGTATAAGAACCGAAAGGAATTGTTATTGAAACACTATTTGGAATTGATGCAACAGAGGTAAGGCAAACTTGTGTCCATTCGTTTGCATCATAAACTAGGTTATGGTCATAATCAATCCAAACAGAAATAATATTGTCAGCATCGGTAGTGACGCTAAAAATATAAGTTTGACCTTGCACTAAAGTAGCAGTGGTGTTGCCGGAAGCCGGAAATGTTGTAAATGAACCGTTTGTGCCATTTACACAAGAAGGAACGGAACTGTTAAATCCTGTACCGGCAATGCTCACCGAATTAATTAATTGTCCTGCATTGCAGGCCCCTCCTCCAAGGTTAATACCTGGACAATATTGTGCCCAAGAATTAGATTGCACAAGCAGAGAGAGTGTGATTGCTAAAAATAGAGCAAATTGTTTTGTAGATGAAAATGTAAATTTCATGAGATGATATTTTGGGTTAATGTTTAGAAATGTAAGGATACAAAAAAAAGAAATAGAATAAAAATGCGGAAATGGAGTTACCACTTCCGCATTTTTCAAAAAACAAAATAATGCTGCTTAATAAATTGTTAAGCGGGCAGTCTTACTTTCATTGCCACTTGTAATTTTAATAAAATAACTACCGGGTTTCACACCTAATTGTTTCAAGTCAAAACTTGAAGAGTTATTGCCGGCTTGCATTTGCGCATTAAGTAAACATGTTATTTTTTCTCCAACCACATTAAACAAATCAATTGTAACCAAAGATTTTTCAATTATTGAATAGTTGAAAGTTGTATTTCCATTTGATGGATTAGGGAAAACCGTGAATGTTAAATTCGATGAATTGTAATTTTTTACAGCATTAAACAGATCAATATTAATGATGTAATCTTCTGTTTCTCCAAATCCGAAAGTGCCACATGGGTTTTGAATCCCGGGACCGGCACCTTCTGCTAAAATAACACGCATTCTGGTAAGCCCTAAACTTGCTGTAGCAGGAATCAGAATATTGCCGCTAACAGTGGAAACAATTCCAGCAACACCAGAAGAGGTTGTTCCTGTTAATACACGCTCACCTGCATCAGTAAACACGCCATTTTGATTGTAATCAATAAAAACAGTTACCCTTGCTGCAAAAAAGTTTGCATTGGAGGTTATTTGGGATACTGAAATTGCATAGGCTGTATTTTGATTAAAGGTTTGAGGTGGAAGTGCAGTGTAATCAGTGTATGTGCCAGTACCTGTAGGGTTACTCACAACAGGAGTAGCTAGCCCATTACTTAAAGCACCAAAAGTTACATTTCCAATATCAGTATCAGCCGCATTATTGGCAGAAGAAGTACAATAGCAGCCGGATAATGGGTTTTGAGTTACGTATACCACGGTACTTGTATCGCTTAATCCACTGCATGTGAGAATACATCGATAATAGGTGCTTTGATTTTGCGTGGTAGAATAAAATGTTGAAGTTGCAGCACTAATAACATTCCATTGAATGCTGTCGCTTGATGATTGCCAAACGTAGGTCATTCCTGAACCTGAACTTGCACCAATTAACGAAAGAGTAAATGTTGCTGCACACACTGTGCTATCACTTGCAGAAGTAAGTCCTGCGGTTGGCGGAGCAACACATGGTAATTGTTGAATGATGTTTATTAAATAGTCTTCAGTTTCGCCCCATTGATAGGCAGCACAAGGGGTGGGGTTAGTATTTCCCTCAATCATCATTACGCGCATTCTTGTTGTTCCGGGCACTGCTGTAGCAGGAATTATGACTGTGCCGCTCACAGTATTTCCACCAGCAACATTGGTGGTTGTAGCAGTAAATACTGTTTCGCCTAAATCGGTAAAACTACCGTTTTGGTTGTAATCAATGAATACAGCTGCTCGCGCTGTAAAGAAATTGGCGCTATTTATTTGTGTAAGAGAAATAGGATAGCTGGTATTTTGAGTATAAGGTTGAGGAGGCAATGAAGTAAAATCAGAATAATTACCGATAGCTGTTGGATTTTGTGTTGCAGGAATTCCTACGCCGTTATTCAAAGTCCCAAATGTAACATTCCCAATATCAGTGTCGCTGGTTTGATTTGCGGAAGAAGTACAATAACATTGATTTGATGGATTTTGGAGAATCAACACAACTGAACTGGTATCAGCCATACCGCTGCAATTAAGCACACAACGATAATAGGTACTTTGATTTTGAGTGGTTGTAAAAAAGGGATACGCAACACTTCCTGTATTTACCCAATTTATATTATCTGTTGAAGATTGCCATCCATACCCTAAGCCTGCACCGGAGCTGGCTCCACTTAATGAAACAGTAAATGAAACACCACCACAAACAGTACTATCTGTTGAAATTGCAAGCCCGGCTGTTGGAGGTGCTACACAAGGCAATTGCTGAACTAAAGTTATAATATAATCTTCCGTTTCACCAGAGGCAAAGCCTGTACATGCATCAGTTGCTGCATTTGCTCCTCCTTGCTGCCGTGTTCGAATGCGCATACCGGTTTGTCCGGGGAGTGCATTTACAGGAATAACTATTACTTTGGTACTTGCCACATTTGCTAGTGTACCGGCAGAAACTTGTGTCCATTCGCTGGCTTCAAATTGCCCATTTTGGTTAAAGTCAATCCAAAGCGAAATGGTATTGCCCGCATTTGTAACGGTTACATTAAAATTATATGGAGCACCAATATCCAAAGAGCCTGTATTGCTTCCAATTGGAGCATAGCTTGAATAGGATTGTGCAGTTGTGGAAGCACAAGCTGTTCCCAAATTGCTTAATGAAGTGCCAGAAATAGTTACATCATTAATGCTACCTGCAGGGTTACAGTTTGTATTGTTATGCAAAGTTGTGCTACAATAACAAAGGGTTGCAGGGTTAATTAGTACAGCTACACCATTGCTTGTGTCGCTTAATGCACCGCAGGTGAGGTAGCATCTGTAATATGTTTTTTGACTTGCTGAGGTAGTAAGAAAGGCATTATTTGCACCATTTATATTTGTCCAAACTAAACTATCCGAAGAGGATTGCCACTGGAAAGTAAGACCGGAGCCAACTGAATTACCAGTTAATTGAAGCGTGTAATTTACTCCAGGACATATTCCGGAAGCACTGCTGCTAGCTATACCAGCTATTGGTGTTGTGCAAGGGGCTTGTTGGCCTATTGTAATTAAATAATCTTCTGTTTCGCCGGAACCAAATTGAGTACAGGCATCAATTGCTGCATTGGCACCGCCGGTTAAGCGATATCTAATTCGCATACCGGTTTTACCGCTTATCGCAGTAACAGGAATATTAACAATTGTAGCATTTGCTGCATTTGCAACCGCAGCAGCAGCTAACTGCGTCCATTCAGAAGCTTCAAAAACCCCATTCTGATTGTAATCAATCCACAAGGAAATAGTACCATTGCCAGTGGAAGTAACATTAAAGCTATAACTTAGACCGGCTAAAAGGGTTGCAGTATAATTACCTGTATCAGTATAACTTGTGTAGGAGTTGCCATTTAAGCTGGCACAACCGCTACCCTGATTTGATAAAGTGGTGGTACTTATGCTCAGGTTATTTATATTCCCGGCTTGACATGTAGGGCCGTGTAAGTTGGTACTGCAATAGCAAGTTACAGCCGAGGAGCTTCCTGTAACCAAAACAGAAGAACTGGTGTCTGGAATTCCGGAACAAGTAACGATGCAAGAATAATAATTTGAAGCGGATTGGCTTACTTGATAACTAAGCGTATTGGCTCCATTGATAACTGTCCAATTCAAATCATCGGGTGATACCAACCATTGCAAACTGATTCCTGAGCCGGTAGAACTACCTGTTAAACTAACAATTTTAGAAGCTGCACAAGATGAACTGGTTGATACTGTTGCAATTCCAGCAGTCGGTGGAACAGTGCAGGGCAATGGAATAACCCAAGAGAAAGTTAGTCCACTAGGTGGAAAAACGGTTGTGTTAAAGTTACAAGTTGCAGTGGCAGTAGTAGAAGCGGATGTTGCAATCCAACTGTTAGCACTGGTGCGCAAAGCCACATCTAATGCCCCCGTTCCTTTTATTCCCACCTGTTCAAGATTTTGATTTTGAGATGCAGTTTGTACTTTTCCATAAACTATGTTCACTGAACCGTCTGCTTCATTTAAGCGAATTTGAAAACCGATACTATCTGTAGAAACCTGATTTGCGCGTTTATACCTGTCCCATTGCACCACCAAAATTCGGTTAGGAGCATTACCAATAGTTTCAAAACGGATGGAGCAACCGGTTTGTGCTTGTAAATCTCGGCCAAACCCAGCTATAACATTATTTAAGGTTCCGTTAATAGGAACGTTTAAATTTGCACCCGTAAAGTTTACAAAGCCATTCCCTAAAACAATCCATCCATTGGCATTGACACCAAATTTATCGTAGGGTGCACCATTGTAATTAAATGAAAAACCAATTGGCAAACCATTACCAAGTACAGTTGTTCCACCAAGGGGGCTAGCAGCATCCACAAAGTACTCATCATTTGTGCTTGTTGCATTACCTAAAGAAATTCCGCCGGTAATGGGAATATAAATTCCGTTGGATTGTGAAAAAACATAATTTGAAATTTGTGCATTGGCCTCAAAAGTTGATTTGAGTAAGAATGCCATGATTACACAAAAAAAGATTTTGTAAAAATTTGTTTTCATTTTCAAGAAATTATAGGGTTAAAAATTTATTGCAAGTAATATTACTACTTTTTTTTAAAAAGCAAAATCAGAAGGCTGTAAAATCGGAGTTGAGCGTTAATTATTCGGTTAGTATGCCCTTACGTTTTTTCCCTCAATGTAATTGATAAAGGATTTATTAACCACTTTATTTCCTCCAGGTGTGGGATAATCGCCCGAAAAATACCAATCGCCTAAATTTTCGGGGCAGGCTGTATGTAAGCCTTCTAGCGATTGATAAATTACTTCAACCTCTGCATTGATGCTTTGGGGAGTAAGCAGTTCTGCAATTTTTTTTGAAATTTGTTCTGGAGTAAAGGGCTTATAAATTTCCTTTACCACATTGCTGATTTTATCTTTCGGAAGTTCATCCATTGCTTTAGCTTTCTCGTAACAATCGTCGATGATATTTTCCTTAAAATTATCTTTCAACAATTGAATTGCAGCTTGAAAAGCAATAAAATCGCCTAACTTGGCCATATCTATACCATAACAATCCGGGTATCTGATTTGTGGTGCACTGGAAACAATAATTATTTTTTTTGGATTTAGGCGGTCTAACATTTTCAGAATGCTTTGCTTCAAGGTAGTTCCACGCACAATAGAGTCGTCAATAACCACAAGCGTGTCGGTTGGTTTAACAACGCCATAAGTAACATCATACACGTGTGCAACCATTTCATCACGGTGAATGTCTTCGGTAATGAAGGTGCGTAGCTTGGCATCTTTAATTGCCAGCTTTTCAATCCTTGGATGTATTGATAGAATTTTTGAGAGCTTTTCGGAGTTAAGTTCGGATGCTTGCTCCAAAATTTTCTTTTGTTTCACTTTCGTGAGATAATCTTCAATCCCTTTCACCATTCCATAAAAAGCAATTTCGGCTGTATTGGGAATGTATGAAAAAACCGTATTCCGCGTATCGTTCTCAATTGCACTTAAAATTGCTGGACATAAGGAAGTGCCTAATGCTTTTCTTTCTTGATAAATAGCTGCGTCGCTGCCCCTTGAAAAATAAATTCGCTCAAAAGAACAAGCCTTACGAATCTCCGGTTTACGAATTTCAAATTCGCCAACGTCACCATTTTTACGAACAATAAAAGCTTGACCCGGTTTTATCTCTTTAATTTTTTCTAATGGAACATTAAAGGCAGTTTGAATAACAGGCCTTTCTGAAGCCACTACCGCAACCTCTTCGTCAACATAAAAATAAGCGGGTCGGATTCCGTTGGGATCCCTTAACACAAACGCATCACCATGACCGAGCAGACCTGCCATAGCATATCCCCCATCCCATTTGCGGCTTGATTCCACAAGAATTTTTTGAATGTCGATATGTTGTGCAATCAGCTCCGAAATTTCTTGATTGGTATGGCCTTCCTTTTTGAATTCCTTAAAGAGGCGCTCATTTTCTACATCCAAAAAGTGGCCAATACGTTCCATTACAGTGACCGTATCCGTTTTTTCTTTGGGATGTTGTCCTAAATCAACCAATTGATCAAACAGCTCGTCCACATTGGTCAAATTAAAATTACCGGCAACTACCAAATTTTTTGTTTTCCAATTATTTTGGCGTAAAAAGGGATGGCAATTTTCGATGTTATTTTTTCCGAAGGTTCCGTAACGGAGATGGCCTAAAAAAAGCTCACCACTAAAGGCTGCATTTTTTTTCAACCATTCTGCATCATTAAATTTAGTGGGGTTGGCATTCTTTGCTTCTGCCAATTTGGAATTAATTTTTTCAAAAATTTCTTTGATGGCATTGCTTCCGTTGCTTCTATATCGGCTTATGTAGCGACTTCCGGGAGCAGTATCTAATTTTATGTTAGCTACACCGGCACCGTCTTGCCCTCTGTTGTGCTGTTTTTCCATCATCAAATACAACTTGTTTAAGCCGTATAGGGGTGTGCCGTATTTCTCAGTATAAAAAGGGAGGGGTTTGCGTAAACGAAGCAACGCAATGCCGCATTCATGCTTAATTATATCGCTCATTAGCGTAAATTAATTTAGGGTGAAAAGCTTCTGCAAAGATAGCAGTTTAAACCTAAATCAAGGGAAGAAAAGTGAAACTAAATGGAAGTAGTAAGGATGCAGGCTAGTGATGCTTATGATCAACCTGAATTGCTTCCTGCAAAAGGGAAACTATTGCGGATTCATTTATTTCCTCTACCGAATGAAAAATCCGATAATAAACCTGTTTGTTCGTTCCATGGATTAAGTATTTTGGGATATCCGGAAGTAGATTCCCGTAGCAGAACCCAAGCATTACTCCATTTTTGAAACCACCAAAAGGAATCGATGCGGGCCAAATGAAGCAAATTCTCCGCTTTCCATAGTAATAGGGCACATTGTAAGCCAGTTTTTCTTTTGTTTGGGCTATGTTTTGTGTAATGATTTGCCGTAAAACATCAGTTATTTGGCGTTCATTGGTACTCAGCTGTTCCCAAAACTCCAGATAGCTATGAAATTTTATTTTATTACGAAATGCCACCCTGTGAGGTATATATTAAGGTAAAAATAGGGGCTTTTTATTTACCATGACTTATAATTATGCCATCTTGCATTTCGATGGTTCTGTCAGATGCCTTGGCAAAATCGGTATCGTGTGTAACTGCAATTATCGTTTGCCCAAACTCGATGGTAAGTTGCTTAAAAATATCAAATACAATTTGTGTGTTTTTGCTGTCTAAGTTTCCGCTTGGTTCATCGCCCATAATTATCTTAGGGTCATTTATTAGTGCGCGTGCAATGGCAACTCTTTGTTGTTGCCCACCCGATAGTTTGCTTGCCGGTTTTAAAGCTTGGTCACCTAAGCCAAGTATTTCCAATTTTTGATAAGCACGTTCCTCAATTTCTGCTCGCGAATAGTTTCCTAATCGCAGCGCGGGAATCATTACATTTTTGAGGCAACTAAATTCGGGGAGCAAATAGTGAAACTGAAAAACAAATCCAATTTTTTCATTGCGAATGCCTGCTAAATTGTTTTGATGCATTCCGGTTACTTTTGTTGAATCAATCAATATTTCACCATCATAATCCGTATCCATAGTTGAAAGTAAATACAAGAGCGTTGATTTACCACATCCGCTTTTTCCGATAATGGTTAAAAACTCTCCCTTGTAAGCTTCAATAGAAATATCTTTCAAAGCTTGAAATTTAACCGGATCGTAAAAATATTTATAAATACCATGCGTGGATAATACGACCTGCTTTTCCATTACTTTCTAAAGATTGAAACAGGATCAACATTTGCCGCTTTTTTAGCCGGAATATAGCCTGCAAAAAAAGTAACAATTAACCCCAGAAAAATTCCCCTTACATACATACTTGGTTCGAATCGAATTGGAAAATAGCCAATGTCTCCACCCACATAAACATGTTGCAAAACATTCACCAAAATAGTAGCTACTGTCAGCCCTAATGCAATTCCCATCACTCCAATTAAGAGTGCTTGTTGTACAAAAATTCGAATAACATCTTTCCCTTTAAAACCCATTGCCTTAAGAATGGCAATGTCGTTTAGTTTTTGTGAGATGGTCATATTTAGGATATTGTAAATCCCAAATCCGGCAACAATCAAAATTGAAAATGAAATAACTGTAATAATAATTTTGCGCATGCGCGCTGCTGCCATTAAGGTTTCGTTTGCCGATTTCCAATCTTCTGCTTTATATCCGGTAAGGGAAGAAAATTTATCCGCATAAAACTTTGCATTTTCAAAATCTTTAATGTTTACATTAATGTCGGTAATATAACTACTGCTTTTTAGTAAGAGTTGTTGTGCAAGAGCGATGTTTATATAAGATTTACTTTTATCGGTATTGGAATTATTGGTGCGAAATAAGCCAATTACTCGCAACACTTTCACTACATTTTTGGAAGAGCTAATGCTGATGTTGTCGCCTGTTTTTACATTCATTTTTGCCGCAATTCCAACCCCAAGAATAATCCCATTCTGCACATTTTTTAAATCTCCCAAATTTCCTTCCACCATTGTGGAATGAATGTTAAACATTCGATCGGCGGCATCAATATTAATTCCCGATGCTGTTCCATTAATTTGTGATTTACCATTGTTGTAAAAAACAGTAAGGTTGGTTTGAGGACTCACAACAGTCACGTTTTCCTGCTTTTCTAAAAAAAGAAGTAATGCTTCCGGATTTACCAGCACATTGTTTTCGGGAACAATTCGCGGGTTTATTATGAGTCGAATGGCAGAATCTTTTTCGGTTATAGGCAGTGGCTTGCTAATTTCATCATCCTTATAAAGACGAATGTGAGCAACACTTTTAAAAATTGATTCACCGCTGATTCGATCAAATCCTTTCATCATCGAATTCATGAAAACAAATACAGCTAAGCCAATTGTGACGCCTAATGCAGCTATTAAGGTAAGTTTCTTTTTTGTAACGATGTACGACAAGGAAATTTCCGAACTAATGGCATGTTTAAATTTCATACTGACTTATTTTGAAATAGGTAAAATAATGTCTGAGGGAGTCAAACCACCGGTAATTTCAACCCATTCGGTGGAAATAAAACCTGTTTTAACCTTTACCGGTTCTTGCTTTCCTTTCACATTTACATTGTTTCCAAAATCTAACATTGCTCGAGGAATTACAAGGACTTTATCTTTTTTGCCAATAACTATGTTTGCCTGCAATTGGGTTCCTGAAATCGTAAATGGAAGCCTTTCTAAAAAGCGAACTTTACAAATAAAGGATTGTGTTGATTCTTCAAAGGCCGGCAACAATTCAGTAACTTTACCCTTAATGCTCTTTTCCTTATTGGTATTTAGTAACACAAGTGCTTCCTGACCAATTTGTATTTTTGAGATGTTGCTTTCATCCACACTTAAGCGAGCATAACAATCATCGGCACTTCCAATGCTTGCAAGCACATCGCCTTTTCTTACATAATCTCCAAGCTCTTTCATTTTTTTGTAAACCTTACCGGCGACAAGTGCTTTTATTTTGTTGTTTTCTTTAAGAAATGAATTCACCTCTTTTTGGGCACTTTGATTAATGAGTTGTTGCTCTGCTTGCTGCCTTTGGAGTTGATAGTTTTGCTTTAATGTTTCGAGGTTGGTTTTGGAAGCTTCAAATGCCAATTGCATGTTTTCAAATTCTAGTTTTGAAACACTGTTTAGCGCTAATAAATTTTTAAAACGATTGTATTGAGCTTCATCTTGCTTTACTTTTTCGGAAGCCAATTCAATGTTTAAAGCAGTTTGTTTTAAGGCGGGCGCATTTTCTGAAATATTTTTTTGTGCTATTGCAGTAAGTTCTGTGGCAGCCGATTCGTTAATGCTATTGGGTTGATTGTCGACAACAGCCAATACAGTGCCTTTCTTCACAAGATCACCTTCTTTAAAATTCAATTCAATTAAGTAGCCTTCACTTTGCGCTACAAGATTGTATTTCTCTTCAGGTTCAAGTGTTCCTGAGGCGAAAACTGTTTCTGTAATTGCTCGGTATTCAGGTCTTATATCAGGTATGGAATTCCCACAGGAAGCAAATACAAAAGCGAAGATGGAAATGGCTATTCTGTTTCTCATTGTACTATATTATTGATGCTTATTTTTGATTGAGTAAAATTCAAAAGCGCCTCTGCGCTTAAGAAGATTAAGCGGGAATTCAAATTGTCAGTGAAAGAAAGCAGTAAATTTTCTGTACTTAATATTCCTGCCACATATTGATTGAGACTTTTTTGATAGTTTAATTCCTTTAGCGCTGCAATTTTTTTAGCAGAGTTATACCCTGATTGTGCTTTCTCAAAATCCAAATCGAGTTGTGCATTATTTGTTTGGTTTTGCAATTTCGTATGCTCATTGTTTATTTTAGCAAGCGTGTAATTTATTTTAGTCGTGTAATTTTGAGTGAGTCGGTTCACATCAAAAGGAAAGGGAGCACTAACTTTTAAACCGATATATTGTGTGCCAAAACGATTTGAATTTGCATCGAAGAAACTTGTATTACTATTTACTTGCCAAGCCTGATTAAAAAGCAAGGAAACAGTTGGTGCGAAACTTAATAGTCGGCTAGACTTCAGTTCACTTTTTAAATAAGCCATTTGTAAATTTTGCTGACGTTCTAATAAATCAGATTTTGAGCCGGCAGTTCCAATTGCTTTTATTTCGGATGAAGTATTTGTTATGCTTAATACTGTTGATTCAGGTATTTCACAAAGCAATTTTAGGGCGTTGTATTGTTGTTGAAGACTTAGGTTTACTTGATTCATTTTGTCTTTCACTGTGAGGAAATTAATTTCTGCATTGTTTTTATCTTGCTCACGAATGATCCCTTCGTTAAATTTATTGCCTGTGATTTTGAAAATTGAATCTGCAGCAGTTAAATTGTCTTTCACTACGTCTAATTGTTTTTGAAGCGATGCTATATTAAAATATGCAGCTGCTATGGATTCGAGCAGATTTTTTTTGCTTATTAGATTTGTTGTCTCTGTGAGCTTCTCGTTAACCGAAGCGCTTTTCACCCTTGCCCAAGCGGATGGATTTATAATATCTATCTGAGGTGTAAATCCATATGCGGAAACATAAGTTTGTCCAAATGAAAGCGCTTTTACGGTTCCTTCTGGGCCACCAAATACTTCAGCAGGAATATAATTTACAGGTAGTTCGGTGTTGTAGGTATAATTTGCATAAATCGGACTTCTTAAATTGACAGTGTTGCCGAGCGCTGCAAGGCGTGTCCATTTTGCTAAAAGCGCCTGTTCCGATCCTGATTTTATAACTGCCGAATTTTTTTCTGCGTAAGCAAACAATGAATCAATTGAACCAAAATGCAACTTGCTTTGAGCGGTTAAATTGGCTTTAAATACCAGCATCAAAACAACTAGGAGTAAATACTTTTTTTGCATGTAAATTTTTTCCAATTCTTAGAATCGCTCGCAAAGAAGCAGGAAAGAAATGCATCAACACACTTAGAAAAGGGGAAACGGACAAATTAAAGGTTGAAGTGGACAATAACCTCCATCAAGATGCACTATCTTGAATTAATTAATAAGGATATGGAACAATGTGTAAAAGATGAGCATTATACTCAGCTATTTTTCTTGAAGCCAAGTTAACAATGCGGGTGTTTTTTCTTTACTGACACTAATTTCTTGATCGAAGGGAAAATTCAGTTTTAGCAAATGCTTGCGCGAAAAATGTTGAACAACTTCAGCAACGGCATTTCGGTTTACTAAAAATTGTCGATTGGCTCTAAAAAATTGGGTTCCACATAACTCTTCTATTTTATCCAAGGATTCATGGAGGCTGAATTGCTGGCCGTCTGAATTTATTAAGCGACAGGAATCGTTGTGCAAATAAAACAAAGAAACGGCATCAATTTTTTGTGGAATTATTTTGTCTTTATAATGTACCAGCAGGGCGCTCTGCAACTTTTGAGGAGTGTTGTTATTAAGTAATTGCAATAGGTGATGCATGTTTTCATTTACTTCTCCCGCGGGTTTTACCAAACGCTCATATTTTTCAATTGCAGCTTTAATACTTGCTTTGTTAATGGGTTTTAGCACATAATCAATACCATTTGCTTTAAATGCTTCGATGGCATAATTGTCGTAAGCGGTACAAAATATAACAGGTGCGCTAACTTGTATGCTTTTAAAAATCTCGAAACTAAGACCATCATTCAGCTGAATATCAGAAAAAATTAGGTTATAATTGTTTGTTGATTTTAAAAATGCTTGGGCTTCTTTTACTGAAGGTAAGATGCAAAGTATTTCAAAATCACTTCTCAGCTCAAGGATGCAATTCTCAAGGTCTTTTGCAGTGTATAGTTCGTCTTCGATAATAATAATTTTCATCGCGTTTCCTATTTATTTTTTTAAAATGGGAATCTTCACTGAAAAGTAATTTTCCGTTTCCACCACCTCAATTTCTTTGTTGGTAATTAATTTGTACCGCTCATTTAAGTTCAAGAGCCCAGTTTTGGTGGATTTATCCAGCACAAATTTTGGATTTCTGGTATTGCGCAATTCAAGCATTTCTTGCTCAGCTGTTAAAAAAATTTGGAGTGGGTTTTCAATTGAAAGGGTATTGTGTTTTATAGCATTTTCAATCAGTGTAAGGAGCGAAAAGTAGGGCACAAAGTAATTGTTAATGTCGCCGCTAATTTTATTTTCAAGCACAATAGCTGCACCAAAACGTATTTGGTTTAGGGTTATAAAATCAAAACACAGCTGTAATTCTTCTGCTAGAGGAACCGTTTTTTTTGTATTGTTGATGCTGAGTCTTAGAAATTCCGACAAGCGCACAATATATTCCTCAGCAAGTTCGGGTTTAGGCTTGATGAGTGCTTTTGCAGTAGCAAGTGCGTTAAACAAAAAATGTGGGTTAATTTGATCTTTCAATAATTTGTAATCGGCCTCCAGTTTAACGAGTTTTAAATTGGCATTTTCAAGTTCAATTTTATTTTGATTTTCTTTTGTAAGCGTTAAATCTATCAACACATAAATAATTGCATTTACCGAAATAATATTTACAACCCGTACCATTAAAATGGAAGCTTCTGAAAGCAATACCAATGGACTTATTAAATGAATAACAAGGCCGCTAACAGCGAACATAAGCAAACATACAACAAGAGCCCGCAGCACAGATTTTGTCCAAGGTGCGGGCACAAGTACAAGCAAAACTATATTCAGTAGCCATGCAATTAAAATGGGGATAGTTACCAAAGGATAAATAAGAACATTTTGCGCAAATGGAATGACTTTAAAAATATAAAGTGGAGTGGCGTAAATGATGGCCATTAGCGGCGCTGTTATAAATGCCGTTTTGAATAACTGTTTGACGAGGTGTTTTTCCACGAAACAAAAATAGTACTATTCAGCAGGAAAGTATATGCAATAGGTTTATTACTGTTTCGATCAACGTGAAGAGCAGGAAGACAATAAGATTAATTTGTCTTTATGAGTTTTATTATTTGCGTTTGTTGAGGGCTTGAAATAGTTAGGAAATATATTCCACTGCTCAGCTGAGCACCCAATGAAAAACTGCCTTTAACAGAATAAAACGTATCAATCTCTCGGCCTCTTATATCCGTAAGAAGGATTCTGGTATTCTCTGTGTCTATTGACTGTAAAGTAAAAATTCCATTACTTGGATTCGGATAAACGCTAATAAGTTTTATGTTTTCATTAATCCTCGCTTTGGTAGAAGTAAGCATGTTTCCAAGAGAATCAATTACAATAAATAACGCTTTTGTATCCCCAATTAATGGTGGGACACCGCTACTGCCAATTATGCCGATACTCCCATTTTTTAACTGGGAACTATAGGAAATTATATCATGTCTTGCAGTGAAACCATAGATAAAGGAAGTAATTGAATCATGGTTTTGATTTAATTTTGTAATTAAAATATCAGTTGAAATGCTTGAGTTTGGGCTGTTCCTAGTCCCTCCGCATAAAAAAATGTCTCCGGTGTATTTATTTGTTTCAACAGTCGAGTAAAAAGTGTGCGGATTATTAAAGGATTTACTCCATTGAAGCACACCGGTCGAATCAATAAAATATAGGACTGTAAAATCCAAACTGGTTTGACTATCTTCATCTTGTAGCAACATATAAAAGCCGCCGCTCACAGCTTTAATTTGATTTATGTTGATTCCTAAAATTCCATAAACTACACTACTTGACCAGATTATATTTCCCAAAGCATCAAACTTTACTAATTTAAATCCGGCACGAGGTGAATTGCCCCCGCCATATTCACTTATTTTTGCAACGAAACTGCCATTGTCGGATTCAACAATGTCGTTCATAATCAATATATCCGAATGGGGTAAAATAAATTTTTTCCAAAGTATATTTCCAAGAGAGTCGAGCTTGAGAAGAAAAATTTTATTTAATGCACCATAAGTTCCTTCTATTCCCGATCCTATGATAAATCCATTATCTCTTGTTTTTAAGATCGAAAGACCTTGCAAGGCAAGAGTGTCAGGGTAAACCCACGACGACTTTAATGAACCATTAAAATTATAACGATAAATCCGAAGTGTATCAATATTTACATTATAAGTTGGATACCAATTCTTGCAACCTGAAATGCAAATTTCATTTTTTGAATTGTAGCAATAGCCAAAAACCAAACTCGTATGTTTTGGAATTGAGAAGGAACTCGAACTAATACTGTCACCAAAAAGATTTGTTTTTAGAATGTTGAAATTATTTGCTGTATTTGTTTGGCTGAGATTTAAGAGATAATGTCCGGAATCAGCCAATTCATAAAATACTTTGCCATCGTTATACGCAGCTTGACTGTAAAGTTTTTGAAAAGTTTGAGCAGCTGCGCTATTCATGCACAGTAACACTAAAGGCAATTTCAAAAATCCACGCACTTTTGGCATGTTATGGGGGTATTAAAAGCTATTCACTTTTTATTAATTTCACAATTTTGGATTCAGAAGGAGTAGTGATTTTTAGTAAATAAATTCCTTTAGTTAATTCGTTTCCGAAAACAAACTTAGCGGGCACATTTTTTTCGTGCAGCAGTTCTCGTCCGGTTAAATCGATCAAAGAAATTTCAGCAGACAAATTTTCCTCCAAAATCAAAGTGAAGGTTGATGCCGAAGGATTAGGATAAACGCTGCTTTCAAAAAGTGTTGAAGGTTCATCATCCGATTTTCTCAAGCCAATGCATGCACCTAGTGTTGCGCCTTTTGAAGTGTAGGTAGCTAAATCGGCAGTTGCCACACAACGGGTTTTATTTAAATAACAAATTTGAGTAAACCCAGCGCCACAAGTCACCAATTTATCAGCTATTCGAGTGGTGCGCACATCGTAACTGGCATTTCCATTTCTCCCGGTTACATATACATTGTTCAAATTGTCTTTCACGATTGCCGATACAAAATCATTTTCACCCGCAAGTCCATCCCCACGCTGTTCCCAGCGCTTTACCCCGGCATTGCTTAATTTGTAGGCAAGCATATCGCTCACAAAGGAAGCAGAGTCTTTTACTTCAGCACCCACATAAATATTTCCGGAATTATCGCTTACTGCGGATTTTGCATATTCGTGAATATAGTTTCCGTTGTTGTGAATTTTAATCCATTGTTGTGTACCTCCTGAGGAAAACTTTACCGTGAAAATGCGGTTGGGTTGGCTTCCGGATGAATTATTTACATCAAGCGCATTTCCTACCACGTAGGCATTTCCTGTTGCATCAAATAAAATTTCCAAAGCACTATTTTTTCCGGTGTGTCCATATATTTTTTGCCATTGCCGAACTCCTGCCGAATTGTATTTCACTAAGGCATTGTCACTTTGTGCAGCTGAACCATTGTAATTGGTAGTTCCGCTTACATACACATTTCCGGTTACCTTATCGACTGCAATTTTTTCGCATTTATCAAGCAAATTGGCTGTGCCGTTGTATGTTTTAGTCCATTGTAACACGCCGTTTGCATTGTATTTTTGCAATACAAAATCGCCTGCCGATGCAGTCAATCCTTGTACACCACATACATACACATTGCTGTTATTGTCGATTACCATATCCGTTAATTGAGTAATTCCTGTGCCGGTGTAGGTTTTTGTCCATTTATCGGTTCCGGTGGAAGAAATTTGTTTTATGAAAAAACCTGATTTGCTTTGATTTACATATTCTTCAAAGGTTCCTGCAACTAAAACATTTTCGGCAACATCAACCGCAATATCTACAGGAAGGAAGCGGTAATTTATACTGTCTCCAGAATTATACTGAAATCTAAATGTTGCACTTGGGGTATACTTAGAAATAGAATAGGCATTATCCCCACCGCTTAATGCCACCGATGAGAGGGCATAAATATTAGCATTCACAGCACGCTCTATTTTAACCAAATTTCCGGGTAATTCAGGACTGCATTTATAAGCAAATACAAGTGTTCCGGTACTGTCGTATTTAAGTGATAAAACATTTTGGGAGTTTCCAAAAGTATTTAATCCGGCCACAAAAACGCTGCCTTGACTGTTAACCGATACGTGTTTCCCTTCATCACTTGTTCCGGAATCGTAACTGCGGTGCCAAAGGATTGTGGATTGAGCATGCGTAGAAAGTGCTGTTAATCCTAGCATGAAAGATAGAGATGTGTGGAGTAGTAGTTTCATAAGTTGATAATTTAAGCCTAAATGTAAGGTCTATTCACCTAAATATCAAAATTCTACGTAGACTTATAGAAAAAGGTTGGTTTTAAGAAACAATTTTTTGTGAGCGATTATAGATTTTGTAAAAATAGAAGGTAGGTAGCTCCTCGGGTTTCAGCAGCAAAATCAAGCAGAAGCATAATACTTGACTGGATAATCAGACCTAATCCAATACCTTGGATAAGATTGTTTTTTAGGAAGAGAAAGCAAACTATTCCAATTAAAATAAGCGCTAATTCAATATACTTATACAGTTCAAAATTTTTCATCACTGCGTGCATTCGAGGAATTTCAATGTTTTGGATTTTTGCAGGTTCATTTTGAATAAAATTCTCAACGCGTGCTATGTCTTTGGGGCTGCGTATATACACTGTAGTTCCAACTATTAGTTGTATCAAAGCAATTGCAGCTATGGCATATGCAATTCCGGAATAAAACGGTTTGTGGATGTAACTTATAAATAACAGTGCAATCACTATGGCTAGCGCACCCAGGAGTATAAAGAGCAAACTTTCTTGCCTTTCCGACATAAAGTAATGAGTTATTGCTGTCATTTTTTTCTTGTTATTTGACCAAGTTCATATTCTAATGTTTGCTTTAATCCTTGTTCTAAGGAGCGAGGTTCATATCCAAGTTCTTTTTTAGCCTTGGCATTGTTCCCAAGGTAAGTGACTCCGGCCTGCACACGGAGGGCTTCAGAGGAATACATTTCAGGTATAGGAAGAATGCCTTCAATTAATTGAACAATAGCCGCTGTAATTTTTAACAAAATTGGCGGCACCGCCATCGGCTTTTTTATGCCCGTAATCTGTTGTGCAATGTCAAAAGCATTTACCAGTGTATGATTGGGTCCACTCACCATATAAGTAACACCTTTAGCGCCTTTCTCCATTGCTAAAATATGTGCGTGTGCAATATCTTCAACATGTGCCCAACTATATGCCGCTTTAGATGGAATAATGGGCAGTTTCTTTTGTAAATAAAGGCGCAGGGCATCATCGCTCATACTTGTTCCATTTGGGCCATAAATTAAACCCGGCATTAAAATTACTAAGGGCAATCCCTGCTTAATAAACTGTTGAGCAATTTCATGCGCTTTGGCTTTTGAGCGGTCGTATTCACTAATGTGTTTTCCGTTGAATTCAAAGGTTTCATCATAAGTAATTCCATGCGAATCCGAATTAATAGCAAGCGTGCTGGTATAAACACCTTTTGGTATGTTAAGCTCCTGCATTAATTCCAGCACATTTCGAGTTCCATCAATATTTATTTTTTGACCCGGAGTTTTGTCTTTTGCACCTACTTTATACCAGCCCGCAACATGAAAAACTCCATCGCAGCCCGTCATTGGAATGCGCATACTTTCCTTGTCGCTCACATCGCCTTTTACAACGCTTACTCCAAGCTGCCTAAGGTTTTCGGCCTTTTCGGGATTTCGTACTAACGCAATTAATGTGTGTTTTTTAGCAATCAGTTGTTTCGCTAATTCACCCCCCACAAATCCAGTTGCCCCGGTTATAAAATATTTCATTTCTTGCGTTTCATTTTGTGCAAAGATATACAGTATATTTGTATCCGTGAACTATGAAGTATACTTTATAGTTGAGAAATAGTTTTCAACATTTAATCTGGTTTTCTTGTTACTCATAAATCAATTATCCAAGCAAACAGGTATCCCAATACATACCATACGCTTTTATGAAAAGTATGGTCTGTTCAAAGGGAAGAGAAAACCGGAGAATAAAAGCAATAATTATAATTATTACGACGAAGACATCGTATATAAACTTGAATTAATAAACGATGCAAAATCGGTTGGCTTTACCTTGTCAGAAATAAAAAAATTGATAGATGCCTGGTTTAACAAACGCATCAATAAGGAAAGAAAGCTTAAGATTTTAGATGAGAAACTTAGTTCTATTGATGAAAAAATAAAGCAATTAAAGAACGTGAAGAAGCAAATAGCAGTTCTGAAATCAGAGGTTGAGCTTAACGATTGTTAGGGTTCAATACTGCACTCTGGCTTACAGGTAGAAGAGCAATGATTTAAATCATTTGAGGTTTAGTAAAGCGGATGTAGTTTTATCACAAAAAAATCGAATGAAAGGGGCTTTTCTAATTATCTCGCTTCTATTTGCTTCTCTTTTTGGTAAGGCTCAAAACTTAAGCTTTACATCATGGCTTGGAACAAAACCATCCAGCCCTAACTTATGGTTTCGTTTTGGTGCGGATACACTTAGTTATTCTACTGGAGGGTCGGCATATTCTCCATTAAGCGTTTATCAGGGAGCAAATGGTGCTTTTTATATTTATGATTTATCGGGAACTGCACTTTGCACCGATACAGGTTTTTATAGCTATAGTGTAACTGGAAACAATTTGTTTTTTTCGGTGACCAGTGACAATTGTGTGAATCGGAAAAACACCTTAACTACTTACACATGGACAGCTTTAAACACTGGTGTTTTTTCGCCGGCGCACGCTTTAACATTTTCGGTGACACCTCTTGTCAATGAACCGGGATATTTTTTAGTTAAAACTCAGGAAACTCAAAGCACGATTAATGAGATTAAAATATACAACTTGTTTGGAAATTTGGTTTATTATAATGAGTTTAGATCACCAAGTTCCGTTATTCGATTGAGTGATTTAGCATCGGGTGTTTATGTTGGAATTGCATTCGTGGATAAGCATCCTGTGACATTTAAAATTATTCGCTAATTTAAATGGAGTAAAATCGATAAACAAAAAAGGCAGGTTATTCCTGCCTTTTTTGTTTAATTGCATTAACGGTTACCTCGAAACGATAAAGTTGTTCAGTGCAATTGTACTGCTGTTGAAAGAAAAGGAATCGCTTAAACTGTAGTAATTATTTTTATCAATGGTTTTCGAATAAGCTGATTTTGCGAAATCCAATTTAGTGCTTTCAAAAGAAAATTGTTCCAGGATTTGTCTTACCTGATTAGTCGTAAAAAAATTGTTATGCAAAACGGTATTTGCTATACTGAGTTTGGTACTCTCAAAAGAGGCATTATTCAAGCTTCTTAATAAATTTGAGAACTCGTAATCGCTCATTTCACAAGGAGCATATTGGTTTGTGTTTGCTCCGTATTGACCTTGATAATTATGGTTTTGTTGATGAGCAAAGCCATTCGAATTCCAATGGTTGTTTTGTGGATAAAGCGCCACCACATTATCTACCAGTAAAGCACCATTTGTTATACTAATAAATGTTTCGGTGCAAGGTTCTATGTAAACAGATCCGCGATAAACTACTTTGGTCACAAATCCGTGGTGACGCCATTGCGTAGTGGAAACAGATAAAAAATGTTTTCCTGGTCTTAGGTTTTCGAGATGTTGGCTTTGTGCTATTGGGTAATTCATGCCATCGAGGTTGAAGCTAAATTGGCTTCGGTTGAGCATTCTTAAATTAAGGCTGGATGATGCTTGAGCAAAGATGCTTGTGCTTATTAGAAAGCAAATTGCGCTGAGTGCGATAAGTTTTTTCATAATTTGTTTCTCCTTTCTTTTTTCCGCAGTTGCGGTGTTAGTTTGATTGAAGGTATACAAGGGCTATGCCAAACTCATTCCTACTTGAAAAGTAAAAAATGAAAACCGCTTTTATTGTAGATTAGGATGATGTCTCGCGCTATTTGAGCAGGATATTATTTTTATTTGGAGGATATAGCAATAATCTGAATCTTACGTTCTAAGGCTGCCTGAGGGCTGTAAACAGAGAGTCGTTTATTCGTTAGATCGTCGTTCGCACCGGCATTCAATTCTCCAATTTCAACTTCTGTAAATTCAATGCTTCCTTTGTTTGTTGTTTTATTTTCGAAGGAAAGTATGTAAGGTTGAAGCTCGCCATTGTTGTAGTTTGCAAAATAATTGCGCAAACAAGAGATACGTCTTTTGGCTAAATTTTTATTGTAGTCAGTGGATGCTAATGCACTGCAATAGCCTTTTAAGGTAATTTTCACATGCTCGCCTTCCGGTAGTATCTTTGATAAAAGTTTTGAGAATTTTTCTAATTGTTGCATTCCAAATTCAATAGAATCGCCAAATACAGCCTCAATTTCAGTTTCTGCATCCGATTTTTTTTCGCCTTTTAATCCTTTTGAAAAATTTGTTTTGTAGTTTTCAATTTCTTTTATATAGCTTGTAAATGTAGTATTGTAATCTTTGTTGGTGGTAATTGCCAGCGTTTTGTTGTCGGGTTCGTCATTATCGAAATACAAGGTTAATGGAACCAATAGTTTTAATTCGTTTACTATTTTAATTACGGTATCTTTTTTGGCAACCGCAATAACGGGTGTTGGCAAAGCCTTAATTATACTGTCTTTTTTAACCTCTGTAACAGCATAAATATCGTTGCAACAATTTTGAAATTTATCGAAATAAGAGCCTTCTCGATTGGATGAAAAATAGGATTTTGATTCGGATGAATTGGTTGAAAAATACAAGTCATTATAAGATGAATTCAACGGATAGCCTAAATTTTCAGGAGTTGTGTATGCACGATTTTTTCGAAAGGTTTTAAAAATATCAAATCCTCCAAAACCTTTGTGCCAGTCGCTACTAAAATAAAGTGTTTGTGTGGATACATTAAAATAGGGAGTTATTTCGTTGTCCATTGAATTAATGGTTTTTCCTAAATTATAAGGAACTCCATACTTTCCATTAGGTGCTATTTTACATGCCCACAAATCCATGTTACCTTCTCCACCTTTTCGGTTACTCGAATAATAAAGTACCGTTCCTACTGAGTCAACTTTTGCAATGCAGGGATGTGTGCTAGTATATTCGGGTTGATTAATCGTATCATTTAATTTTTGAGCTACACTCCAGCTCCCATTTTTTTTTGTGGTGACATAAATAGCACAGCGGTTTTCAGTAGGTGAAATGTTTTGGCAACGGGTAAAATAACATGTTTTGCCATCAGCTGAAAAGCTTAGATTCCCATTATTTACAGCAGCTAAATTAAAAAGAGTGTCAACCGATTTTAGTTGATTTAATTTGGAATCCCAACACAAGACCTGGGTGTGTGGAGTTGATTTTTTTACATGTTTGAGATTTTCTTTTGAGCTGGCAAAATACAAATTGGAGTCTCTTTCGAGCGCCCCAAATTCACTAAAAGAGCTATTAATAGTAGTGTCGAGATGCTGAATGCGTACTTGTTTGTTTTTGCGGATTTCGTTTTGTGCCCAAGTACAAGCATCTGCTTCGAGTTGAGATTTTAGTGCAGTATAAGTTCCTTTCTTTTTAAAACGTTTGTTGTATTTTTCAAAAAGAATTTTTGCTTCTTCATATTCTCCAAGATTTTTGTGAACCATTGCTAACCAAAACATGCTTTCAGGGAAGGTAACTCCTCGGTCGCGTTTATATAATTTAAGGTAAACCACTTTGGCCTTTTTGTAATCTAAAAGCAGTCGTAAACTCTCCGCATATTTATTAAGAGCTTCCTTATCGAGCGAATCTACTTGAAGGTATTTGCCATAATTGAGGGAAGCGTTATACACATCGCCTTTGGCAAGGTATTCATCCCCTTCGAGAAGATAGCGTTGTGTATTTTGAGCACTAACTTTTGAGCAGATTAACAAGATAAACAGTAAAGATAGTATACGAAACACTTTTAACTGTTGCATCTTATAAAAAAACAGGACAAATGACTTTATTAGAATGAACCTTAATGAATCGCTTCATAACATAAACCAAAGAGAGCTCAAATCCACCAAGTCCACTATTGGCCTTCTTGAAATCAGAGGTAGTAATGTCATAACTTAATCCAAATTTAAAGTGGTTATAGTCCAATTGCGCATCTACAATAAAAGCATCCTTTAAACGCATAAAAGCGCCTATAGAAAAAGCCCTTAATTTGTCGGGCTTACTTTCAAAAATAAAACGAGCCAATGTGCCGGTAACAATTTCTTTATTTTTATTTTGTATCTGGTACAACGCAACAGGAATAAACTCAAAATTATCACTAAGTCCTAAAACTAAGCTGGCGTGTGCAGTATATTTTGGATTTGTAACAACTGATTTGTCGGAATAAAAACTCGTATTTTGCTTTTTAAAATGGGCATAAGAAAAGCCAAAGTTAGCACTGCTGTGTTTGCCTATTTTTTGAAGAAAATTTACACCTGCGGTCAAATCAAAATAATTTATTTTACGTGTCGTAAAATTTTCATTGCTACCGATATTGGCATTGTAAGTTCCGTCGCTAAATTGATTGTCAAATGTAAGTTTGTTGAGGTTAAAACTTTTAGAAACAAAATTGGGTTGAACGCCAATGGATAAAAAGGAAGTGGAATCGGCATTTAGTCTTTTAATATAAGCGAGGGAAACTCCTAATTGATTTGTTATAAAAGCAGCATCGCCGGATTTGTCGTTGTTGAGAATTATTCCGGCGCCAATAATGTCCTTTTTTAAGCCCAGGGGCAATTTTGCATCCGCTGAAATGCTATACGTTTTATACCCCACAGGAACGGTACGCCATTGGTTTTTATGATTGGCAGCAATGCGGTAATCTCCGTCAAAACATCCGCTTAAAGCAGGGTTAAGATTTTGCGGGGAATTATAAAATTGTGAAAAGTGTATGTCCTGAGCATGTACCCTAGCTATCAGCAGCAAAAGTAAAGGAAGGATTGTTTTTTTCAACATAAAACAAAGTTAATGGAAAAATTGAATTTCGTTCGGCGGAAAAAGTTTATTCATTTTTCCCAATATTTAAGCCTAAGAGTTATATTCGCAGAATGGGACAAGCGTTTGATAAAAACATAAAACCATTTGCCATTTCTTTCGTAAGAGGAACAAACAGGTTAAGTCAAAAGTAAAAGTTGAATCAAAAGATAGAAACGATGAAAGCGCAGGGGGAAGGCATGGCTAATTGGATGAGGACGCTGTCCTTCCTGTTATCGCTATTCCTGATTCACCCATTTTCAACTAAAGCGCAAGTTAGTTCCTATTCCTTTTCACAATCGATTGGAACTTTTACAACGCTCACAGGGGGCAATTTGGTGCGTTCTAATGTTGGATGTCCGCCTGCATCCGATCAAAACTATCTCAATCAAGTAATTGGATTCAATTTTGTTTTTAAAGGTGCAACCTATACTTCTGTTGGAATTAACTCGAATGGATTTATTTGGTTTGGCACAGGTCAACCTTTGGTTTCAGAAACAAATCCTATTTCACACGGAACAAATCTTTCCGGATCGGGAATAATTGATGGTGTGGCTTCAGCGTTTGGGCGTGCATTAAAACCTAGGGTAATTGCACCTTGCGGTGAAATGCGTACCGAAGTAACCGGAGCTGTTGGAAGCAGGGTTTTTACCATTCAATTTTTAAATTGGAGAGGAACCTCACTGGGAGCTAACCCGGTGTATACCTTTCAAATTAAATTGACAGAGGGAACAAACGCAATTTCTTTTGTGTACGGAGCATTTACAATGAGTGGTGCAAGTCCGGGAACGTGTGAAGTTGGTTTAAGGGGTTCAGACAATACTGATTTTTCGAACAGAAATGTTTCAAGCGATTGGAATAGCAGTTCAGTTGGTGCATCAAATGCGGCGACATCCAGCATTTCAACCACTTGTTTTCCTCAAAGTGGATTAATGTATACTTGGACACCGCAATCTTTTACTCCTTGCACCAATCCTCCGGTTGCAGGGACAACGCAATGCTTGCTCGATTCGGTTTGCCTTGGGGAGGCATTCAATCTAACCTTAACTGGAAATACTGCAGGTATGGGACAAACCTATCAGTGGCAATCCTCTGCAGATAACATTAACTTTAGTGCAATTAACGGAGCAACTAATGCATCCCTTACCAGCACGCAAACTACCAAAATGTATTATCGTTGTGAGTTGAGTTGTGGTGGAGCTTCGACGGTATCAGCAGCCAAACAGATTAAGCTAAAAAAATGGATAAATTGTTATTGCAATTCGGGCGCAACAAATGTGAATGATGATGATATTGGCAATGTAAGTTTTGCTTCTCATTCAAATGGAAGTGCAAATCCGGTAACAAATAATCCGGCTGCAACACATACGTACACCGATTATACAAACCTTCCGGCAATTACAGTAAGTCAAGGCAGCAATTACCCACTTTCGGTATCACAAATTAGTTATGGAACGTTTTATCCTTGTTGGGTCAATGTATTTATAGATTACAATCGTGATGGTGTTTTTGATGCCTATAGCGAGCGTGCTTTTAATGCACAAACCGATGCCGGTGCAGGAAATAATACAGTAAGCGGCGCTGTTGAAATTCCTTTAAATTCAAGTATAGGATTTACCCGTATGCGGGTTGTTTTAATTGAGGGGGGTTCGGCTAATAATTCACCTTGCAGCGCATACTCCTGGGGCGAAACAGAGGACTATTTAGTAAATATTGTAGCACCACTTCCCATAAATGTGGGAGCTGTTGAGTTGGTTTCACCTCAACAAGGAAGTTGTTTTAGTAGTGCCGAACAAGTTGTTGTAAAGATTAAAAATTTTGGTTCTAACACGTTAAATTTTGCATCTAATCCGTTAACTCTTTCAAGTAATGTAGTTGGCGTTAATCCAATAATATTTCCGGCAAAGCTTGTTAATTCAGGTACTCTGGCTCCCTTTACGAGTATGAATATTGTGGTTAGCAATTCATATAACATGTCAACAACCGGCAATTACACTTTTTTAGCAAGTGCTTCTGTTGCCGGTGATGGGGATATCCAGAACGATGCAATGCCAGCTCAAAAGCGCAGTACAACTGTTGCTGCAAGTTTGCCGCAATCGGTCAATTTTAGTGGATACTCAGGGAATAATTTGTCAAATACAGCAGTTGTTTGGCATGAGGCAACAGGAGCAATTCCAGGAGGTACTTCTTCGAATTGGGTTTCACAAAACAATTTAGGAGGAATTGGAAATGTATCTGCTCGAGTAAATTTATTTTCGAACACGGCATTCGAATGGATGATGAGTGATAATTTGAATATTGAGAATAACTCTAATTTGAAATTTTCAGTTGCAGTTACAAACTACAACTCCGTAAATCAAAGCGACACTATGGGATCAGATGATGCCCTATTTGTAAAAATTTCGACTGATTGTGGAGCGACTTGGACGAACTTGATGACGCTTACTTCTTCGTCGGGATTAAATAATATTCTTACACAAAAAACGATTTCGCTCTCTGCGTATTCCGGACAAGAAGTGAAGATTGCATTTGTTGCATGTGATGGAAGTATTGATAATACAAACGATTACGATTTACACCTTGATGATATTGTTATTTCCTCCATTAATATTACCGCAGTGAAAAATGAAGAGGAGAGAAATTTGGAAATGAATGTTTATCCCAATCCTACCGATGTAGGAAATATTAATGTTAGTGTGAAGGCTGGAAATCGAGAAGAATTCTTAATTGTATTATTAGATATTTTTGGGAATATGGTTTACTCAAAAGTTGTTATTACAAGTGATAATGGACAGGTTGCAAAGGCAATAAATCCGAACGCTGATTTACCCAAAGGTGTCTATTACGTGGTTGGTTATTTTTCCGATAAATCAATCAGCAAAAAGCTTGTAATTGAATAAATTATTTTAGATTTTGTTAATAAAATAATGTGTCTAAATTGATTTCTTCACAAACACTTCCATCCCTTTAAAATTAATACATCTCACCTTTTTAAAGTAAACGGTTAAGGAAATTAACAGTTGCATTTTCATAAGTTATTTTTTGAGTAAAATCTAACTTTTTTATAATGCTTAAACTTGTTAAGTATTTTTCGATTTCGTAATCATTTGAAATGAAATGTTATTGGAGCAAATAATTCGACATTTCATCGAAGAAGATTCGATTAAATAAAAATACTTGATAATTATCCTTGTTAAAAAAGCTTAAATTACTTAAACTTGTGAATCTTACCATTTTACAAAATAATATTAGTTAAAACTCGAAGTTCTTTTAAGTTTTAATGGAAATACTTACGCGCAAAACATTTTATATGAGCTTGAAAATTACACGTCTACTACCGAAAACATTTCTACTTTTCAGCACCCTATTATTTTTATCCACAAGAACCTTAGCGCAAATATGTGGTTTGCCTGGGTCTGATGGACCGGCAACGCCAAGTGCTAGCGTTAATACATATTTCCCTTCGGCAGTACCCGATTCGGTAGCTGCAGGAGCAAGCTCAATTGCATTGGGGGCAACAAGTGGAACTTCTATTACCGCAGGTGACTTGGTGTTAATTATCCAGATGCAAGGGGTTAGGATTAATACTTCAAATTTAAATTCCTATGGGGATGGTGTCGCGGGTATTCCGGGTGCTGGAAATTCTACTTCAGGTACAGATTATATTGCAGGAAAATATGAATATGGAATTGCAACAAATACAGTTACCGCTGCCGGAGGAACATTGAATTTGCAAAACCCATTAACCAATTATTATGTAAGCAAAAATGCAAGTACAGCTTCAGCACCCTATTATGGGAATTATAGATTTCAAGTAATTCGCGTACCACAATATTCAAGCGTAACACTTACCGGAAATATTACAACTCAGGCCTGGGATGGCGCCAAAGGTGGAGTATTTGCAATGGATGTTTCGGGGAATATGAATTTTGCAGGTTTTACAATCAGTGTAGCAGGCAGAGGATTTAGAGGAGGGGGAGGTAGACAATTGGGAGGAGCTGCCGGAACTTTTAATACGGATTATATTACCCTTGCAACTCAAAATGCCAATGGTTCTAAAGGGGAGGGTATTGCTGGAACGCCAAGGTATTTAAACAATGCAGGAGCTTTATTGGATAACACAGTTGAAGGTTACCCATTGGGTAGCTATGGCCGAGGCGCTCCCGGAAATGCCGGTGGAGGCGGAACAGATGGTAATCCAACCTCAAATGATCAAAACTCCGGTGGTGGTGGTGGCGGAAATTTTAGTGCTGGAGGTCGTGGGGGTAACGCTTGGAATAATGCACCCATACCGGGTGGCGATGGCGGAGCAGCATTTGCATCTGTAGCGAATAGCCGATTAGTTATGGGTGGAGGTGCCGGAGCGGGCACTTCAAATAATGGAACAGGTACACCAGGTTCAGGGTTTGCATCCAGCGGAGGTGCCGGAGGTGGGATTGTTATGTTGAGAACAGGTTCAGTGTCAGGAACTGGAAATATAAATGCTGATGGAGTAGCTCCAGGTATGACTCCCAGCAATGATGCAAGTGGTGGGGGCGGTGCAGGAGGTTCAGTAATTTTTACAGCGGCAAATACTGCTGGATTAGCAAATATAACGGTGACAGCGCGTGGCGGTGATGGTGGTTCTAATACAGGTGGTGGTGCCGATCATGGTCCCGGCGGCGGCGGTGGCGGCGGCGTAATATATTCCAACGGTACAATTTCAGCAGGCTCATCAACTGCTCAAGGAACAAATGGAGTTACTTTTTCTGGAAACGTTTATGGTGCGCAAGCCAGTACAGTTGGATTTGCCAATTTTAGTGCATCAAATGATAACATTCCTAATGGTGTAAGTGGGTCAGCATGTTTGCCTGTACTTACAGTAACAAAATCAACATCAACACCCGGACCAATTGACCCTTTAGCAAATGCTACCTACGAAATAGTGGTTTCAAATGCCGCAGGAGCCGGTGCTGCTGCAGGAGTAACAATTTCTGATAATTTACCTACCCCCACTTCCGGTACCATAACATTTAATGGAACGAGTTCAGTTGTTCTTGGGGGCACCATACCGGCCACTCGTCCAAGTACTACAAATCCAACAGTTGGCTCAACTGCTCCGGCTTGGGGTTCATTCACAATTCCCGGAGGGGCCAGTGTAACACTTACTTTTACAGCAGCATATTCAGCATTGGTTAACAATGGATTGTTTCAAAATCCTGCAACAGTTTCGTTTACGGACCCTACCAGAACTGTAGGTAGTGCAACAGTAAGTCCGGGTGGAACTTATTCAGTTGGTGGAACCGTTGGCGGATCGAATTACAATTCTGCTTCCTCAAGTAATGAAGACGTTAGGGTTTGTAATAGTGCAGCTGCCGGCCCCGACCAAACTTTAGGTCTTTGTGGAACTACAGCCACTTTAGCAGCAAATAATCCACAAATAGGAGCTGGTTTATGGACGATTATTGCCGGTGTGGGCGGAAGTGTAACCACACCAAGTTCACCTACCTCAACATTTACAGGCGTTGCAGGTTCAAGCTATACACTTAGATGGACCATAACAGCTGGAGTTCCGTGCGGAACCACATTTGATGATGTTTTAATTTCTTTCAGTTTAGGAGCAGCCGCAACAGCTTCAAATGCCGGTCCCGACCAAAGTGTATGTGCTGCAAGTGCTACATTGGCAGGAAATACATCAGTTGGACATACCGGTTTATGGACAGTTGTTTCGGGTGTTGGAGGTTCATTTGTATCGAATACAACAAACAATACTACCTTTAATGGAACCGCAGGGGTATCTTATACTTTAAGATGGACATTAACAAGGACTGCTTCCGGTTGTACTTCTTCTGACGATGTTGTAATTAACTTAGTTGCTAATCCTTCTCCAGCTGCAAACGCAGGACCAGATCAGAGTGGAGCAACTTTGTGTGGATTGAGTGCTTCACTTGCCGGAAATACACCAACCATAGGCACTGGGACATGGAGTATAATTAGTGGAGCTGGAGGTACTATTGCATCACTAAATTCGCCGACATCAACATTTAGCGGTTCATCTGCAACAGCATATACCTTAAGGTGGACTATTTCTAATGCACCCTGTGCGAGTTCAACTGATGATGTTGTTGTAACCTTTCCAACTCAACCCAATACAGCAAATGCAGGTCCTGACCAAACACGACCATGCAATGCGACTACTGCAACGCTTGCAGCAAATAGTCCAACAGGATCAAATACAGGGGCATGGTCCGTAATTTCCGGGACCGGCGGAAGTTTTTCATTAGCTACTAATCCAAGTGCAACGTTTACCGGAACAGCAGGAAGAACTTATGTATTGAGATGGACAATTACCAGTACAACCTGTGGTACATCGACTGATGATGTTACCATTATTCTACCCAATACTCCAACTGCCAATGCAGGCCCCGATCAAACAAACGGATTAACCTGTACAGTAACAACATTGACTTTGGCCGGTAACGTTCCTTCGGGATCTACCGGATTATGGACAATTGTAAGCGGGGCAGGTGGTTCTTTTGCGGATGCAACTGCTTATAATACAACCCTCACGGGAGTGTCGGGAACTGCTTATGTGGTTAGATGGACTTTAACAAATGCTTGTGGGTCTAGCTCTGATGATGTTAATATAACTTTTAATGCACAGATAACGGCAAACGCCGGACCTGACCAAGCGAGTGTTTGTGGAACATCAGCTACTCTGGCTGCAAACAGTGCTTCACCTAAAACCGGAACATGGTCAATAATTGCCGGTGCGGGAGGTGCGGTAACTTCTGTGAATAGTGAAACGTCTACCTTCACTGGAACAGCCGGAACATCCTACACCTTAAGATGGAGTATAAATAACAGTCCTTGTTTTAACTCTCAGGATGATGTAGCAATATCGTTTGCAACTGCGCCAACCACTTCCAATGCCGGACCAGACCAAACTGCAGCTGCAACTTGCGGGCTCACCAGTGTAACACTTGCGGCAAATAATCCAACCAGCGGAGTAGGAGCCTGGACAATAGTATCCGGAACCGGTGGTTCTTTTGCAAATGCGGCAGTAAGAAATACGACATTTTCGGGTACGGCCGGAAGTGCTTACACACTTCGTTGGACAATTTCAACAGGCTGTGCTTCCAGCACAGATGATGTGCTTATAACATTTAACCAAAACCCTACTACGTCTAATGCCGGAAGCGATCAATCAAGTTGTTTAACAAGTGTTGTGCTTGGTGCGAATACACCCATAATTGGAACAGGTACTTGGAGTATAATTAGTGGAGCGGGTGGAAGCTTTAGCTTAAACACCAATCCAACAGCTACCTTTACCGGAACCGCGGGTGTTACCTATGTTTTACGTTGGACCATTGCAAACGCTCCCTGTACAGCAAGTACAGATGATGTAAGCATCGCGCTTTCAACAGGAATAACTGCTAACGCGGGGCCCGACCAGAATATTTGTGGAACAAATACAACGTTAGCCGCCAATAATCCAACTCTTCCTTCTGTTGGTGCTTGGACAGTAATTAGCGGTGTTGGTGGTTCCTTTTCTAATGCATCCAGTGCCTCTTCTACTTTTACAGGAGCAGCCGGTACATCTTATACGTTAAGATGGACGGTGACCACACCTTCTTGTCCAACAGTTACAGATGACGTTGATATTAATTTTAATACGGCCCCAACAGCTTCAAATGCGGGCACTGACCAAAGTGTATGTTTATTAAATGTTGTTTTAGCTGCCAACACTCCTTTGGTAGGAACAGGAGCATGGAGTATTGTATCAGGTGCAGGTGGCAGTTTTGCCCTTGCCTCTAATCCAACAACAACTTTTACCGGAACTTCAAATACCAATTATGTTTTAAGGTGGACAATTACAAACGGTGGTTGCACGAGCACAGATGATGTTGCCATTAATATACTTCAACTTGCTAATAATGCAAATGCTGGCACGGATATCACAACTGCTTGTGGTACTGTTACCACTGCTCTGAATGGCAATGGTCCAGGAGGAGGTCATACCGGGTTATGGACTATTGTTTCGGGTTCACCAGCAGGTTCTTTTTCTAATGCAACTTCCTCAAGCTCTAATTATACAGGAACAAGTGGAGTTAGCTATGTTTTAAGATGGACCAGAACACGAACTTCTTCTGGATGTACCTCTTCCGATGATGTAAATGTTACTTTGGCTGCGAATCCTACAACAGCCAACGCTGGAGCAGATCAAACAGGGTTGTCAACTTGTGGATTAACAATTGTGGCTTTAACTGCCAACACTCCAACAATTGGTACCGGAGCATGGTCTATTATTAGTGGCACCGGTGGGTCATTTGCAAATACCGCAAGCGCAACCTCAAATTTTAGTGGAACAGCAGGTACAACTTATGTTTTGCGCTGGACAATTTCTACCTTAACTTGTGGTAACTCAACCGATGATGTAACCATCACCTTCAACAATAATCCAACTACCGCGAATGCAGGAGCGGATCAAGTAAATCTTTGTGGCGTAACCAGTACAACACTTGCCGCAAACGCTCCAACAAATGGCACAGGAACATGGACAATCATCAGTGGAGTTGGCGGTTCATTTAGTTTAAATACCAATCCGGCAGCGACCTTCACAGGAACACTCGGAACCACTTATGTATTGAGATGGACGATTGCTAATGCACCTTGTACCAGTTCAACGGATGATGTAACAATTACTTTTAATAATAATCCAACAACTTCAAATGCAGGAGCGGATCAAGTAAATCTTTGCGGAGTAACATCAACAACACTTGCAGCAAACACACCAACCATAGGAACAGGAACCTGGACTATTATAAGTGGCGTTGGAGGTTCATTTAGTTTAAACACCAATCCGGCAGCGACCTTCACAGGAACACTCGGAACAACTTATGTATTGAGATGGACAATCGCCAATGCACCTTGTACCAACAGCACAGATGATGTAACGATTACATTTAATAATAATCCAACCACATCAAATGCAGGAGCGGATCAAGTAAATCTTTGCGGTGTAACCTCAACAACACTTGCAGCGAATACACCAACAAATGGCACAGGAACGTGGACCATAATAAGCGGAGTGGGAGGAAGCTTTGCACTTAACACAGATCCAGCTACCACTTTCACAGGAACACTTGGAACTACTTATGTTTTAAGATGGACAATCGCCAATGCACCTTGTACCAGTAGTACAGATGATGTAACAATTACTTTTAATAATAATCCAACCACATCAAATGCAGGCGCAGATCAAGTAAATCTTTGTGGCGTAACCAGCACAACACTTGCGGCAAACGCTCCAACAAATGGCACAGGAACCTGGACTATTATAAGTGGCGTTGGAGGTTCATTTAGTTTAAACACCAATCCTGCAGCGACCTTCACCGGAACACTCGGAACCACTTATGTATTAAGATGGACGATTGCCAATGCACCTTGTACAAATAGTACGGATGATGTAACTATTACATTTAATAATAATCCAACCACCTCGAACGCAGGTGCAGATCAAATAAATCTTTGTGGCGTAACAAGCACAACACTTGCTGCCAACACACCGACAGTAGGAACTGGAACTTGGACAATCATATCTGGAGTTGGTGGTTCATTTAGTTTGAACACCAATCCGGCAGCAACCTTCACAGGAACACTTGGAACAACTTATGTATTGCGATGGACGATTGCTAATGCACCTTGTACCAGCTCAACGGATGATGTAACCATCACCTTCAACAATAATCCAACAATAGCAAACGCAGGTGCAGATCAAACGAACCTTTGTGGCGTAACAAGTACCACACTTGCAGCAAATACCCCAACAGTAGGAACAGGAACTTGGTCAATCATATCTGGAGCAGGTGGAAGCTTTGCACTTAACACAGATCCAGCTACCACTTTCACAGGAACACTTGGAACTACTTATGTATTAAGATGGACGATTGCCAATGCACCTTGTGCTAGCGGCACGGATGATGTAACGATTACTTTCAATAATAATCCAACCACATCAAATGCAGGGGCAGATCAAGTAAATCTTTGTGGTGTAACATCAACAACACTTGCTGCAAACGCACCAACAAATGGCACAGGAACATGGACTATTATAAGCGGAGTTGGTGGTTCATTTAGTTTAAATACCAATCCTGCAGCAACCTTCACAGGAACACTTGGAACAACATATGTATTGAGATGGACGATTGCGAATGCACCTTGCACCAGTAGTACAGATGATGTAACAATTACTTTTAATAATAATCCAACCACATCAAATGCAGGCGCAGATCAAGTAAATCTTTGTGGCGTAACCAGCACAACACTTGCAGCAAACGCTCCAACAAATGGCACAGGAACATGGACTATTATAAGCGGAGTTGGTGGTTCATTTAGTTTAAATACCAACCCGGCAGCTACCTTCACAGGAACACTTGGAACTACTTATGTTTTAAGATGGACAATCGCCAATGCACCTTGCACCAGTAGTACAGATGATGTAACAATTACTTTTAATAATAATCCAACCACATCAAATGCAGGAGCGGATCAAACGAATCTTTGCGGTGTAACCTCAACAACACTTGCAGCGAATACACCAACAAATGGCACAGGAACGTGGACCATAATAAGCGGAGTGGGAGGAAGCTTTGCACTTAACACAGATCCAGCTACCACTTTCACAGGAACACTTGGAACTACTTATGTTTTAAGATGGACAATCGCCAATGCACCTTGTACCAGTAGTACAGATGATGTAACAATTACTTTTAATAATAATCCAACCACATCAAATGCAGGCGCAGATCAAGTAAATCTTTGCGGAGTAACCAGCACAACACTTGCAGCAAATACACCAACAAATGGCACAGGAACGTGGACCATAATAAGCGGAGTTGGTGGTTCATTTAGTTTAAATACCAATCCTGCAGCAACCTTCACAGGAACACTTGGAACCACTTATGTATTAAGATGGACGATTGCCAATGCACCTTGTACTAGCAGCACGGATGATGTAACGATTACTTTCAATAATAATCCAACCACATCAAATGCAGGGGCAGATCAAGTAAATCTTTGTGGTGTAACATCAACAACACTTGCTGCAAACGCACCAACAAATGGCACAGGAACATGGACCATAATAAGTGGAGTTGGTGGTTCATTTAGTTTAAATACCAATCCTGCAGCAACCTTCACAGGAACACTTGGAACAACATATGTATTGAGATGGACGATTGCCAATGCACCTTGTACAAGTAGTACGGATGATGTAACGATTACATTTAATAATAATCCAACAACATCCAATGCAGGCGCAGATCAAGTAAATCTTTGTGGCGTAACCAGCACAACACTTGCAGCAAACGCACCTACAAATGGCACAGGAACATGGACTATTATAAGCGGAGTTGGTGGTTCATTTAGTTTAAATACCAATCCTGCAGCGACCTTCACCGGAACACTCGGAACAACTTATGTATTGAGATGGACAATCGCCAATGCACCTTGTACCAGTAGTACAGATGATGTAACAATTACTTTTAATAATAATCCAACCACATCAATTGCAGGAGCGGATCAATTAAATCTTTGCGGAGTAACAAGTACAACACTTGCAGCTAACTCACCTACAGTAGGAACCGGAACTTGGACAATTATAAGCGGAGTTGGTGGTTCATTTAGTTTAAACACCAATCCTGCAGCGACCTTCACCGGAATACTCGGAACAACTTATGTATTAAGATGGACAATCGCCAATGCACCTTGTACCAGTAGTACAGATGATGTAACAATTACTTTTAATAATAATCCAACCACATCAAATGCAGGAGCGGATCAAGTAAATCTTTGTGGCGTAACCAGCACAACACTTGCGGCAAACGCTCCAACAAATGGCACAGGAACATGGACAATCATTAGTGGAGTAGGCGGTTCATTTAGTTTAAACACCAATCCTGCAGCGACCTTTACCGGAACATTAGGAACAACTTATGTATTGAGATGGACGATTGCTAATGCACCTTGTACCAGCTCAACGGATGATGTAACAATTACGTTTAATAATAATCCAACCACATCAAATGCAGGAGCAGACCAAACGAACCTTTGTGGAGTAACATCAACCGCACTTGCAGCCAACACACCGACAGTAGGAACTGGAACTTGGACAATCATATCTGGAGTTGGGGGTTCATTTAGTTTGAACACCAATCCGGCAGCAACCTTCACAGGAACACTTGGAACAACTTATGTATTGCGATGGACGATTGCTAATGCACCTTGTACCAGCTCAACGGATGATGTAACCATCACCTTCAACAATAATCCAACAACAGCAAACGCAGGTGCAGATCAAACGAACCTTTGTGGCGTAACAAGTACCACACTTGCAGCAAATACCCCAACAGTAGGAACAGGAACTTGGTCAATCATATCTGGAGCAGGTGGAAGCTTTTCACTTAACACAGATCCAGCTACCACTTTCACAGGAACACTTGGAACTACTTATGTATTAAGATGGACGATTGCCAATGCACCTTGTACAAGTAGTACGGATGATGTAACGATTACTTTCAATAATAATCCAACCACATCAAATGCAGGGGCAGATCAAGTAAATCTTTGTGGTGTAACATCAACAACACTTGCTGCAAACGCACCAACAAATGGCACAGGAACATGGACCATAATAAGTGGAGTTGGCGGTTCATTTAGTTTAAACACCAATCCTGCAGCGACCTTCACCGGAATACTCGGAACAACTTATGTATTGAGATGGACAATTGCCAATGCACCTTGTACCAGTAGTACAGATGATGTAACCATTACTTTTAATAATAATCCAACAACCGCCAATGCAGGAGCTGATCAAACCAATCTTTGTGGTGTAACCAGTACAATACTTGCTGCAAACGCTCCAACCAATGGAATAGGAACTTGGACAATCATAAGCGGAGTGGGAGGAAGCTTTGCACTTAATACAGATCCGACAACAACTTTCACCGGAACTTTAGGGACAACATATGTATTAAGATGGACAATCGCCAATGCACCATGTACCAGCTCAACGGATGATGTAACCATCACCTTCAACAATAATCCAACAACAGCTAATGCCGGAGCAGACCAAGTAAATCTTTGTGGAGTAGCTTCAACAACACTTGCAGCCAACACACCAACCGTAGGAGCAGGAACTTGGTCAATCGTATCTGGAGTGGGAGGAAGTTTTGCACTTAACACAGATCCAGCTACCACCTTCACCGGAACGCTCGGAACTACTTATGTTTTGAGATGGACAATTGCCAATGCACCTTGTACCAGCAGTACCGATGATGTAACAATTACATTTAATAATAATCCAACCACAGCAAATGCAGGAGCAGATCAAACGAACCTTTGTGGTGTAACAAGTACCGCACTTGCAGCAAATACCCCAACAGTAGGAACAGGAACTTGGTCAATCATATCTGGAGCAGGTGGAAGCTTTGCACTTAACACAGATCCAGCTACCACTTTCACAGGAACACTCGGAACCACTTATGTATTAAGATGGACGATCGCCAATGCACCTTGCACAAGTAGTGCGGATGATGTAACAATTACATTTAATAATAATCCAACCACATCAAATGCAGGAGCGGATCAAACGAATCTTTGCGGTGTAACCTCAACTACCTTAACAGCAAATGCACCGGCAATAGGAACAGGAACATGGTCAATCATATCTGGAGCAGGTGGAAGCTTTGCACTTAACACAGATCCAGCTACCACCTTCACAGGAACACTCGGAACCACTTATGTATTAAGATGGACGATCGCCAATGCACCTTGCACAAGTAGTGCGGATGATGTAACAATTACATTTAATAATAATCCAACCACATCAAATGCAGGAGCGGATCAAACGAATCTTTGCGGTGTAACCTCAACTACCTTAACAGCAAATGCACCGGCAATAGGAACAGGAACATGGTCAATCATATCTGGAGCAGGTGGAAGCTTTGCACTTAACACAGATCCAGCTACCACCTTCACAGGAACACTCGGAACCACTTATGTATTAAGATGGACGATTGCTAATGCACCTTGTACCAGCTCAACGGATGATGTAACGATTACGTTTAATAATAATCCAACAACATCCAATGCAGGGGCAGATCAAACGAACATTTGTGGTGTAACATCAACAACACTTGCTGCAAACGCACCTACAAATGGCACAGGAACATGGACTATTATAAGCGGAGTTGGTGGTTCATTTAGTTTAAATACCAATCCTGCAGCAACCTTCACCGGAACACTCGGAACAACTTATGTATTAAGATGGACAATCGCCAATGCACCATGTACCAGCTCAACGGATGATGTAACCATCACCTTCAACAATAATCCAACAACAGCTAATGCCGGAGCAGATCAAGTAAATCTTTGTGGAGTAGCTTCAACAACACTTGCAGCCAACACACCAACCGTAGGAGCAGGAACATGGACAATCATTAGTGGAGTAGGCGGTTCATTTAGTTTAAACACCAATCCTGCAGCGACCTTCACCGGAACACTCGGAACAACTTATGTATTAAGATGGACGATTGCTAATGCACCTTGTACCAGCTCAACGGATGATGTAACAATTACCTTTAATAATAATCCAACAACCGCCAATGCAGGAGCTGATCAAACCAATCTTTGTGGTGTAACAAGTACAACACTTGCAGCAAACGCACCAACCAATGGAATAGGAACTTGGACCATAATAAGCGGAGTGGGAGGATCATTTAGTTTAAATACCAATCCTGCAGCGACCTTCACCGGAACATTAGGAACAACTTATGTATTAAGATGGACGATTGCCAATGCACCTTGTACAAGTAGTACAGATGATGTAAACATTACGTTTAATAATAATCCAACCACTTCAAATGCAGGAGCAGATCAAGTAAATCTTTGTGGAGTAACTTCAACAACACTTGCAGCCAACACTCCAACAGTAGGAACTGGAACTTGGACAATCATAAGTGGAGTGGGAGGAAGTTTTGTACTTAACACAGATCCAGCTACCACCTTCACCGGAACGCTCGGAACAACTTATGTATTGAGATGGACAATCGCCAATGCACCTTGTACCAGTAGTACAGATGATGTAACCATTACTTTTAATAATAATCCAACAACCGCCAATGCAGGAGCTGATCAAACCAATCTTTGTGGTGTAACCAGTACAATACTTGCTGCAAACGCTCCAACCAATGGAATAGGAACTTGGACAATCATAAGCGGAGTGGGAGGAAGCTTTGCACTTAATACAGATCCGACAACAACTTTCACCGGAACTTTAGGGACAACATATGTATTAAGATGGACAATCGCCAATGCACCATGTACCAGCTCAACGGATGATGTAACCATCACCTTCAACAATAATCCAACAACAGCTAATGCCGGAGCAGATCAAGTAAATCTTTGTGGAGTAGCTTCAACAACACTTGCAGCCAACACACCAACCGTAGGAGCAGGAACTTGGTCAATCGTATCTGGAGTGGGAGGAAGTTTTGCACTTAACACAGATCCAGCTACCACCTTCACCGGAACACTCGGAACCACTTATGTATTGAGATGGACGATTGCTAATGCACCTTGTACAAGTAGTACAGATGATGTAACCATTACTTTTAATAATAATCCAACCACTTCAAATGCAGGAGCAGATCAAGTAAATCTTTGTGGCGTAACATCAACAACACTTGCAGCCAACACACCAACCGTAGGAGCAGGAACATGGACAATCATTAGTGGAGTAGGCGGTTCATTTAGTTTAAACACCAATCCTGCAGCGACCTTCACCGGAACACTCGGAACAACTTATGTATTAAGATGGACGATTGCTAATGCACCTTGTACCAGCTCAACGGATGATGTAACAATTACCTTTAATAATAATCCAACTACCGCCAATGCAGGAGCGGATCAAGTAAATCTTTGTGGCGTAACCAGTACAACACTTGCCGCAAACGCTCCAACAAATGGCACAGGAACATGGACAATCATCAGTGGAGTTGGCGGTTCATTTAGTTTAAATACCAATCCGGCAGCGACCTTCACAGGAACACTCGGAACCACTTATGTATTGAGATGGACGATTGCCAATGCACCTTGTACAAGTAGTACAGATGATGTAAACATTACTTTTAATAATAATCCAACCACTTCAAATGCAGGAGCAGATCAAGTAAATCTTTGTGGAGTAACTTCAACAACACTTGCAGCCAACACTCCAACAGTAGGAACTGGAACTTGGACAATCATAAGTGGAGTGGGAGGAAGTTTTGTACTTAACACAGATCCAGCTACCACCTTCACCGGAACACTTGGAACAACTTATGTATTAAGATGGACAATAGCCAATGCACCTTGTACCAGCTCAACGGATGATGTAACAATTACTTTTAATAATAATCCAACAACAGCCAATGCCGGCGCAGACCAAACCAATCTTTGTGGAGTAACCTCAACCGCACTTACAGCCAACACACCAACCGTAGGAGCAGGAACTTGGTCAATCGTATCTGGAGCGGGAGGAAGCTTTGCACTTAATACAGATCCGACAACAACTTTCACCGGAACTTTAGGAACAACATATGTATTGAGATGGACGATTGCTAATGCACCTTGTACCAGCTCAACGGATGATGTAACAATTACTTTTAATAATAATCCAACCACATCAAATGCAGGAGCGGATCAAGTAAATCTTTGTGGAGTTACAAGTACAACACTTGCAGCAAATACCCCAACTGTAGGAACAGGAACTTGGTCAATCATATCTGGAGCAGGTGGAAGCTTTGCACTTAACACAGATCCGACAACAACTTTCACCGGAACTTTAGGGACAACATATGTATTAAGATGGACAATCGCCAATGCACCTTGTACCAGCAGCACTGATGATGTAACCATCACCTTTAATAATAATCCAACAACCGCCAATGCAGGAGCTGATCAAACCAATCTTTGTGGAGTAACATCAACCGCACTTGCAGCCAACACACCAACCGTAGGAACAGGAACCTGGACTATTATAAGTGGCGTTGGAGGTTCATTTAGTTTAAACACCAATCCGGCAGCGACTTTCACAGGAACGCTCGGAACTACTTATGTATTGAGATGGACAATCGCCAATGCACCTTGTACAAGTAGTACCGATGATGTAACAATTACATTTAATAATAATCCAACCACGTCAAATGCAGGAGCGGATCAAACGAATCTTTGCGGTGTAACCTCAACTACCTTAACAGCAAATACCCCAACAATAGGAACAGGAACATGGTCAATCATATCTGGTGTTGGAGGTTCATTTAGTTTAAACACCAATCCTGCAGCAACCTTCACCGGAACACTCGGAACAACATATGTATTGAGATGGACAATCGCCAATGCACCTTGTACCAGTAGTACAGATGATGTAACAATTACTTTTAATAATAACCCAACAACTTCAAATGCAGGAGCTGATCAAACGAATCTTTGTGGAGTAACCTCAACCGCACTTGCAGCAAACGCACCAACAAATGGCACAGGAACATGGACAATCATAAGTGGAGTGGGAGGAAGTTTTGCGCTTAACACAGATCCAGCTACCACCTTCACAGGAACACTCGGAACTACTTATGTATTAAGATGGACGATTGCGAATGCACCTTGTACAAGCAGTACGGATGATGTAACGATTACCTTCAATAATAATCCAACAACAGCCAATGCAGGAGCTGATCAAACCAATCTTTGTGGAGTAACCAGTACAACACTTGCAGCTAACACACCAACCTTAGGCACAGGAACATGGACCATAATAAGTGGCGTTGGAGGTTCATTTAGTTTAAACACCAATCCGGCAGCTACCTTCACAGGAACACTTGGAACAACTTATGTATTAAGATGGACGATTGCTAATGCACCTTGTACCAGCTCAACGGATGATGTAACAATTACGTTTAATAATAATCCAACCACATCAAATGCTGGAGCAGATCAAACGAACCTTTGTGGTGTAACAAGTACCACACTTGCAGCAAATACCCCTACGGTAGGAACCGGAACTTGGTCAATCATATCAGGAGCGGGAGGAAGCTTTGCACTTAATACAGATCCTGCAACAACCTTCACTGGCACACTCGGAACTACTTATGTATTGAGATGGACAATTGCCAATGCACCTTGTACTAGCAGCACAGATGATGTAACAATTACATTTAATAATAATCCAACCACATCAAATGCAGGAAGTGATCAAATAATTTGCGGAAACTCAGCAACTATGGCTGCTAACAATGCAGTAATAGGAATTGGTACGTGGACAGTTATAACTGGAACAGGAGCATTTACTGCGATTAATTCTCCGTTATCATCTGTAAGTGGTTTGTCACTAGGAGTAAACACATTTCGCTGGACAATTTCTAATGCTCCTTGCATAGATAGTTTTGATGATATCGAAGTTACAGTCACAGCGACACCCGCATTAGCAAATGCGGGTGCTGATCAAATCAATCTCTGTGGAATCAACTCAACTTTCCTTACAGGAAATACGCCTTTGATTGGAAGTGGGATTTGGTCGATTGTCAGTGGTGCAGGAGGCAGTTTTAGTTTGAATTCTGATCCAACAGCAATATTTACAGGAACTCTTGGAATCACGTATGTTTTGAGATGGACAATTAGTAATCCTCCATGTTCAGATAGTTTTGATGATGTTACAATCACGTTTAATGAAAATCCAACAGTAGCTAATGCAGGTATTGATCAAACGATCTGCAGCCCGACTGCAACACTAGCAGCGAACACTCCAGTAGTTGGAACCGGATCATGGACAGTAACAGCCGGAACAGGAGTAGTAACTACACCAAGTTCACCAACAAGTGGTGTGACCGGATTAAGTACTGGTGTAAATACATTTGTTTGGACGATCACCAACGGAACATGTACACCAAGCACAGATGCTATCACTATCAATGTTGATCAGTTACCAACGACATCCAATGCAGGAATCGATCAAACGATTTGTAGCCCAACAGCAACACTAGCAGCAAATACACCAGCAATCGGAACCGGAGCATGGAGCGTAACAGCAGGAACAGGAGTAGTAACTACACCGAGTTCACCGACAAGCGGTGTGACCGGATTAAGTACCGGAGTAAATACTTTCACATGGACCATTACCAATGGAACATGTACACCAAGTACCGATGCGATTACTATTAATGTTGATCAATTACCAACTACATCCAATGCAGGCATCGATCAAACTATTTGTAGCCCAACAGCAACACTTGCCGCCAATACTCCAACAGTAGGAACCGGAGCTTGGACAGTAACAGCTGGAACAGGAGTAGTAACTACACCAAGTTCACCAACAAGTGGTGTGACAGGCTTAACAACAGGAGTAAATACATTTGTTTGGACCATTACCAATGGAACATGTACACCAAGTACCGATGCGATTACTATTAATGTTGATCAATTACCAACGACATCCAATGCAGGCATCGATCAAACGATTTGTAGCCCAACAGCAACACTAGCAGCAAATACACCAGCAATCGGAACCGGAGCTTGGACCGTAACAGCAGGAACAGGAGTAGTAACTACACCGAGTTCACCGACAAGCGGCGTAACCGGTTTAACAACAGGCGTAAATACATTTGTATGGACTATCACCAACGGAACATGTACTCCAAGTGCTGATGCAATCACCATCAATGTTGACCAATTACCAACTACATCCAATGCAGGTATAGATCAAACTATTTGTAGTCCAACAGCAACACTTGCAGCGAATACACCAACAGTAGGAACGGGAGCATGGACAGTAACAGCCGGAACAGGAGTAGTAACTACACCAAGTTCACCAACAAGTGGTGTGACAGGATTAACAACAGGTGTAAATACATTTGTTTGGACAATTACCAATGGAACATGTACACCAAGTACCGATGCGATTACTATTAATGTTGATCAATTACCAACGACATCCAATGCAGGCATCGATCAAACTATTTGTAGCCCAACAGCAACACTTGCCGCCAATACTCCAACAATCGGAACCGGAGCATGGACCGTAACAGCAGGAACAGGAGTAGTAACTACACCGAGTTCACCGACAAGCGGTGTGACCGGATTAAGTACCGGAGTAAATACTTTCACATGGACCATTACCAATGGAACATGTACACCAAGTACCGATGCGATTACTATTAATGTTGATCAATTACCAACAGCATCCAATGCAGGTATCGATCAAACTATTTGTAGCCCAACAGCAACATTAGCAGCAAACACTCCAACAGTAGGAACGGGAGCATGGACAGTAACAGCCGGAACAGGAGTAGTAACTACACCGAGTTCACCGACAAGTGGTGTGACAGGATTAACAACAGGTGTAAATACATTTGTTTGGACAATTACTAACGGAACTTGTACACCAAGTACCGATGCGATTACTATTAATGTTGATCAATTACCAACAGCATCCAATGCAGGTATCGATCAAACTATTTGTAGCCCAACAGCAACATTAGCAGCAAACACTCCGGTAATCGGAACCGGCGCATGGACGGTAACTGCAGGAACTGCAACTGTAACTGATCCATTAGATCCAAACTCAGGAGTGACAGGCTTAACAACTGGGGTAAATACTTTCACATGGACCATTACCAACGGAACATGTACACCAAGCACAGATGCTATCACTATCAATGTTGATCAGTTACCAACGACATCCAATGCAGGAATCGATCAAACGATTTGTAGCCCAACAGCAACACTAGCAGCAAATACACCAGCAATCGGAACCGGAGCATGGACCGTAACAGCAGGAACAGGAGTAGTAACTACACCGAGTTCACCGACAAGCGGTGTGACCGGATTAAGTACCGGAGTAAATACTTTCACATGGACCATTACCAATGGAACATGTACACCAAGTACCGATGCGATTACTATTAATGTTGATCAATTACCAACTACATCCAATGCAGGCATCGATCAAACTATTTGTAGCCCAACAGCAACACTTGCCGCCAATACTCCAACAGTAGGAACCGGAGCTTGGACAGTAACAGCAGGAACAGGAGTAGTAACTACACCGAGTTCACCGACAAGCGGTGTGACCGGATTAAGTACCGGAGTAAATACTTTCACATGGACCATTACCAATGGAACATGTACACCAAGTACCGATGCGATTACTATTAATGTTGATCAATTACCAACTACATCCAATGCAGGCATCGATCAAACTATTTGTAGCCCAACAGCAACACTTGCCGCCAATACTCCAACAGTAGGAACCGGAGCTTGGACCGTAACAGCAGGAACAGGAGTAGTAACTACACCAAGTTCACCAACAAGTGGTGTGACAGGCTTAACAACAGGAGTAAATACATTTGTTTGGACCATTACTAACGGAACTTGTACACCAAGCACAGATGCGATCACTATCAATGTTGATCAGTTACCAACGACATCCAATGCAGGAATCGATCAAACGATTTGTAGCCCAACAGCAACACTAGCAGCAAATACACCAGCAATCGGAACCGGAGCTTGGACCGTAACAGCAGGAACAGGAGTAGTAACTACACCGAGTTCACCGACAAGCGGCGTAACCGGTTTAACAACAGGCGTAAATACATTTGTATGGACTATCACCAACGGAACATGTACTCCAAGTGCTGATGCAATCACCATCAATGTTGACCAATTACCAACTACATCCAATGCAGGTATAGATCAAACTATTTGTAGTCCAACAGCAACACTTGCAGCGAATACACCAACAGTAGGAACCGGAACATGGACCGTAACTGCCGGAACAGGAGTAGTAACTACACCGAGTTCACCGACAAGTGGCGTAACCGGTTTAACAACAGGCGTAAATACATTTGTTTGGACTATCACAAACGGAACATGTACACCAAGTACCGATGCGATTACTATCAATGTTGATCAATTACCAACTACATCCAATGCAGGTATAGATCAAACTATTTGTAGTCCAACAGCAACTCTTGCAGCGAATACACCAACAGTAGGAACCGGAACATGGACCGTAACTGCCGGAACAGGAGTAGTAACTGCACCAAGTTCACCAACAAGTGGTGTGACAGGCTTAACAACAGGAGTAAATACATTTGTTTGGACCATTACTAACGGAACTTGTACACCAAGCACAGATGCGATCACTATCAATGTTGATCAGTTACCAACGACATCCAATGCAGGAATCGATCAAACGATTTGTAGCCCAACAGCAACACTAGCAGCAAATACACCAGCAATCGGAACCGGAGCTTGGACCGTAACCGCAGGAACTGCAACCGTAACTGATCCATTAGATCCAAACTCAGGAGTAACTGGCTTAACAACAGGGGTAAATACTTTCACATGGACAATTACCAATGGAACATGTACACCAAGTACCGATGCGATTACTATTAATGTTGATCAATTACCAACGACATCCAATGCAGGCATCGATCAAACTATTTGTAGCCCAACAGCAACACTTGCCGCCAATACTCCAACAATAGGAACCGGAGCTTGGACAGTAACAGCAGGAACAGGAGTAGTAACTACACCGAGTTCACCCACAAGTGGTGTGACAGGATTAACAACAGGAGTAAACACTTTCACATGGACTATCACAAACGGAACATGTACTCCAAGTGCTGATGCGATCACTATCAATGTTGATCAATTGCCGACGGTAGCGGATGCAGGCATCGATCAAACTATCTGCTCACCAACAGCAACATTGGCAGCCAACACACCAGCAGTAGGAGCCGGCGCATGGACAGTAACTGCAGGAACTGCAACCGTAACTGATCCATTAGATCCGGAACTCAGGAGTGACAGGCTTAACAACAGGCGTAAATACATTTGTTTGGACAATTACAAACGGAACTTGTACTCCAAGCACAGATGCGATAACTATAAATGTTGATCAATTACCAACAGTAGCAGATGCCGGCATCGATCAAACTATCTGCTCACCAACAGCAACATTAGCAGCGAACACACCAGCCATAGGAACCGGCGCATGGACAGTAACTGCAGGAACTGCAACCGTAACTGATCCATTAGATCCAAACTCAGGAGTAACAGGCTTAACAACAGGGGTAAATACTTTCACATGGACAATTACTAACGGAACTTGCACACCAAGCACAGATGCAATCACTATCAATGTTGATCAGTTACCAACAGTAGCAGATGCCGGCATCGATCAAACTATCTGCTCACCAACAGCAACATTAGCAGCGAACACACCAGCAATTGGAACCGGCGCATGGACAGTAACTGCAGGAACTGCAACCGTAACTGATCCATTAGATCCAAACTCAGGAGTAACTGGCTTAACAACAGGGGTAAATACTTTCACATGGACAATTACCAATGGAACATGTACACCAAGTACCGATGCGATTACTATTAATGTTGATCAATTGCCGACGGTAGCGGATGCAGGCATCGATCAAACTATCTGCTCACCAACAGCAACATTAGCAGCAAACACTCCAACAGTAGGAACGGGAGCATGGACAGTAACAGCCGGAACAGGAGTAGTAACTACACCAAGTTCACCAACAAGTGGTGTGACAGGATTAACAACAGGTGTAAATACATTTGTTTGGACAATTACCAATGGAACATGTACACCAAGTACCGATGCGATTACTATTAATGTTGATCAATTACCAACGACATCCAATGCAGGCATCGATCAAACTATTTGTAGCCCAACAGCAACACTTGCCGCCAATACTCCAACAATCGGAACCGGAGCATGGACCGTAACAGCAGGAACAGGAGTAGTAACTACACCGAGTTCACCGACAAGCGGTGTGACCGGATTAAGTACCGGAGTAAATACTTTCACATGGACCATTACCAATGGAACATGTACACCAAGTACCGATGCGATTACTATTAATGTTGATCAATTACCAACTACATCCAATGCAGGCATCGATCAAACGATTTGTAGCCCAACAGCAACACTTGCCGCCAATACTCCAACAGTAGGAACCGGAGCTTGGACAGTAACAGCTGGAACAGGAGTAGTAACTACACCAAGTTCACCAACAAGTGGTGTGACAGGCTTAACAACAGGAGTAAATACATTTGTTTGGACCATTACTAACGGAACTTGTACACCAAGTACAGATGCGATAACTATTAATGTTGATCAATTACCAACAGCATCCAATGCAGGTATCGATCAAACTATTTGTAGCCCAACAGCAACATTAGCAGCAAACACTCCAACAGTAGGAACGGGAGCATGGACAGTAACAGCCGGAACAGGAGTAGTAACTACACCAAGTTCACCAACAAGTGGTGTGACAGGATTAACAACAGGTGTAAATACATTTGTTTGGACAATTACTAACGGAACTTGTACACCAAGTACCGATGCGATTACTATTAATGTTGATCAATTACCAACAGCATCCAATGCAGGTATCGATCAAACTATTTGTAGCCCAACAGCAACATTAGCAGCAAACACTCCGGTAATCGGAACCGGCGCATGGACGGTAACTGCAGGAACTGCAACTGTAACTGATCCATTAGATCCAAACTCAGGAGTGACAGGCTTAACAACTGGGGTAAATACTTTCACATGGACCATTACCAACGGAACATGTACACCAAGCACAGATGCTATCACTATCAATGTTGATCAGTTACCAACGACATCCAATGCAGGAATCGATCAAACGATTTGTAGCCCAACAGCAACACTAGCAGCAAATACACCAGCAATCGGAACCGGAGCATGGACCGTAACAGCAGGAACAGGAGTAGTAACTACACCGAGTTCACCGACAAGCGGTGTGACCGGATTAAGTACCGGAGTAAATACTTTCACATGGACCATTACCAATGGAACATGTACACCAAGTACCGATGCGATTACTATTAATGTTGATCAATTACCAACTACATCCAATGCAGGCATCGATCAAACTATTTGTAGCCCAACAGCAACACTTGCCGCCAATACTCCAACAGTAGGAACCGGAGCTTGGACAGTAACAGCTGGAACAGGAGTAGTAACTACACCAAGTTCACCAACAAGTGGTGTGACAGGCTTAACAACAGGAGTAAATACATTTGTTTGGACCATTACTAACGGAACTTGTACACCAAGCACAGATGCGATCACTATCAATGTTGATCAGTTACCAACGACATCCAATGCAGGAATCGATCAAACTATTTGCAGCCCAACTGCAACATTAGCAGCAAACACACCAACGGTAGGAACCGGCGCATGGACAGTAACTGCAGGAACTGCAACCGTAACTGATCCATTAGATCCAAACTCAGGAGTAACAGGCTTAACAACAGGGGTAAATACCTTCACATGGACAATTACCAATGGAACATGTACACCAAGTACCGATGCGATTACTATTAATGTTGATCAATTACCAACGACATCCAATGCAGGCATCGATCAAACAATTTGTTCACCAACAGCAACACTAGCAGCCAATACACCAACCGTAGGAATCGGAGCTTGGACCGTAACTGCAGGAACAGGAGTAGTAACTGCACCGAGTTCACCAACAAGTGGTGTGACCGGATTAAGTACTGGCGTAAATACATTTGTTTGGACCATTACCAACGGAACATGTACACCAAGTGCAGATGCGATAACTATAAATGTTGACCAATTACCGACGGTAGCGGATGCAGGAATCGATCAAACAATCTGTAGTCCAACAGCAACATTAGCAGCCAACACACCAGCAATAGGAACCGGAGCTTGGACCGTAACAGCAGGAACTGCAACTGTAACTGATCCATTAGATCCAAACTCAGGAGTAACCGGATTAACAACAGGAGTAAACACATTTGTTTGGACAATTACCAACGGAACTTGTACACCAAGTACAGATGCAATCACTATAAATGTTGATCAGTTACCAACTGTAGCAGATGCAGGAATCGATCAAACTATCTGCTCACCAACAGCAACATTAGCAGCCAATACTCCAACAGTAGGAACCGGAGCTTGGACAGTAACAGCAGGAACAGGAGTAGTATCTACACCAAGTTCACCAACAAGTGGTGTGACAGGCTTAACAACAGGAGTAAATACATTTGTTTGGACCATTACTAACGGAACTTGTACACCAAGTACCGATGCGATTACTATTAATGTTGATCAATTACCAACTACATCCAATGCAGGCATCGATCAAACTATTTGTAGCCCAACAGCAACACTTGCCGCCAATACTCCAACAATAGGAACCGGAGCTTGGACCGTAACAGCAGGAACAGGAGTAGTAACTACACCGAGTTCACCCACAAGTGGTGTGACAGGATTAACAACAGGAGTAAACACTTTCACATGGACCATTACCAACGGAACATGTACACCAAGCACAGATGCTATCACTATCAATGTTGATCAGTTACCAACGACATCCAATGCAGGAATCGATCAAACGATTTGTAGCCCAACAGCAACACTAGCAGCAAATACACCAGCAATCGGAACCGGAGCATGGACCGTAACAGCAGGAACAGGAGTAGTAACTACACCGAGTTCACCGACAAGCGGTGTGACCGGATTAAGTACCGGAGTAAATACTTTCACATGGACCATTACCAATGGAACATGTACTCCAAGTGCTGATGCGATCACTATCAATGTAGATCAATTACCAACTACATCCAATGCAGGTATTGATCAAACGATCTGCAGCCCGACTGCAACACTAGCAGCGAACACTCCAGTAGTTGGAACCGGATCATGGACAGTAACAGCTGGAACAGGAGTAGTAACTACACCAAGTTCACCAACAAGTGGTGTGACCGGATTAAGTACTGGTGTAAATACATTTGTTTGGACGATCACCAACGGAACATGTACACCAAGCACAGATGCAATCACTATCAATGTTGATCAATTACCAACAGTAGCAGATGCAGGCATCGATCAAACTATCTGCTCACCAACAGCAACATTAGCAGCCAACACACCAGCAATAGGAACCGGAGCTTGGACCGTAACAGCAGGAACTGCAACTGTAACTGATCCATTAGATCCAAACTCAGGAGTAACTGGCTTAACAACAGGGGTAAATACTTTCACATGGACAATTACCAACGGAACATGTACTCCAAGTGCTGATGCGATCACTATCAATGTTGATCAGTTACCAACAGTAGCAGATGCAGGCATCGATCAAACTATCTGCTCACCAACAGCAACATTAGCAGCGAACACACCAGCAGTAGGAACCGGCGCATGGACGGTAACTGTAGGAACTGCAACCGTAACTGATCCACTAGATCCAAACTCAGGAGTAACCGGATTAACAACAGGCGTAAATACATTTGTTTGGACCATTACTAATGGAACTTGTACTCCAAGCACAGATGCGATTACTATCAATGTTGATCAATTACCAACAGTAGCAGATGCAGGTATCGATCAAACGATCTGTAGTCCAACAGCAACATTAGCAGCGAACACTCCAACAGTAGGAACCGGAGCATGGACCGTAACTGCAGGAACAGCAACCGTAACAGATCCACTTGATCCAAACTCAGGAGTAACCGGATTAACAACAGGCGTAAATACATTTGTTTGGACCATTACTAATGGAACTTGTACTCCAAGCACAGATGCGATTACTATCAATGTTGACCAATTACCGACGGTAGCGGATGCAGGAATCGATCAAACTATCTGCTCACCAACAGCAACATTAGCAGCCAACACTCCAACAGTAGGAACCGGAGCATGGACAGTAACCGCAGGAACAGCCACAGTAACAGATCCGCTTGATCCGAACTCAGGAGTAACCGGATTAACAACAGGTGTAAACACTTTCACTTGGACTATTACCAACGGAACATGTACTCCAAGTGCAGATGCGATAACTATAAATGTTGACCAATTACCGACGGTAGCGGATGCAGGTATCGATCAAACAATCTGTAGTCCAACCGCAACACTTGCAGCCAACACTCCGGTAATCGGAACCGGCGCATGGACGGTAACTGCAGGAACTGCAACTGTAACTGATCCATTAGATCCAAACTCAGGAGTGACAGGCTTAACAACTGGGGTAAATACTTTCACATGGACTATCACAAACGGAACATGTACTCCAAGTGCTGATGCGATCACTATCAATGTTGATCAATTACCAACAGTAGCGGATGCAGGTATCGATCAAACAATCTGTAGTCCAACAGCAACATTAGCAGCCAACACACCAGCAATAGGAACCGGAGCTTGGACCGTAACAGCAGGAACTGCAACTGTAACAGATCCGCTTGATCCGAACTCAGGAGTAACCGGATTAACAACAGGTGTAAACACTTTCACTTGGACTATTACCAACGGAACATGTACTCCAAGTGCTGATGCGATCACTATAAATGTTGATCAATTACCAACAGTAGCAGATGCCGGCATCGATCAAACGATTTGTAGCCCAACAGCAACACTTGCAGCCAACACTCCGGTAATCGGAACCGGAACATGGACCGTAACCGCAGGAACTGCAACCGTAACTGATCCACTAGATCCAAACTCAGGAGTAACCGGATTAACAACAGGTGTAAACACATTTGTTTGGACGATTACTAATGGAACTTGTACACCAAGTACTGATGCGATTACTATAAATGTTGATCAGTTACCAACAGTAGCAGATGCCGGCATCGATCAAACTATCTGCTCACCAACAGCAACATTAGCAGCCAACACACCAGCAATAGGAACCGGAGCTTGGACCGTAACAGCAGGAACTGCAACTGTAACTGATCCATTAGATCCAAACTCAGGAGTGACAGGCTTAACAACTGGGGTAAATACTTTCACATGGACTATCACAAACGGAACATGTACTCCAAGTGCTGATGCGATCACTATCAATGTTGATCAGTTACCAACAGTAGCAGATGCAGGCATCGATCAAACTATCTGCTCACCAACAGCAACATTAGCAGCCAACACACCAGCAGTAGGAACCGGAGCATGGACCGTAACCGCAGGAACTGCAACAGTAACTGATCCATTAGATCCGAACTCAGGAGTGACAGGCTTAACAACAGGCGTAAATACATTTGTTTGGACCATTACTAATGGAACTTGTACTCCAAGCACAGATGCGATTACTATCAATGTTGACCAATTACCAACAGTAGCGGATGCAGGTATCGATCAAACTATCTGCTCACCAACAGCAACATTAGCAGCCAACACACCAGCAGTAGGAACCGGAGCATGGACCGTAACCGCAGGAACTGCAACAGTAACTGATCCATTAGATCCGAACTCAGGAGTGACAGGCTTAACAACAGGCGTAAATACATTTGTTTGGACCATTACTAATGGAACTTGTACTCCAAGCACAGATGCGATTACTATCAATGTTGACCAATTACCAACAGTAGCGGATGCAGGTATCGATCAAACAATCTGTAGTCCAACAGCAACATTAGCAGCCAACACTCCGGTAATTGGAACAGGAGCATGGACAGTAACCGCCGGAACAGCAACAGTAACAGATCCATTTGATCCTAACTCAGGCGTAACAGGATTAACAACCGGCGTAAATACCTTCACTTGGACCATTACCAACGGAACATGTACACCAAGTGCAGATGCGATCACTATCAATGTTGATCAATTACCAACAGTAGCAGATGCAGGCATCGATCAAACTATTTGTAGCCCAACCGCAACACTTGCTGCAAATACACCTGCAATCGGCACAGGAGCATGGACGGTAACCGCAGGAATAGCAACTGTAACAGATCCACTAGATCCAAACTCAGGAGTAACCGGCTTAACAACAGGTGTAAATACATTTGTTTGGACCATTACTAATGGAACTTGTACTCCAAGCACAGATGCGATTACTATCAATGTTGATCAATTACCAACAGTAGCGGATGCAGGCATCGATCAAACTATCTGCTCACCAACAGCAACATTAGCAGCGAACACACCAGCCATAGGAACCGGAGCTTGGACAGTAACCGCAGGAACAGCGACTGTAACAGATCCACTAGATCCAAACTCAGGAGTAACAGGCTTAACAACAGGTGTAAATACACTTGTTTGGACGATTACCAACGGAACTTGTACCCCAAGCACAGATGCGATCACTATCAATGTTGATCAGTTACCAACAACATCCAATGCAGGAATCGATCAAACTATCTGCTCACCAACAGCAACATTAGCAGCCAACACACCAGCAATAGGAACCGGAGCTTGGACCGTAACAGCAGGAACTGCAACTGTAACTGATCCATTAGATCCAAACTCAGGTGTGACAGGATTAACAACAGGAGTAAACACTTTCACATGGACCATTACCAACGGAACATGTACACCAAGCACAGATGCGATCACTATCAATGTTGACCAATTACCAACAGTAGCGGATGCAGGAATCGATCAAACTATCTGCAGCCCAACTGCAACATTAGCAGCAAACACACCAGCAATAGGAACCGGCGCATGGACGGTAACTGCAGGAACTGCAACCGTAACTGATCCACTAGATCCAAACTCAGGAGTAACCGGATTAACAACAGGTGTAAATACATTTGTTTGGACAATTACAAACGGAACTTGTACTCCAAGCACAGATGCGATTACTATAAATGTTGATCAATTACCAACAGTAGCAGATGCAGGTATCGATCAAACGATCTGTAGTCCAACAGCAACATTAGCAGCCAACACACCAGCAGTAGGAACCGGCGCATGGACGGTAACTGCAGGAACTGCAACTGTAACTGATCCATTAGATCCAAACTCAGGAGTGACAGGATTAACAACAGGAGTAAACACTTTCACATGGACTATCACAAACGGAACATGTACTCCAAGTGCTGATGCGATCACTATCAATGTTGATCAATTGCCGACGGTAGCGGATGCAGGCATCGATCAAACTATCTGCTCACCAACAGCAACATTGGCAGCCAACACACCAGCAGTAGGAGCCGGCGCATGGACAGTAACTGCAGGAACTGCAACCGTAACTGATCCATTAGATCCGAACTCAGGAGTGACAGGCTTAACAACAGGCGTAAATACATTTGTTTGGACAATTACAAACGGAACTTGTACTCCAAGCACAGATGCGATAACTATAAATGTTGATCAATTACCAACAGTAGCAGATGCCGGCATCGATCAAACTATCTGCTCACCAACAGCAACATTAGCAGCGAACACACCAGCCATAGGAACCGGCGCATGGACAGTAACTGCAGGAACTGCAACCGTAACTGATCCACTAGATCCAAACTCAGGAGTAACCGGATTAACAACAGGCGTAAATACATTTGTTTGGACCATTACTAATGGAACTTGTACTCCAAGCACAGATGCGATTACTATCAATGTTGACCAATTACCAACAGTAGCGGATGCAGGTATCGATCAAACAATCTGTAGTCCAACAGCAACATTAGCAGCCAACACACCAGCAATAGGAACCGGAGCTTGGACCGTAACCGCAGGAACTGCAACTGTAACTGATCCATTAGATCCAAACTCAGGAGTGACAGGCTTAACAACAGGGGTAAATACTTTCACATGGACTATCACAAACGGAACATGTACTCCAAGTGCTGATGCGATCACTATCAATGTTGATCAGTTACCAACAGTAGCAGATGCAGGCATCGATCAAACTATTTGTAGCCCAACAGCAACACTTGCCGCCAATACTCCAACAATAGGAACCGGAGCTTGGACCGTAACAGCAGGAACAGGAGTAGTAACTACACCGAGTTCACCCACAAGTGGTGTGACAGGATTAACAACAGGCGTAAATACTTTCACATGGACCATTACCAACGGAACTTGTACACCAAGCACAGATGCGATTACTATCAATGTTGATCAGTTACCAACAGTAGCGGATGCAGGAATCGATCAAACTATCTGCTCACCAACAGCAACATTAGCAGCAAACACTCCAACAGTAGGAACCGGCGCATGGACGGTAACTGCAGGAACTGCAACCGTAACTGATCCACTAGATCCAAACTCAGGAGTAACCGGATTAACAACAGGTGTAAATACATTTGTTTGGACAATTACAAACGGAACTTGTACTCCAAGCACAGATGCGATTACTATAAATGTTGATCAATTACCAACAGTAGCAGATGCAGGTATCGATCAAACGATCTGTAGTCCAACAGCAACATTAGCAGCGAACACTCCAACAGTAGGAACCGGAGCATGGACCGTAACTGCAGGAACAGCAACCGTAACAGATCCACTTGATCCAAACTCAGGAGTAACCGGATTAACAACAGGCGTAAATACATTTGTTTGGACCATTACTAACGGAACTTGTACTCCAAGTGCTGATGCGATTACTATCAATGTTGACCAATTACCGACGGTAGCGGATGCAGGAATCGATCAAACTATCTGTAGCCCAACAGCAACATTAGCAGCCAACACTCCAACAGTAGGAACCGGAGCATGGACAGTAACCGCAGGAACAGCCACAGTAACAGATCCGCTTGATCCAAACTCAGGAGTAACAGGATTAACAACTGGAGTAAACACTTTCACTTGGACTATTACCAACGGAACTTGTACTCCAAGTGCTGATGCTATCACCATCAATGTTGACCAATTACCAACAACAGCAATTGCCGGAGTAGACCAAACGTTATGTAACACAACAAATGCGGTGCTTGCCGCTAATACAGCTGTTTTTGGAACAGGTGCTTGGACAGTAATCTCAGGAACTGGAAATGTAAGCAATGCAGCATCCCCAACTTCTGGTGTGACAGGATTGTCTTTAGGAATAAATGAGTTTGTTTGGACAATTACCAATGGTACCTGTACACCATCTGCTGATACGATAGCAATTACAATATTGGATAATACAAGTATTGCGAATGCAGGAATTGATCAAAATATTTGTGGTAGCACCGCAACTTTAGCCGCAACTGCAGCGGTAGTTGGAACAGGAACTTGGACAGTAATTTCAGGATCCGCAATCTTTGCTAACGCAAATGATCCGGCAACTTCAATTTCGGGAATAGCAGTTGGGGTAAATGTGTATCAATGGACAATTGATAATCTACCTTGCTCTTCCACATCCGACCAAATAATCGTTAATAGTAATTGTGCACCAATTGCTATCGATGATAGTTACAACACAAATGAAGATGTTATCTTAAACGGATCAACTGTTCTAGTAAACGATTCAGATCCAGATGGTGGCGTACTTACAGTGAACACAACACCTGTTACAAATGTGACAAATGGTACGCTCCTTTTAAATGCAAATGGAACGTTTACCTACACACCAAATGCCGGATTTAATGGTGTAGATACCTTTGTGTATACCATTTGCGATGACGGTACTCCGGTGTTATGTTCGAATGCTACTGTAACCATTACAGTTGGTGCTGTTAATGATGCACCTGTTGCAATTGACGATGCCTATTCCACAAACGAAGATGTTGTGCTAAATGGCTCCACAGTTTTAGTAAATGATTCGGATCCGGAAGGAGATGTATTGACAGTAAACACCACTCCTTTAGTTAATGTGACCAATGGTATTCTGGTGTTGAACTCAGATGGTACATTTACTTATACACCCAACTTAAATTTTACAGGAATAGATACATTTACATATGAAGTATGCGATAATGGAATTCCGGTATTGTGCGACAATGCAGTTGTTACAATTACTGTTAGCGCCATAAACGATGCACCACTCGCAGTGGATGATAATGCAACTACCCCGGAAGATGTGGTGTTAAATGGAACTACAGTTCTTTCCAATGATACAGATCCAGAGGGCGGAATCCTTACAGTAAACACAGTTCCTTTAGTAAACGTAAGCAACGGTATTCTGGTATTGAATGCCAACGGTACCTATACCTATACCCCAAATCCAAACTTTAATGGAACCGACAGTTTCACCTACCAAGTTTGTGATAATGGAGTGCCTATCGAATGCAGCTCAGCCATTGTAACCATTACTGTTACTCCGGTGAATGATAATCCGATTGCAATTGATGATGCGTATTCAACAAACGAAGATGTAGTATTAAACGGCAGCACAGTTTTAGTAAACGATACTGATACGGAAGGGGATGTGCTTTCGGTAAATACAACTCCTGTAGTCAATGTAGTAAATGGAATTCTAATCCTTAACAGCGACGGAACCTTTACTTACACGCCAAATCCGAATTTTGTAGGAATAGATTCTTTTGTTTATCAGGTGTGTGATAACGGTACTCCTGTTTTATGCGACAATGCTACAGTAGTAATAACAATAAATTCAGTAAACGACGGACCTATAGCTATCGATGATAATGCAACTGTTGCCGAAGATGCTGTTTTAATTGGTGCAAGCGTTCTTGCTAACGATACCGATCCGGATGGAAATTTATTAAGTGTTAATACTACTCCATTCGTGAATGTTACAAATGGTGTATTGGTTTTAAATAGCAATGGAACTTATACCTATACTCCAAATGCAAACTTTAATGGCATTGATTCATTTACCTACATTGTATGTGATGATGGTGTACCAAGCTTATGTGATACCGCCGTTGTAACTATTACAGTTACCCAAGTTAATGATTTACCACTTGCTGTAAATGATACTTATACCACAAATGAAGATGTTACTGTAAATGGCTCTACAGTGTTGGTGAATGATTCAGATCCAGAAAATGGAATTCTAACGGTTAATACAACACCAATTACGAATGTGAGCAGTGGAGTGTTGGTATTAAATAGTGATGGTACTTTTACCTATACACCTAATGCAAATTTCAACGGCACCGATAGCTTTGTTTATCAAGTATGCGATGATGGAACACCAATACAATGCGCTCAAGCAACTGTTACAATTACGGTAACACCGGTTAACGATGCACCAATTGCTGTGGATGATGTAGCAACGGTTGCCGAAGATGGGGTGTTAAATGGTGCTACTGTGCTCGTAAACGATAGCGATCCGGAAGGCGACGTATTAACGGTTAATACCACACCATTTGTAAATGTTAGTAATGGTGTATTGGTATTAAACAGCAACGGTACTTACACGTATACACCAAACACAAACTTTAATGGTATTGATTCTTTCACCTACGTTGTTTGTGATAACGGAATTCCAAGTTTATGCGATACTGCAATCGTAACTATTACGGTAACTCAAATTAATGACTTGCCAATAGCACTTGATGATGCATATTCCACAAACGAAGATGTTGTGCTTAATGCTTCTACTGTTTTAGTTAACGATACTGATCCGGAAGCTGGAATTTTAACTGTGAATACAACACCGGTAACCAATGTTACAAATGGCGTGCTCGTGTTGAACTCAGATGGAACATTTACCTATACACCTAATTTAAACTTTAATGGTATTGATAGCTTTGTTTATTCTGTTTGTGACGACGGAACTCCTGTTCAATGCAGTAATGCTACTGTTACAATTACTGTTAATTCAGTGAACGATGGACCAATTGCAATCGATGACAATGCAAATACATTAGAAGGTGTTACACTAAACGGAACCACCGTATTGATTAACGACACCGATCCGGATGGAAACAATTTAACTGTAAACACAACTCCATTCGTGAACGTTACAAATGGTTCGCTTACTCTTAATGCCAATGGAACTTATACCTATATTCCAAATCCATTATTCAACGGTATCGATACCTTCACATATATTGTATGTGATGATGGTGTTCCGAGTTTATGCGATACAGCGGTGGTTACCATTGCTGTTGGTGCTGTTAACAATGCTCCAATTGCAATTGATGATGCTTATTCAACAAATGAGGATGTCGTACTTAATGGTACAAGTGTGTTGCTAAATGATTCTGATCCTGAAAATGATGCATTAACGGTAAATACCACACCATTTGTGAATGTTACAAACGGGGTGTTAGTATTAAATAGCGATGGAACATTTACGTACACTCCAAATGCAAACTTCAACGGTATTGATTCTTTTGTGTATACTGTTTGTGATGACGGAATACCTGTTCAATGTTCGCAAGCTACCGTTACCATTACCGTTACACCTGTAAACGATGCTCCCCTTGCGGTGGATGATGTTGCATCTGTAAATGAAGATGGAATATTAAATGGAACTACTGTACTTATTAACGATAGCGATATCGAAGGTGATGTATTAACTGTAAATACAACTCCGGTTACTGCTCCAACAAATGGTGTTTTGGTACTAAATGCAAATGGAACTTATACCTACACTCCTAATGCAAACTTTAATGGAACAGATACTTTCTCTTACGAAGTATGCGATAACGGAATACCATCAGAATGTGATACAGCATTAGTAACCATTACAGTTAACCCTGTGAATGATTCACCTGTAGCTATTGACGACGCCTATTCAACAAATGAAGATGTAACATTAAATGGTTCGACTGTTTTAGTAAATGATTCTGATCCTGAAGCCGGAATCTTAACCGTAAACACCACTCCTTTTGTAAATGTTACCAACGGTGTATTGATATTAAATAGTGATGGAACTTTTACCTACACGCCAAATGCAAACTTTAACGGAATCGATAGTTTTGTATACACGGTATGTGATAACGGTACACCTGTTTTATGCGCAATTGCTACGGTAACAATAACTGTTAATGCCATTAACGATGCGCCACTTGCAGTGGATGATAACTACTCGGTTTCTGAAGACAATGTACTGAACGGAACAACAGTTCTTGCCAATGATACTGATCCGGAAGGAGATGCGCTTACAGTAAATACAACTCCAATCGTTGCTCCTGTGAGCGGTATTTTGGTGTTGAATAGTAATGGAACATTTACCTATACACCCAATCCAAACTTCAACGGTACAGATAGTTTTGTATACCAAGTGTGTGACAATGGAAGCCCTGTGGAATGCTCCAACGCAACTGTATTTATTACAGTTACTCCGGTAAACGATACACCTCTTGCTTTAGATGATTCTTATTCAACACCAGAAGATGTAACACTAAACGGTACAACAGTTTTAATTAACGATACCGACCCCGAAGGAGGAATTTTAACAGTAAACACTACACCACTGACCAATACAACAAATGGTGTATTAGTGCTAAATGCAAACGGTACATTTACATATACTCCAAATCCTAATTTTAATGGTATCGATTTCTTTGTATACCAAGTATGCGATAACGGAACACCGGTTGAATGTACTTCCGCGACTGTAACCATTACCGTTACACCAACCAATGATGCACCAATTGCCGTTGATGACAACTACATTATTCCGGAAGACAATGTTTTAAACGGAACGAGTGTTTTAGCTAATGATACAGATCCTGAAGGCAATAATTTAAGTGTGAATACAACACCTGTAGTTGCTCCGGTGAGTGGCGTGTTGGTGTTAAATTCAGATGGAACATTCACTTACACACCAAATGCAAACTTTAATGGTAGCGATAGCTTTGTGTATCAAGTGTGTGATGATGGAACTCCGGTTGAATGCTCACTTGCAACTGTGTTTATTACAGTTACTCCAGTTAATGATGCACCACTTGCCGTGGATGACAATGCATCTACAACCGAAGATGTAGTGCTGAATGGTGCAAGCGTATTATTAAATGATTCAGATCCCGAGAACGATGCACTTACTGTAAATACCACACCGGTAGTAGCACCTGTGAGTGGAGTATTGGTATTAAATGCAAATGGAACGTATACCTATACGCCAAACTTGAACTTTAATGGAAACGATAGTTTTGTGTATTCAGTTTGCGATAATGGAATACCAAGTCTTTGCGCACAAGCAACAGTATTTATTACAGTGAATCCTGTAAACGATGTTCCGATTGCAAATGATGATGTGTATTCTACTGCAGAAGACAATATCTTAAATGGAGCATCTGTTTTAACAAACGATACAGATCCTGAAAATGGAAATCTAACGGTAAATACAACACCTGTAACGAATGTTACGAATGGTGTATTGGTATTGAATAGTGATGGAACATTTACCTACACGCCAAACCTAAACTTTAACGGTATTGATTTCTTTGTTTACGATGTGTGCGATGATGGTACTCCGGTTCAATGCACCCAAGCTACTGTTACAATAACCGTAACTCCGGTGAACGACAACCCTGTTGCCATCGACGACAATGCAAATACACTCGAAGGTGTTACCTTAAACGGAACCACAGTACTTGCGAATGATTCTGATCCGGAAGGAGATGTATTAACTGTAAATACATCTCCATTAGTCAACGTTTCAAATGGTACACTTACGCTAAACAGTAATGGAAATTATATTTACACACCTAATCCATTATTTAACGGCTTCGATACATTTACTTATGTGGTTTGCGACAATGGCATTCCAAGCCTTTGCGATACTGCAGTAGTAACGATTTCTGTTGGCTCTGTTAACGATGCACCAATTGCTGTAAATGATACTTACACAACCAACGAAGATGTAGTATTGAACGGCACCAGTGTATTGCTTAACGATTCAGATCCCGAAAATGATATTCTAACTGTAAATACAACACCGGTGGTGAATGTAGCTAATGGGGTATTGGTGCTTAACGCAGATGGAACCTTTACGTATACACCAAATGCGAATTTTAATGGTACAGATAGTTTTGTGTATTCGGTATGTGATAATGGAATACCTGTTCAATGTAGTTCTGCTTTAGTTACTATTACAGTTACACCTATTAACGACAATCCGCTTGCAATAGATGATGTGGCTACTGTGGCCGAAGATGGCGTATTAAACGGAGCAAGTGTTTTACTCAATGATTCTGATCCGGAAGGAGATGTATTAACAGTAAACACCACACCATTTGTAGCACCACTTAGCGGTATACTTATCCTAAATGCAAATGGAACATACACCTACACACCAAACGCAAACTTTACAGGCATCGATTCATTTACCTACGTAGTGTGCGATAACGGCACACCTTCGGAATGCGATACTGCTGTTGTAACGATTACAGTTACTCCGGTTAATGATGCACCAATTGCGGTGGATGATGTGTATTCCACAAACGAGGATGTGGTGTTAAATGGCTCAACAATTCTGGTAAATGACAGTGATCCCGAAAACGATGTCCTTACCGTAAACACAACGCCAATTGTTAATGTGGTGAACGGAACATTGATTTTAAATGCCAACGGTACATTTACCTATACGCCAAATGCAAATTTCACAGGAATCGATTTCTTCATTTATTCTGTATGCGACAATGGTATCCCATCTCAATGCAGTCAAGCAACTGTTACGATCAATGTTGATCCAATCAACGATGCACCAATTGCAGTGGATGACAATGCAACAACACCTGAGGACGTTGTGCTCAACGGTGCAAGTGTGTTACTAAATGATGCAGATCCAGAAAACGATGCACTTACAGTTACAACCACTCCTGTAATCGCTCCGGTTAATGGTGTACTAGTATTGAATGCAAATGGAACCTACACCTATACTCCAAATGCAAACTTTAACGGGTCAGACAGCTTTGTGTATCAAGTATGCGATAACGGAACTCCGGTTGAATGTTCTACTGCAACAGTGTTCATTACAATAACTCCAGTAAACGATGCACCAATTGCTGTTGACGATAATGCAAGCACAACCGAAGATGTTGTATTAAATGGTACAACTGTACTTGCGAATGACAATGATCCTGAAGGTGGAATACTAACCGTTAACACCACTCCGGTAGTTGCGCCAATTAGCGGTATATTGGTGTTGAATGCAAACGGCACTTACACCTATACTCCAAATCTAAACTTTAATGGTACCGATAGTTTTGTGTATTCAGTTTGTGATAATGGAATTCCAACACAGTGCGCGCAAGCCACCGTATTTATTACCGTTAATCCGGTGAACGATACGCCAGTTGCAGGCGATGATGTGTATACAATTGCTGAAGACAATGTGCTGAATGGTTCAACCGTGCTGGCAAACGATGCCGATCCTGAAAATGGTGTTCTCACGGTAAACACTACGCCAATTACAAACGTAACCAACGGTACCCTTGTGCTCAACAGTGATGGAACATTCACCTACACGCCAAATTTAAATTTCAATGGTGTCGATTTCTTTGTGTACACAGTTTGTGATGATGGCGTACCTATCGAATGCACCCAGGCAACTGTTACCATTACCGTAACGCCTGTTAACGATGCTCCAATTGCGATTGACGATAATGCAAATACACTCGAGGGTATAACCTTAAATGGAACTACTGTATTGGCAAATGACAGTGATCCTGAAAATGATGTGCTTACCGTTAATACAACACCTCTTGTGAATGTAAGCAATGGAACACTTACATTAAACGGCAACGGAACATATACATACATTCCAAATCCGCTGTTCAATGGTTTCGATACCTTCACTTATGTGGTGTGTGACAATGGAGTTCCAAGCATCTGTGACACAGCCATTGTTACTATAGCTGTCGGTGCTGTAAACAATGCACCAATTGCAGTTAACGACGTGTACACAACTCCGGAAGATATTGTATTAAATGGAAATGTATTAACCAATGATTCGGATCCTGAAAATGATTCCTTATTTGTTAATACAACCCCGGTTGTGAATGTGGCAAATGGTGTATTGATTTTGAATGTTGATGGAACATTTACCTACACGCCAAATGCCAACTATGTTGGAAGTGATAGTTTTGTTTACACAGTCTGCGATAACGGAAGCCCGGTTCAGTGCAGTTCGGCTCTTGTAACAATTACAGTAAGTGCGGTTAACGATGCTCCTCTTGCTGTTGACGATAATGCAACCATTACAGAGGATGCCGTGCTCAACGGAACAAGCGTTTTACTCAATGATTCAGATCCTGAAAATGATGTATTGACTGTGAGCACAACTCCATTTATAAACGTAGCAAATGGTACACTTTTATTAAATGCGAACGGTACGTATACGTATACGCCAAACTTAAATTTCTTTGGTGTTGATTCATTTACTTACGTGGTGTGCGACAATGGAATTCCATCCTTGTGCGATACTGCGGTAGTTACAATTACGGTTACTCCAATTAACGATGCGCCTTTCGCAGTGAACGATACAGTTACTGTTGTGGAAGATAACATTCTTAACGCAGCTTCGGTATTGTTAAATGATACAGACGTGGAGAACGATAATCTTACGGTTAACACCACTCCGGTAATTAATGTGCTAAACGGAACACTGCTCTTAAATAGCAATGGAACTTTCACTTACACACCAAATCCAAATTTCTTTGGAAATGATTTCTTTGTTTACTCAGTGTGTGACGATGGTGTGCCTTCACAATGTTCTCAAGCAACTGTATTCATTACGGTTACTCCGGTTAACGATGCTCCGGTTGCACTAGATGATAATGCAAGCGTTCCTGAAGATGGTGTCTTAAACTCACCTACGGTATTAACGAATGATTCGGATCCTGAAAATGGAATCCTTACAGTTAACACAACTCCACTTGTAAACGTAACTAATGGAACACTTGTATTAAATGCAAATGGTACTTACACCTATACTCCAAATGCAAATTTCAACGGCTCCGATACATTCACTTATATAGTGTGCGACAATGGAACACCAAGCGAATGCGACACTGCAGTGGTTACCATTACCGTTACTCCGGTAAATGATGCACCACTTGCTGTTGACGATAATTACTCCACCGGCTTTGGTGTTACACTTAACGCTACAACTGTTCTTGTGAACGATTCTGATATTGATGGAATAACATTAACTGTAAATACCATTCCAGCTGTTAATCCGGTAAGTGGTGTGCTTACTTTAAATTCAAATGGAACATTTACCTACATTCCAAATCCAGGATTTAGCGGCATCGATAGTTTTGTATATACCGTTTGTGATGGCGGAACACCTGATGAGTGTGCCAACGCAACTGTGTTTATTACAGTTGGAAATAATACCGCTCCTATTGCACTTAACGATACGTTCTCAGTTGCTGAAGACAACACGCTTAGCATTGCAGCTTCAGGTGTGCTAATCAATGATTCAGATTTAGATAACAACGCCTTGACAGTTGTTAATTTTGATCCAATCAGCGTGAATGGCGGAACTGTAGTGGTGAATGCAAATGGTTCTTTCACATACACGCCATTCCTCAATTTTAATGGTTCAGACAGCTTTACTTATGTGATAAGTGATGGATTTGGAGGAACTGATACAGCAAGCGTAATTATAACGGTTACTCCTGTAAACGATGCACCAATTGCACTTGATGATGTTGTTTCCGGAAGTGGTGGAGCAGTTAACGGTAATGTATTGCCAAACGACAGCGATATCGAAAATGATTCACTTATTGTAAATACTACACCAGTTGTCAATGTGAGCAATGGAACACTTGTGTTGAACGCCGATGGTTCATTTACCTACACGCCAAACCCAGGATTTACAGGTATCGATACATTTACTTATGCCGTGTGTGACGATGGAATTCCTTCAGAGTGTGATTCGGCTATTGTAGTTATTACCATCAATAACGTTGCACCTGTAGCGGTGGATGATGCTTATACTACTCCATCCGGTACAACACTTAATGGAACGTCAGTGTTAGCGAATGATACCGATGCCAATGGCGGAACATTAACAGCAAGCTTATTAACTACAACCGCAAATGGTGTTTTAATTTTCAATTCAGATGGCACATTCACCTATACCCCAACTGTTGGATTTGTAGGAAATGATACACTTGTGTATGTGGTTTGCGACGGCGGAGCTCCTGCACTTTGTGATACCGGTATTGCGGTAATTACGGTTGAAAATGCAGCTCCAATTGCAGTTACCGATACCTATAATACTCCTTATGCAACAGTATTAAACGGCACTACAGTGTTGGTTAATGATGTGGATGTTAACGGTGATCCACTAAGTATTTCGGTGCAGCAAACACCTTCAAACGGTTTGTTCACAATGAGTCCGAACGGCACATTCACTTACACGCCAAATGCAGGCTTCAGTGGAACCGATACGTTGATTTATCAAATCTGTGATAATGCTGCTACACCGCTTTGCGATACAGCAATCGTATTCTTGATTGTTGGTAATGCAAGCCCAATTGCGGTTGACGATAATTACTCAACTCCATTCCAAACAGTATTAAACGGCACTACAATATTGGTAAATGACACCGATCCAAACGGTGATACATTAACCGTTAGTGTGCTCTTAACTACTACAAATGGTGTACTCACAATGAACACAGATGGAACATTCACCTATACTCCGGCTAACGGTTTCTCCGGTAATGATACGTTCACCTACGTAATATGTGATGCTAACAATGCTTGCGACACAGCTGTTGTAACGATAAGTGTTGGTAATGCAACCCCAATCGCGGTTAACGATACGTATTCTACTCCATTCCAAACTGTATTGAATGCAGCAACAGTATTGGCTAATGATAGCGATCCAAATGGTGATCCATTAACAGTGACAGTAATCGCTACTACAACAAATGGTACGCTTACTATGAATGCCAATGGAACATTTACCTACACACCAAATAATGGCTTCGCAGGAGTGGATACATTTAGCTACACCATTTGTGATCCTAACAACGCTTGCGATACTGCAGTTGTTACAATTACGGTAGGAAATGCAACGCCAATTGCTGTTAACGATACCTATACAACTCCTTTCCAAACGGTGTTGAATGCAAGCACCGTGTTGGCAAACGATAGCGATCCAAATGGTGATACCTTAACCGTTGCTGTTATCAATAACACCACCAACGGTACGCTGGTAATGAACGCGAACGGAACCTTTACCTACACACCAAACAATGGATTTACGGGTGTGGATACATTTACCTATTCGATTTGCGACCCTAATGGTGCATGCGATACAGCGGTGGTTACCATTACAGTAGGAAATGCCTTCCCAATCGCAGTGAACGATACTTATTCCACTCCGTTCCAAACGGTATTAAACGGAACAAGTGTTTTGGCAAATGATACTGATCCGAACGGTGATCCGTTAACAGTTACAGTTATTGCAAACACTACCAATGGAATTTTGGTAATGAATGCTAATGGAACATTTACCTACACTCCTGCAACCGGATTTACAGGAACCGATACATTCACTTACACGATCTGTGATCCAAACGGTGCTTGTGATACTGCTCTTGCAACCATTACTGTTGGAAATGCAACTCCAGTTGCAGTGAACGATACCTATTCAACACCTTTCCAAACAGTGCTGAATGCTCCATCGGTTGCGTTAAATGATACTGATCCAAATGGAGACCCACTATCAGTAACTGTAGTTACTACAACTGCTAATGGAACCTTAGTCATGAATGTGAATGGAACATTTACCTACACTCCAAATGCCGGATTTAGCGGAACCGATACATTTAGCTATTCCGTTTGTGATCCAAACAATGCTTGCGATACAGCTACAGTTACAATTACCGTAGGAAATGGAAATCCTATTGCAAATGTTGACAATTTCGCAACTCCTTTCAATACGGCTATTTCAGATACGGTAATCACAAATGATTCAGATCCGAATAATGATCCATTAACAGTGACCTTAGTTTCTACAACTACCAATGGAACACTTGTTCTCAATGCAAATGGAACATTTACGTATACACCAACCAATGGATTTGCAGGTGTGGATTCATTTATCTACAATTTATGCGACAACCGAACTCCTCCGGGTTGTGATACAGCTATAGTATTTATTTATGTGGGCAACATCGCTCCGGTAGCAACAGTTGATCATTATTCAACTCCAACAAATATTGCATTAGCTGGTACCTCTGTATTAGTAAATGACTTTGATGCAAACAATGATCCGTTAACCATTACAGTAATTTCAACTACCACTAACGGAACCTTGGTAATGAATGCAAATGGTACATTTACCTACACTCCCAACAATGCTTTCACCGGTCCGGATAGCTTTATTTATCAAATATGTGATAATGGAAATCCGGTATTATGCGATACTGCAATTGTTTTCATTGACGTATTAAATGCACCGCCTGTAGCAATTACAGATACCTATGTGGGTGCACTTAATACAACAACTAGCGCGGCAACAGTATTTGTAAACGACAGTGATTTAAATGGTGATCCATTTACAATTGGCCTTGTGGATAGCACAAAAAATGGAGCCTTATTCATTAACGCAAATGGAACATTCCTTTACACGCCGGCAAATGGGTTCTGTGGTACGGATAATTTCATTTATAAAATAACCGATACGCATGGTGACTTCGATACGGCAATTGTATTTATTGTTATTAATTGCGCTCCAATTGGTATTGATCATTACGACACAACTTCGGTTAACGTAAATATTACCAATGATGTGCCGGATGAAAACCTATTGTTTGGTGTTACCGATCCGGATGGCGACAATATATTTGTAACTCCGGTTGTAGATGCACTTACCGATTTGGGTGGTACAATTACAATTGATTCATTAGGTAACTATTCATACACTCCACCATACAATGTTACAAGTGGAGATGACTTCTTTGTATTCACTATTTGTGATGACGGAATCCCGAAAATCTGTGTAAACTACACGTTACATATCCACATCACTCCTGTCTTCTATCCGGGTGGTTTCTCACCTAATGGCGACGGTGTGAACGACTTCCTGGTAATTAGTGGTGCAGAATCATTACGTGTTGGATTAACGGTATTTAACCGTTGGGGCAACAGAGTATTTGAGGACTTGAACTACAAAAACACTTGGAATGGAAGCGCGAACAAGGGAGTTGTTATAGGCGAAGGTTTGCCGGATGGAACCTATTGGTACATTGTTGATTTGTTTGATGGTAAAAAACCTGAAATACATTTATTAACCATCAAACGATAATTGATTTAAAAAGGAAATGCAATGAAAAATCAAATGAAAAATTTAATCGGAATACTTGAATGCACATTTGCATTTAAGTTAAAACAGCTCATTCTACTGATGATTATAGTGCTTTCCGGTGCGGACGTGTATGCGCAACAAGATGCAATGTATTCGCAGTATATGTTTAACGGTTTGGCCATCAATCCTGCCTATGCAGGAAGTAGAAATGTGCTTAGTGCAACAGGATTATTTCGCAGGCAGTGGGCGGGTAAGAAAATCGAAGGTGCGCCAATAACGGAAACCTTTACTATTGATGCTCCCCTTCCTAAACGAAAAACCGGCTTGGGTTTGAATGTCGTTAACGATAAAATTGGCGTTACCAATTCACTTGCACTGGATTTGGTGTACGCATACCGTATAAAAATTAACCGTTACAAAACACTTTCCTTAGGCTTGCAAGCTGGGATTTATCAGTATAGAGCAAATTTTACCGACATTAATTTATCGCGCGATTTAGCGCTGCAACAAGATGAAGCTTTTCAAAACAACATTAATCGTTGGGATCCTAATTTTGGATTTGGTGCTTACTATTACACTAAAATATTTTATGCAGGCTTATCGATTCCACATTTAATTAACAGTAAGCTTATAAGCAAGCAGGATGATGCCAACAGCGCTTATGGTTTTTTAAGCGATAGCGAAAAAGCTCGACAATTTCGCCACGCATTTTTTACGATGGGCTACTTAATGAAATTTCCTAAAAAGTATTTGAAACTGAAGCCATCCATTTTAGTGAAATATGTTTATGGCGCTCCTATTGAACTCGACCTGAATGCCAACCTTTGGTTTTATGAAAAATATGCGGTAGGATTATCTGTTAGAACTGCCGATGCTATTGCCATTTTACTCGAAGCGCAAGCAAATAAACAATGGAGATTTGGGTATTCTTATGATTACTCTTACACCAAACTAAGAAAATACAATTCAGGCAGCCACGAAATAATGGTACGTTACGAATTCAGTTATCAAAAATCTAAACTATTAACACCACGTTATTTTTAATGCATTAGCACCAAAAGAACTATCTACTATTATATGAAAAAACACACACTGGTTATCTTGCTGTTATTGCTTTGCGCAGAAGTTAATGCACAGGATTTTAAAATTCAATTGGCAAATTCCAATTACGATAATTTTCATTATGCTGAAGCCGCTGAATTGTATGAAGATTTGTTATCAGAGGATAGCACCAATTTTGAAGCCGTTGAAAAATTGGCGCATTCGTATCGAAAGTTACACGATACACAAAATTCGGAAAAATGGTATGGCAAATTAGTAAAGCAATTTCCGGAGAATTCAAATTTTCAATTGTATTATGCGCAAGCACTTGCCAGCAACGGAAAATACAATGAATCAAAAGATGGATACAAAGCTTTTTCTAAACTCAACGCAAACGATTCAAGAGGAGAGGTTTTTGTGTATGCCTACGAAAATCTTAATCCATTTTATGAAGATTCAACCTTGTTCACCATTAAACCGGTTGATTTTAATACCGATCATTCAGAGTTTAGTCCGTTGTATCATAAAGATGGCTTACTCTTTGTTTCAAATCGTGAAACCTATACTGTTTTTGATAGGGTATTTGGTTGGAACAATACCCCTTATTTGGATTTGTATTTTAGAAATAATTCAGATGGAAAAATCTCCAAATTCAACAAAGAAATAAATTCAAAATACCACGAAGGCTCTGCTGTGTTTAGTAAATTGCAAGACACCATATATTTTACACGCAGTAACTATTACAATGGGAAATATAAAAAGAGTGATGAAAATATTAATAAATTAAAACTCTTTTCGGCAGTAAACAAAGAAGGTAAATGGCAAAATATCGCTTCATTTCCATTTAACGATGACCAGTATTCTTTGGGGCAACCCGCTTTATCACCTGATAATAAAACAATTTATTTTGCCTCCGACATGCCGGGAACAAAGGGTGGCGTAGATATTTTTAAAAGCACACTCGATGCCAATAATCAATGGTCGAAGCCGGTTAATTTAGGTTTTGAAGTGAATACCGAAGGAAATGAAATGTTTCCTTATGTAGACGATAAAAACACTTTGTTCTTCTCTTCTGATGGGAGAGGAGGTTTAGGCGGATTAGATATTTTCTTTTCACGTTACCGCGATGGAAAGTATGAAGTGCCAAGAAATATTGGCTATCCCATTAGTTCTACAAAAGATGATTTCGGAATTACAGTCAATCAAGATGAAACCGAAGGGTATTACTCCAGTAACCGACTCAACAATTTAGGCGATGATGATATCTATAAATTCAATACCATTATTCCCATAAGCCGCATTATTACTATTCGCAGCGTAGTGTTGGATCCAACACGTAAACCAATATCAGGCGCAAGTGTAACTGTGAAAAATATTAAGTCGGGCGAATCAATGGATACACGCACCAATGAAAAAGGGAAAATTGAATTCACCTTTATGCCCAATGAAGAATATGAAATATTGGCCAATAAAAATGGCTTTAAGCAAAGTAAAATCGAAGTTACCGCCGACAGTATTTTGCGCATGAAAAACAACGATACCATTCGCATGTTAATGGAGCCGTTAAACTCCATTAACTCAGCAATTGCCACATTAAATGCGGATTCGTTGAATGAATCAGCACTCGCCAAATTGGAAAAATCGAAAAGGGATGCAAAGAAAAAAGAAGAGCAAGTAATTGCAAAAGTAGAACCCTCAAAAGTGGACAGCAATGGCGTGAAAACAGAGTTTAAATTGGAAAAGGATTTTGTGATTCAAGCCATTTACTACAATTTTGACAAGTCTACCATTCGCAAGGACGCAGCGCTTCAACTCGACCATGTGGTAGATATCATGAAGCAATATCCTGATATGAAAGTGGAAATGTTTTCGCATACAGATGCACGCGGTAGCAAAGGCTATAACTATAAACTATCTCAAAAAAGAGCAGTGGCATCCAAATCCTATTTAGTTCAAAAAGGGATTTCGCGCAAGCGTATAAAATCCACTTTTTATGGAGAGAAACAGCTTACAAACAAATGTGCAGATCACGTAAAATGTACTAAGGAAGAACAGCAACAAAACCGAAGAACCGAATTTAAAATTGTGTCGTATTAATCGTTTTTAACCCCTCAGTTTAGTACAAACATCCCAAAGCACCACACCAATACTTACCGATATATTGAGGGAGTGTTTGGTGCCATATTGCGGTATTTCGATACAGCCATCCACTATATTCATGAGCGCTGCATCAACACCTTTTACTTCATTCCCAAAAATAAAGGCATATTTTTTATCTTTTGATGGGATGAAATGTTGAAGATACACGCGCGGTTCGGCTTGCTCAATGGCGTATACAGAAAAGTTATTTTGCTTTAAGGAATTCAAGGCATCAAGGCTGCTGGCAAAGTATTTCCAGCTTACTGAATTTTGTGCGCCTAAAGCGGTTTTGTTTATTTCGGCATTGGGCGGACAAGCAGTTATCCCACACAAATAAACCGCTTCAATTAAAAACGCATCCGCTGTGCGAAAAGCTGAGCCTATATTATTTAAGCTGCGCACATTATCCAGCACTAAAACGATTGGTGTTTTTTTAGCAGACTTATAATCCTCGACAGAAATTCTTTGGAGTTCGGGATTGCTTACTTTACGCATAAATTGAGAAGTGGGATATGCGTTATAAAATCATCAAAGGATGCACAAAAAAGTGCACAATAAGAATTATCAAGCCAAGTGCAATACGATAATATCCAAACAGCTTAAACCCATTTTTATTTAAGAAGCCAATAAAACTTTTAATTGCAAGCATGGCTACAATAAATGCTATTGCATTTCCTAAAACAAACAAATTCAATTGCTCACTGCTTAATACCGGCTCCGTTTTAAAATACTTATATAATTTGTAAACCGTAGCTGCAAACATGGTTGGCACCGCCAAAAAAAACGAAAATTCAGCAGCTGCTTTGCGCGATAGTTTTTGTGTGAGACCACCAATAATACTTGCCGCCGAACGCGAAACTCCGGGTATCATGGCAATGCATTGAAACAATCCAATTTTAAGTGCGCCCGCATCCGACGGTATTTCTTCTCCCGACTCTTCCGATTTTGCAAACCATTTGTCCACAAAAAGCAAAATTATTCCACCCAAAAACAAGGATATTGCCACCACAATCACATTCTCCAACAAGGCGTCAATGTAGTCGTTCAGCAATTTGCCAATTACTGCTGCAGGAATAAAAGCGATGAGCAGCTTTTTATAAAAATCGAAACTTTGAACAAATTTTTTGTAATACAAAACCACCACCGAAAGAATTGCTCCCAACTGAATGGCAATAGTAAAGAGCTTGGTAAATTCATCACCGGCAATGCCCATCACCGAAGATGCCACAATCATGTGACCTGTTGACGATACCGGTAAAAATTCGGTAATGCCTTCAATAATAGCTAAAATAATGGATTGGAGGTATGTCATAAAAAATGAAATTATCTGCTCAATTGGAGCAGTTGGAAAGCCAGTCGGCTTCCTTCAATAAAGTATTCCGAAAAGGGAATAGTGCAGCTTCTCCCCAAAGGGTTTAGATAAGATTATGCCTTCGACTTTTTCATGATAGCAAAAATCTCTATCACAAAACCAATCAAAATTACAATGGGTGCAAGTGTAATTCTGCGAAAGCTAAAAATCTCAGGATTAAAAACTTTCGGATCATCAGATCCACCGCCAACCATCAAGAGGTAACCGCTAAAAAGAACAATTAATCCAATTATCATTAACTTGTAGTTTTCAGGACCAAAGGCAAAACCTTCTTTTTTTCCTTTGTGAACAGGTGCCGCAGCTGCAGCCGCTTTTTTATCTTTACTCATCGTTTAAAGTTTAATAATACAAATCGTCTGTTTTTAATCTCAAATATTTTCGCACCGCAAGATAGGTACAAATCCAGGTGATAAAAATGCCTAGGAAAATTACCAAAGCAAATAAGGAAGCAAACAAATCCACATCTTGCAAAACAATTAATTCCGGAATTTCAGACTGTGCCCAATAAATTATTCCCATTAATAATGCAATGGCTATAAGCGCACCGTAAATACCATGTCGCACCCCGCGAAACACAAAGGGTCGGCGTATAAAGCCTTGTGTAGCACCCACCAATTGCATGGTGCGAATAATAAAACGCTTACTGTAAATCGAAAGCCGAATGGAGTTGTTGATTAACGCAATGGCAATAACCAATAACAAGGAAGAAAATATCAAAATAATTAAACCAATTTTTTTTACGTTTTCATTCACCAAATTCACCAATGATTTTTGGTAGTAAACCTCCTTCACATTAGCATTTTTTGTGATTTCTTTTTCTATCCAACCCAAACTATCCGGATTGGCAAAATCAGCTTTCAAATGCACGTCGATGCTTGCCAATAAAGGATTGTAGCCTAAAAACTGTATAAAATCCTCACCCAAATCTTGTTTCAAAGTTGCTGCGGCCTGCTCCTTATTTACGTATTCGGTAGATTTTACGTAGGATGTAGCATCCAATGACTTTTGAAATTGTGAAATATCCGTTTCCTTTATGGAGTCTTTTAATACTACCGTCAAACCTATGTTTTCTTTGACGTAATCCGAAAGTTTTTTAGTGTGTAACACAATCAATCCCAATAAGCCAAGCATAAACAATACCAGCGAAACACTTATCACTGTAGAGAGATAGGAGGATTTTAATTTACGTAAAGCGTATTTTTCTTCGTTCTTTGACATGAATGCTGGAAGCTTTTTTTCAAAAGTTGCGCTAAAGTAATGAAAAAAATAGCTTCTTACACCTAGGAGCCTCTTCTGATTAAGTTCCTCTAAGCGAAGGTTAGATTCATAGTTGAAAGCAGCAATAGGCCTTTTTTTATTACTTTCGTCGTCCAATTTTTAACTCAAATTCAATACGGCTTATACTGCAGCATTTTCACAGTATAGATTTATTCAACATCACACACAGCAGCATTTAATCATGGAATACAATTTTAGAGAAGTAGAACAAAAATGGCAAGATTACTGGGCAAAGCATAAAACATTTCGTGCTGAAAATAAATCCTCCAAACCCAAGTTTTATGTGTTGGATATGTTTCCCTATCCAAGTGGAGCTGGATTACATGTGGGTCATCCATTGGGTTATATCGCTTCCGATATTTTTTCGCGCTACAAACGCCACCGTGGATTTAATGTGTTGCATCCTATGGGCTACGATTCTTTTGGCTTACCGGCCGAGCAGTATGCCATTCAAACCGGACAACACCCCGAAATTACTACCAAAACAAATATTGCACGCTACCGCGAACAACTCGATAAATTAGGCTTTTCGTTTGATTGGGAACGTGAAGTGCGCACTTCAAATGCCGATTATTATAAATGGACACAATGGATTTTTATACAACTGTTTAATTCGTGGTACAATAAAAAAACCGACAAAGCTGAGTCCATTCAGACGCTTACCCAACTTTTCGAAAAGCAAGGTTTTAAAGGTACTTCCGACGATGTGCTTACCGGAGATATTGAAGTGTATCAGGAAGGCTTTTCGGCGCAGGAATGGAATAATTTTTCGGAAGCAACGAAGGAACAAGTATTGCAACAATTTCGATTGGCGTATTTAAGCGATACCATGGTAAACTGGTGTCCGCAATTGGGCACTGTGCTGGCCAACGAAGAAGTGAAAGACGGTGTGAGTGAGCGTGGCGGATATCCCGTGGAGCGAAAATTAATGCGTCAGTGGAGCCTTCGTATTAATGCTTATGCGGAGCGCTTGTTGAACGATTTAGAAGGAATTGATTGGACCGAAAGCATTAAGGAAGCCCAACGCAATTGGATTGGAAAATCGGAAGGAACAAGTTTGAAATTTAAAGTGGCAAATTCGGATGCGCAAATCGAAGTCTTTACCACACGTCCCGATACCGTTTTTGGGGTATCTTTTTTAACCCTTGCACCCGAACATGAATTGGTAACACAACTCACTACAGCCGAACAAAGAAAGGCTGTTGAAGAATACGTCACCTATGCCACCAACCGCAGCGAACGCGACCGGATGAGTGAAGTAAAAAAAATTACCGGAGTATTTACGGGAGCTTATGTGGAACACCCTTTTTCAGGAGTAAAAATTCCGGTTTGGATTGGCGATTATGTGTTGGCAGGATATGGTACCGGTGCTGTAATGGCGGTTCCCGCACACGATTCGCGCGATTTTGCCTTTGCCACACATTTTGGTATAGAAAAGCCGGTAGTGATTCAACCGCCAGTGGACTGGGATTTTACCGATACTTCTTTTGATGGCAAAGAAGGAAAATTGGTTAACTCCGACTTTTTAAATGGTTTAGATGTAAAAGTAGCTGTTAAAAAAGCCATCGAGGAAATCGAAAAGAAGAACATTGGAAAAGGTAAAACAAATTACCGTTTGCGGGATGCCATTTTCGGGCGCCAACGCTATTGGGGTGAACCGATTCCGGTATATTACAAAGAGGGAATTCCTCAGGTGTTAAATGAAAATGAATTGCCCTTGATATTGCCTGAAGTGGATAAATACTTACCTACCGAAACAGGCGAGCCACCTTTGGCGCGCGCTAAAGATTGGAAATACAAAGGCACCTATGATTACGAGCATAGCACCATGCCGGGTTGGGCAGGCAGCAGCTGGTATTATTTGCGCTACATGGATGCGCACAATGAAACTGAATTTGCTTCCGCAGAAGCCTTGAATTACTGGAAGGAAGTGGATTTATACATCGGAGGCAGTGAGCATGCTACCGGACATTTATTGTATGTGCGTTTTTGGACCAAATTTTTGTACGACCTCGGAAAAATTTCGATAGTAGAGCCTGCTAAGAAGTTGATTAATCAAGGAATGATACAAGGAACAAGTGCATTTGTATACAAAATTCCGGATAGAAATGTTTTTATATCAGCTAAAAGATTAGGCAGCGCCTTAAGTGCTAAAGAGCTTGAGTTGACAGGGCTTTCCAATGCTGATTATAAATGGATTGATTTGCATGTAGATGTGAATATTGTTTCCAATAATATTTTGGATAAGGAGGCATTTAAGAATTGGCGCGCCGAGAATAAGGATGCTATTTTTATTTGTGAAGAAAACGGCGACTACATCTGCGGAAGCGAAGTAGAAAAAATGTCTAAATCCAAATGGAATGTGGTGAGCCCGGATAAGATGTGTGAGGACTATGGTGCAGATTGTTTGCGCATGTACGAAATGTTTTTAGGTCCGCTCGAATTAAGCAAACCATGGAATACCAATGGAATTACGGGGGTGTCAAATTTCTTAAGAAAATTGTGGCGCTTGTTTCATACTAAGGAATTTGTGTTTTCAGTTTCGGATGAGCCGGCAACTAAGCCCGAATTAAAAGTGTTGCACAAGACCATTAAAAAAATTACAGAGGATATTGAGCGCTTTTCGTTCAACACTTCTGTAAGTAATTTTATGATTTGCGTAAACGAGCTCACCGAATTAAAATGCAACAAGCGCGAGATTTTGACGCCGCTCGCTGTTTTAATTTCACCTTACGCACCGCACATCGCCGAGGAATTATGGCTAAAGTTGGGCCACAATGAAAGCATCAGCTATGCTGCTTTTCCGATTTGTCAAGAAGAATATTTAATCGAAAATTCATTTAGCTACCCTATCTCCATAAATGGCAAAACGCGCTTTAATCAGGAGTTTGCGCTGAGTTTAAGCAAGGAGGAATTGGAGACGGAGGTGTTGAAATTAGAGCAAACCCAAAAATTATTGGAAGGCAAATCACCCAAAAAGGTAATTATTGTTCCGGGTAAGATTGTGAATTTGGTGGTGTGATAGCGTCGAACAACAAATACTAACAGTGATTTAATTTTCATCATCTGAACAACACGTTCATTTTGAACTTATGTGAAGCCTATGTTCTCTATGCTCCTATGTGTTAAAAAAGGGGAAGAAGCAATGAAAATCATAAACCCCAAAATTACATAACGATTCTTTGTACATAGCAATTTACCTACAACCTGAAGATTTTCTTATACTTAATGTAAAAACGTCAATAAAAAGTTAAGCAGGCTATTTCAGAACAATTACTTTATTAAAAGCAATAATTCCATTATCTGAATGCAAGCTGCACGTATAAATTCCGGGAGGATAATTAGTAGTATTTAGCTGTAGACGTTCATCGTTGCCATTTATTTTTTGAGTGAATACTTCCTCCCCCAATGCATTGTGAATATTCAGCACTACATTTTTATCAAAACCCATATAGTGCATACTTACCACATTGTTAGCAGGATTGGGATAAAGATGAAAATAACTTTCCTTGCGTTTCTCAATTATGCTTAGTGGATTAAACAAATCACCATTGGCATCCAATTTAACAATATAGCTTTCGCGACTGCCATTGGGTCGCATAGCTTGACCGCATGCTAACAATCCGCTATCGCTAGTGGCTATTACATCGTAAAAATCAGTTTTAAGGGTGGTATCGCTTGGGCTAAATTTTTTAAACCATAAACTATCCCCGTTGGTATCAAAGCAATACAAAAAAGCCCTTCCGGCAGGTGCTGATAAGCCTCCTGGGAAACCACTAATTACAAAGTTACCATTGGGTAAAATACAATGCCCAGTTACATAACAATTAGAACGATTAATACCTCGCACTGGCCGTCGCCATATTTTATTCCCCAAGGAGTCTAACTTTGAAATAACAAAGCCGTAGGCATTGGGGACTATTATTGGAGGAACAAACGCGAAAACTATAAAATTGCTTTGATAAATATTTGTGTAAGACGAACCCCAAGCTGAATCAAGATTTATAGAAAATGAACTTAAGCTATCTCCATTTTCATCAATTAGTAAAAACTTTGGTCTGTATGGTCCTGATGTTAATGAACTGCTGTAGGCTGAATTATAGTAATAAATAGAATCTTTTTTTTGCATATCTGATTTTCTGAAATAATCTGAATTATTAAGGTAGAAATAGTAATTATTAATATTGACAATGTTAGCATTGGTATCTAATTTATAATATCCTCCACTATATCCATTTGTAAATAGTAGGCCATCTTTAACTACGTCAAATGACAAACCCCAATCCATTAATGGCAAATTAAAATCCATTATATTTTTTTTCCAAATAACATTTCCGTTTAAATCAAATTTACAAAGCCATAGCATTAAATCAACGGTAGCTGATGAATCATCGGCAACACCAGCCACGTAGTAAGCAGATGCTGATTTACGCACCATACTTAAGGCTGGTCGAAAGCTTCTTGTAAATACGGTGTACCAAATTGTATCTCCAAAAGCATTAATATGCGCCAACCCAAATTCACGTGTATTCGTAGTTGAAGCCCTTTTGCCGCCTGTAGCAATAACAAAGCCGCCGTTACCATCTTCAATTACACTTTGAGCAGCTTCGTCTTGTATTAATCGCTTATATGTTTTTTCAAAGGTAGTTTGTGTGAATGCAACATGTACATTCAACACTAGTACTAGTGTGATGAATATTTTTTTCATGCTGCAATTACTTTAAAATGGTTATTTTTTTGCTTCGATAGCTCTGCCCATCGCTTAACTTGCAAAGGTATATACCGGACGGGATTTGCTGAAGTGTAATACTTTGATGGACTGAAATAATTTTCATTTTGAAAACTTCTTCGCCTTGCATATTTATTACCTGCAAAAAAGCTTCCATTTTGCTTTCATTCTCTTTGCCTTTAAAGTTTAGTACGGATGAATTTGTATTAAAATAAATGGCCGGTAAAGTTTGGTTTACAAATAATTGAGTATTCGATTGGCGATTATATTCAACCGTATCGCGCCAAACATTTCTTAATGTGCTGTAATTATACCACATGAAGCCTGCAATATCTTGATGTAAGGTATCAATTGTATCAAGTGTAATTCCGGAATTAACATATTCCCAATTATTAACAAATTTTTCATCATTGGAAATAGAAGTCTCCAATTGCTGCATGTACAAGTTTTCATAATCATACATGGTCATGGTATCGGCCAAGCCGGGTCCAAAGTAACTAAAGTCCCAAGTATCAATTACCGAAGGATTGTCAACAGTATACTTAACAGTATCAAAACATTGTTTGTATTCACCCACTGTTGCCGCCGAAAACAGGGGCATTAATTTATGCCTGTCTCCAGCATTCAAATCATTTGGCCAAGCTGCTAATTGGGTATGAATATTACCTGTTTTGTTTATCATTTTGGGGTAAGCAACATCGCTCCAAATGCGGTAATCACTCATTAACACACGGTTAAAGGCTCTTGCGATATATTGCGCTTGCATACTTGTTGGAAGCATATTTTGGGCTACCAAATCTCCAGGATTGCTCGGGTCAGTATATCCATTAATGTGGTTTGCTGGAGCTAGTCTCCATTCTAACTCCATTTTCAAAGAAGTACACATGTGCCCATAAACATAAAGCATTGCCTGTGATATGTGAAAAAACGCATTCCAGCCTCCCTTAGGTGGATAAAGGCCAACCGTGTCTGATTTTTCATACGTATCATCATCCCAATACTCATATTCCAGACTCATATAATCAAACAAATATTTAGGGTCGGCAGGCGCTATGGTGCTGGATGTACGAGCCGTGCAACCCACACAACCATTTGCAATTGTTGAGTCGCGTACCCAATAACTATATTGGTACACCCGCATTACTTGCTTTAGCATTTCAGAAAGTATATATTGTGCTGGGCATTCCTCTTCGGTGCAACTTGGGCTCGGATTTAGCAAATCATAATCTGGAAATGAGGCAGTAGCTATGCTATTGTTTGGAACACCTTTGGCTAAACTCATACAACTATCATCCCAAGGCAAGTTGGGCTCCTCCCAAAAAAAATCGGAAGTAACAAAAGTTCCTGAGCTAGCGAGTGTATCTAAAAACTCCTTGTTAGAGATTACTATGCCCACTTTAATACTATTGTCGTGCATCACTTGCAAAAATCGTTTTACAGCATTAAAAAAAACCATGTTGCCTACAATAGGATTGGGATCATTGCCTGAATGTCTTTTACCCAAAGAATATACTGCAACATAATTAATAAAACGGCTGTTGCAAAAATTTACCAGCCCACATAATTTGGGAGTTCTGCTGCAATCAGTAGAATCGTAAAGATTGGAATTCCTAAAAAGCTCCAAAATTAACTCATCGCCACAGCTCACATACATGCCACGCAAAGTGGTATCATGATTTGAATTTAAAGGTGGTGGGGCACTTTGGGAATATACCATGTTACAATTTAGAAGAATGGATAGAACAACTAAGACGTAACTAACTGATATTGATTTTGTTAGATGGGGGGGGGTAAGATTAAACAATTTCCAATCTGTTACCCGTGAGAAGAGTGCTTTCATTTTTAGAAATTTTGAGGTGAGAATTCAAATTATTATATACAAGTATACTTATTTTTCAATTCTAATCAAAGTAAATCAGAAACAACATATTAGTATTGAAATCAAGAAGATGCGCATATTTTTTAGCTTATCAGATGCGGGTATTTGATGAATCATTTAGATAGAGGCAAGACTTAAAATAACTCAAAAATCTTAATCGTACCTTTACAGCTTGTTTAAAACTAAAAGTAAAAATTGGCTTGCTTTTTGAATTGTGAACAAGCAAGAAATTATTCTATGAAAACCTACATTCTTTTTCGTTCATATCTCCTTTCAATACTTTTTTTCCTTTCGCTTTTATCATCCGCCCAACAACTCCGATCCATCAACAACAAAGCCTTTAAAAAAGGTGAAGTTATTACCTACCGTGTGCATTATGGTTTTATTGATGCCGGCACAGCACGTTTGGAAGTGATGGACGAAGAAAAAAAATACGGCGACCGGGATGCTTTTCATATTGTGGGAACCGGAAGAAGCCGCGGGGCTTTCGATTGGTTTTTTAAAGTCCGCGACCGCTACGAAACCTTTATTGATGCCGAAGCAATTGTGCCTTGGGTTTTTTTAAGGCGAGTGGATGAAGGGGGCTATAAAATAAATCAGAACTACGTTTTTAATCCCTACAAAAAAATAGTGTATGCCGATGGAACTTCCTTTGCAACACCCGAAAATGTGCAAGATATGTTATCCGCCTTTTATTATTCGCGCTGCATCGATTACAGCAAAGCCAAGGAAGGCGACATTTTCACCATTCCCAGTTTTGTGGACAATGAAATTTTTGAAATGAAAATTAAATTCATCGGAAGAGAAATTATTGAAACCGATTTGGGTGTCTTTAAATGCATCAAGTTTCGCCCGGTGGTGCAGAAAGGAAGGGTTTTTAAAAAGGAAGAAGATCTTAATGTGTGGATTACCGACGACGATAACCACATTCCTGTGCGCGCGCAAGCGGAGATTTTAGTAGGATCCATTAAAATGGATTTAGAATCCTACTCCGGTTTAGCCAGCCCCATATCGAAAATCAGCGATTAAGTTTTAAGCAATTTTTTTGAAGATTTTTCTTAGTTCGAGCACTTTTTGGCTATGGATGCAGTGTGCAGGCATTGGTTTAATGTTTATTTTGTTGACTTAAAAACGTACTCAAAATCCGCCTCAATCCGCCGAAACCTGCGTTATCCGCGTTCTATTTATTTACATCTTTTTTTTTATGCGTACAATCATTTTCCATGCGGAATAAATATTTCTATTTTTGGCAAAATCTAAACCTATCAAAATGGAACTTAGTCCCGATATTATTGAAAAAATAAAGCTGCTCGACGAAAAATACCAAGCCATGGGTCAGGACCTGAAATCCTATCTCGACGGCTTGCTCATAAGCAATTATGTTACCTATTGGGATTACATCAATGTGGATAAATTGCTCACCTTACAAAATCCCAAAACGGATTTTCCGGATGAATTAATTTTTATCATCTACCATCAAATTACTGAACTTTATTTTAAGCTATCGTTGCACGAATTAGAGCAAATCGCCAACAACGGCCGCATTATCTTAAAAAATGGCCACGATCAAGGTTGGAAAGAAAAGTTGGAAAAAGATTTTTTCGTTGCACGTGTCACCCGTGTGAACCGTTACTTTGAAGCACTTACCACTTCTTTTGCCATCATGGTGGATGGAATGGAAAAGGAACAATTTTTAAATTACCGCATGGCCTTATTGCCCGCAAGTGGTTTTCAAAGTGCACAATACCGCATGATTGAGATGTGCTGTACCGATTTGTTTTTTCTGGTGGATAAGGAAGTGCGTCACACCTTTGAAGGTAAAAATGCGAGCATCGAAGAATTGTTTGAACACATTTATTGGAAACAAGGAGCAACCGAGCTTGCATCAGGCAAAAAGACGCTTACCTTAAAGCAATTCGAAAAAAAATATACCGAACAATTTATTGCACTGGCAAAAAACTACGAGCAAAAAAACATTTGGAAAAAATTTAAATCGCTTTCCGCGGAAGATCAAAAAGCTCCGGAAGTAATTAATGCACTGCGACAACTGGATGTAAACGTGAATGTAAATTGGCCTTTGGTGCATTATAAAAGTGCTGTGCGTTACCTTTCGGCCGATAAGGAAGATGTGCCTGCAAGTGGTGGAACCAATTGGCAAAAATACCTGCCTCCCCGTTTTCAAAAACGCATTTTTTATCCTGAACTTTGGTCGAACGATGAGAAGGAAAATTGGGGAAAAGCTTGGGTGGAATCGGTTATTCGGGAACAAAAATAAGCTTCAAGGCTTAAGTATAGGACATTTTCATGGTTTTGATTTTAGGTTGAATTGCAGTAAATTCGCGCTTCCTAAAAAATAGCATGAAAGTAACCGAACACATTAGCCGGGCTAAATCAACCCTTTTTTCTTTTGAAATTTTACCACCTTTAAAAGGTAAAAGCATCGAATCTATCTATCAAAGTATTGATCCTTTGATGGAGTTCAAACCCAGTTTTATCAATGTTACCTATCACCGCGAAGAATACGTGTATAAGAAACGTGCCGGTGGATACCTCGAAAAAGTATTTATTCGAAAACGTCCCGGAACGGTTGGGATATGTGCTGCAATCATTAACAAATACAAAACCGATGCCTTACCGCACTTAATTTGTGGTGGTTTTAGCAAAGAAGAAACCGAAAATGCGCTTATCGATTTACAATATTTAGGAATAGATAATGTGCTTGCTTTGCGCGGAGATCCCATCAAAACCGAACAAGTATTTATCCCTGAACCGGATGGAAACAAGTATGCTGTGGATTTGGTGAAACAAATTGTGGAGCTCAACAAAGGCGAGTATTTGGATGAAGAAATGGGCACTGCCAGTCCTACCGAATTTTGCATCGGTGTTGCGGGTTACCCCGAAAAGCACTTTGAAGCACCCAATATGCAATTTGATATGGCAAACCTAAAAGCCAAGGTAGATGCCGGCGCCGATTATATCATCACGCAATTATTTTACGACAATGCTAAATTTATGGCATTTGTGAAAGCTGCAAGGGAAATTGGCATTACTGTTCCCATTATTCCGGGTTTGAAACCCATGACCTTGAAAAAGCAAATATCCATCATCCCTAAAATATTCAGTATCGACATTCCATTTGAATTGGCGGATGCATTTGCAAAGGCCAAGAATGATGAGGAAACACGCGAAATCGGAATTGAATGGAGCATTGCTCAATCCAAGGAATTAATAAAATTTGGTGTGCCTTGTTTGCATTATTACACAATGGGAAAATCAGAGGCGGTGCGACGTATCGCGCAAGCGGTGCTTTAATTTGTTTGGAGCAGTTTAGCTACATACTTTCCAACAATATCAAACTCAAGGTTTACCGTATCTCCCTTTTTTAATTGATGGAAATTGGTGTGCTCAAAAGTGTAGGGGATGATAGCAACTGAAAATTCACTTTTCCCTGAATTCACAACAGTTAAACTAACACCGTTTACAGTTATAGAACCTTTTTCGACAGTTATATTTTTAGCGGTTGAATCGTATTCAAAAGTAAAAAACCAGCTGCCATTTTGTTCTTCCACCGCTTTACAAATTCCTGTTTGGTCCACATGCCCTTGCACAATGTGCCCGTCTAATCGGCCATTCATGAGCATGCAGCGTTCGAGGTTTATTTTATCGCCAATTTTAAGCTGGCCTAAATTTGTTTTTTGTAAAGTTTCCTGAATGGCGGTAACGGAATAGATGGATTTGTTGATTTCTGTAACAGTTAAACAAACCCCATTGTGCGCAACGCTTTGATCAACTTTTAATTCGGAGGTAAAGGGAGCATCAATAAAAAAATGAATATTATTTTTTTCATTTTTTATTTCCACTACTTTGCCAAGGCATTCAATAATTCCTGTAAACATATCCTAAATCAATTTCCCCCTGGTTTTTGTTGACTTGTAAAAACATGCACAAAACCTTTTAATTCGCGAGTTTCGATGCCGCTTAGGCGGATTTCATGCACTTCACAAACATAATAATACACCCCATCCGGTACCAATTGTTTGCTGTATTGATTCTTGCCGTCCCAGCGGATATTGGGATCGTTGCTCTTAAACACTGCTTGACCCCAACGGTTGTAAATTACCAAATCAATACTTTCAACAAACTTGTAGGGAAAAGGCACAAATAAATCATTGGCCCCATCACCATCCACAGTTATCACATTAGGCAATTCATATACCGGGCAGTTATCCACACAAACCGAATCGCTCATCGCACCTTCGTTTCCAAAGGAATCAACTGCGGCAACAGCATAACATCCGGCAATTGAATTACCATTGTTGTTATGGCTAAATACGAGTTCATTTTGGTCGTTGATGAGTTTAATTAAGTAAAGTTCTTCTCCCAAAACCGGCGTATAATAAATCTTGTATGCCACTACATCATCCGCACAGCTGGTATTGGGATTACTCCAGCTTATCGTATTTTGAATTAAGTCGCAGTCTGATTTAATGGTGAAATTTTTTGGAGCACAGGGCGCTGTAAAATCTTGCGGAGCCGCACAGGCAATTTGAGAGCGATTAATGATGGGGGAAACTATTCCCGGAGCAGAATATTTTCCTATTTCCTTAATCTTATAACAATAGGTACGACCGTTAATTAAACCGGTATCCGTAAAGGTTTTTAATGTTGTTTTTCCAATAGAGTCGAACTGTGTTGGGATAAATTCATTTTGCTTGTAAATGATAAAGAGGCTATCGGTCCAAGGCACATTAAAATTCCAATTGAGTTGCAGCTGATTATCGTTCGGCACTATACTTAAAAAAACAGATGAGGCTTTGCTGGAATTGCTAATAAATATATGATTGGGTAAGAGTGTATACAACTCAATTCTATAGGAGTATGGATTCTCTTTAGTGTTGAGGTTTTGTGTATCTTGATAAATTGTATCGTTAATGCTGTTAGTTGAATCCACCAATTGGAAATTTCCATTCCCAAAACCAACACTCCTGTAAATTAAATACCGATACGGTCCGGGAACAGCCTGTGTGTCAATTTCCGTTGGCTTAGACCAAGCAACTGTTATTTTTCCGGTAGTAGTGCTGGTTTCAACAACATCCACATTGGTAATAATGGGAGAATCTTTTTTTAATTGAACACAAAATTCGTTGGAGGCATAACTTTTAGAGCCGTCGTCAAAAATGGCATAAATCATATAACAATAGTCGAGACCGTTCACCAAACCATTTCCATTGTTGTTATCGGTAAAAGAAGTAGTACTTAAACCGCTAACAGTAGCAATTTCAACATATCCGGTAGAGGCCGGAATTCCGGTAATACAATCACCCGGGATGTATCCTGAAGGGCTGTTGCGCCGGTATATTTTATAGCCGGTAGCTTCACTGCAAATTTCTTGATTCCAATTGAGTTTAATAGCCGATCCGGTGGGTGTGGCAATAAGATTTTGAGGTGCCGGAGCAATAACGCGAATATTAATGGTTTTAATATCCACTAGAGGCGTGCTGAGGTCATTGTCTTCGGCTTTGAATAAAACTTGATAAGGTTGCAAGCGCACGTGCGAACAATTGGTATTCCAACTGAATAAGCCTGTCACGGTTTGCACAGCATTGATGGATTGAGGAAAATTGGCGGGATTGGAGCCGAGTAAATATACGCCTCCGGTAGAGGTTAGTGTAACCACATCGCCTTGATTGGGATCCGTAGCTTTTACATTAAACGCGATAGAAGTTCCAGCTACAACACAGGTATCTCTCAGCGCAGCAATTACTGGTGGGTCGTTTTGACATCCCCCGGAAACGGTGACTTGCAAATCTCTTTCTACCGAGCCAATGAGATTTCCCAAACGCCATTCCTTTATCAGGATTGCAAAATTGAACTCACCAATAGGGCTGGGGCAATTCCAAATCATATCGCCGGTGGAGGAATTTATGGTTACTCCGGGAGGAAGGGTGTAGCCAAAAATGGGAGTACCAAATTCTCCTTTGCAATCAATCAATTCATACGATAAACTATCTCCATCCGAATCAAAAGCCCCGGGATTGTGCACAAATTTTTTACAAGTACAAGCATTGTCGATAGGCGGATTTAGAAGTACAGGAGAAGTATTGTTAAATCCTAAAAAAGGGTTAATACACAACTGAGTTTCGATGTAAAATGAAACGTTAGTAGAGTTGGGAATATTAATTACACTGGCATTTCGATTAGGATCGGTAACTGAAATTAAAAAGCAAGAAGCACCTGCATAAGTATGTACGCCGATGTAAACATTTTTTTTGATGTCGCCCGCAACCTGTTCGCCTTGATGAGGGCATGAACCGGAAGCAATTCCATTGGTGCGCGTGATAGTATCTCTGGAGCCATCTCCCCAAATGATTTCTAACTCACATCTATCGGGAATTTGGTTGGCCGGAAGTCGTGTGTAAGTGGTAACAGTGGCTTCGTATTTAAAAGAGTTGGGATTATTGGCATCGTAAATTCTACGGTAAGTAATCTCGCCGGCACGATTGTGGGTTGCAAAAACAGTGTGTACTATTAGCACAATAAAGAAAAGAAGCAGCGCAATTTTTTTCACAAAAACAATCAAATAAGGACTACTAAGATAACTATTATTTTGCTGTTGAAATGTTAATATTTGATTACTTGTTGCTCCATTTCTTTAGGCAGGCTGCGATATTCGTATTGTTGGGTGCGAAGTTGAGGGTCAAAACCGGCCTCTTGAATGGCATCTTGAATGCCTTGAGAGGTGAAGCGATGCGGTGCTCCGGCAACGGAAACAACGTTTTCTTCGATCATAATCGAACCAAAATCATTGGCACCAGCGTGCAAACAAAGCTGAGCCACTTGTTTTCCAACTGTTAGCCAAGAGGCCTGAATATTTTTAACGTTAGGCAACATAATTCTGCTCATGGCAATCATACGGATGTATTCATCCCCACTCACATTATTTGTGATTCCTTTATGTCGTTTCAGCAACGTTCCATCGTCCTGAAAAGGCCAAGGAATAAATGCTAAAAATCCTTTTGCATGTTCCGGTTTTTCGCTTTGTACTTGCCGCAACCATACCAAATGTTCAAATCGTTCTTCAATCGTTTCGATGTGGCCAAACATCATGGTTGCTGAAGTAGTGATGTCTAGTGTATGAGCAGCCCGCATTACATCCAACCACTCTCGGCCCGTACATTTTCCTTTCGAAATAAGCCTTCGCACGCGGTCATTCAAAATTTCGGCACCGGCGCCCGGTAGGGAATCCAGCCCAGCAGCTTTTAATTTTTGCAACACTTCAGTATGCGTCGATTTTTCGAGTTTTGTGATGTGCGCAATTTCGGGTGGCCCAAGTGAATGCAGTTTTAAAGTAGGATAAAGTTGCTTAAGCTCTTTAAATAAATCCACATAAAAGCTTAGCCCTAAATCGGGATGGTGGCCACCTTGTAGCAGCAGTTGCTCCCCTCCGTATTTGAAGGTTTCCTCAATTTTCTCTTTGTATTGATCTATGCTGGTGATGTAGGCTTCGGCATGCCCGGGAATGCGATAAAAATTACAAAACTTACAATTTGCGATGCAAACGTTGGTAGTGTTCACGTTGCGGTCGATAATCCAGGTAACTTTATTATCGGGCTTCTGAATTTTACGCAATTCATTGGCTACAAAAGTGAGTTCGGCAAGGGGGGCTTTTTCAAATAAAAATTTCCCTTCCTCAATCGTAAGAAATTCAAAGTTTAAAGCGCGTTTTAATAAGTTATCTGTGTTCATCTAAAGTCAACAAGTTTAAAAGATGAATGTTTTTGGATACAAACATTCATCCTGCATCAAAATTGAGGTAAAAGTATGAAATCATTGGGAATTGTAAGGATTAATCACCGTTATGAGATTTATATGAAAAGTCGGCGGCTTAACATTAATTTAACATTGGCTTAACAAAAACAAAAAGTTACATCCGATTTTAAGGGACTTATTTTTCATTCCTTTGCAGTGTTTAACGGAATATCAATAAACTTAGCACACAACACAATGAAATTCGATAATTTAATACAAGCACTCATCCCCAAAGACAAGAAGTTTTTTTCGATGTTTGAAAAGGCTACTTCCAATTTGGTATCTATCTCCAAGGTTTTGTGCGAAATGGCAACCGCTTCGTCACCTGAGCGCAGAATGGAATTGGCGAAGGCTATAGATGATTTGGAACATGTTGGCGATCAAATAACGCATGATATTTTCAGTGAATTAGCAGCAACTTTTATAACTCCATTTGACCGAGAAGATATTCACTCTTTGACCTCCGCGGTCGACGACATTGTGGATCACATACATGGGGCATCCAAACGTATTATTTTATACAAGTTTGAAAAGATATCACCTGCCATGCAAAAGCTGTCGGAGCTTATTTTACAAGGCTCTGAAGAGTTGCATAAGGCAGTTTGTGAATTGCGTAACATGAAAAATGTGAGCAGTATGCGTGAGGCTTGTGTGCGCATCAACAGTATAGAGAACCATGCCGATGATATTTTTGACATGGCGGTTGCACAGCTTTTTGAAGATGAAAAAAACGCCATCGAAATTATCAAAACCAAAGAAGTGCTTCAAACCCTTGAAACGGCTACTGATAAATGCGAAGATGCAGCAAATGTGATTGAATCCATTATGATTAAATACGCTTAATACCTGCTTATGACTTTCCTCGTAGTTATTATTATTCTGGCACTGGTTTTTGATTACATCAATGGCTTTCATGATGCAGCAAACTCAATTGCAACGGTTGTTTCAACAAAGGTACTTACCCCGTTTCAGGCGGTATTGTGGGCGGCACTTTTTAACTTTGTTGCTTTCTTTTTGTTCAAAGATCATGCGGTTGCCAACACCATTTCCAAAACAGTACATAAAGAATTTATTACACTTACCGTTATTTTTTCAGGATTGATAGCAGCCATAGTTTGGAATTTGCTTACCTGGTGGTATGGAATACCTTCTTCTTCCTCCCATACACTCATTGGTGGATTTGCCGGAGCAGCCTTGTCACATGCCTATATTTCGACCGGATTTGTAGGATTCGCAGAGGTGGTGGAGATGGATAAAATTCTTAAAACCGTATTGTTTATCTTTTTAGCTCCCCTTATCGGGATGGCTGTATCCATGTACATTGCACTGGTCACGCTGATGCGGAATACCTGGCTGCGCATACTCGTAATTCTAATTACAGCAGGATGTACCTGGGTGTTGTTTGATCATTTGGAGCAAAATAAGTTGGAGGAAAATGTAAAGAAATTCTACAAAGTGGAACAACTTACAAAAGATGTAGTGAAACATCCTGAATTACAAGTTAAATTGGATTCAGCGATTTATGCCATTGCCTTAACCAAACCGCTTCTTGGCGAATTTAATACGGCCGGTTCAGCCTCGATAGCTGCTCAAGTTAAGAATACAATTGACCCAAGAGTAGATGAGAAAAAACTCGAAAAGGAATTGGGTAAGGCTGATAATTCACTTATTGTGAATTGCATGATGTTGGCGATATTGATATTTATTTGCGCCTACATCTATTCCGAAAAAATAAAGACTCCAACTGCATCCCGCATTGGAAAAATGTTTAAGCGCTTACAGCTATTATCCTCCGCAGCATTTAGCATTGGTCATGGTGGTAACGATGCGCAAAAGGTAATGGGAATTATTTCGGCAGCCATGATTGCAAATGGAAATATTGCCGACATTAAACAAATGCCGGACTGGGTTCCTTTGGCTTGTTATGCTGCTATTGGTTTAGGTACGTTAAGCGGAGGTTGGAAAATTGTGAAAACAATGGGCTCAAAAATTACCAAAGTTACTCCGCTCGAAGGTGTGTGTGCTGAAACATCGGGTGCGCTAACGCTATTCATGACCGAGCAAATGGGAATTCCTGTAAGTACTACACATACCATTACCGGATCAATTATCGGTGTGGGTGCAACTAAACGCCTTTCAGCAGTGCGCTGGGGGGTAACGGTTAATTTAATGTGGGCTTGGATTCTAACAATACCGGTGAGCGCTGTGATTGCAGGATTAGTTTATAGCGTAATTCATTATTTTCACCTTGCACCAAACTAGGGGTTGAGCAGAGTAGTAACAAAACTTATTGAGTAAGCTGTTTAAATACATCCTCCAAGCTTTGTTCTTCTTTTTGAAGTGTTAATACCGACAGATTATTGGTCACTGCAAATTGAAAAATTGCTGCTCGAATGTCTTTTTGAGCACTTGATTTTAGTTTCCAAATTCCGGGTGAAACAGGCACGGCATCGGTAACTCCTTCAATTTTTTTCAATTCGCTTTTGCTGATTTCTTTATCGAATTCTACCCGTATTACTTGTTCATTTTCTTTTTGTTGTTGAAGCGATTCGGTGGAGTCGTTTGCAACAATCGAACCTTTATTTACAATGATAACACGGTCGCACACTGCTTTCACTTCTTGCATGATGTGTGTGCTGAGCATCACTGTTTTTTCCTTACCTACTTTGCGAATTAATTCGCGTATTTCGGTTAATTGATTGGGGTCAAGTCCGGTGGTGGGTTCATCTAATATCAGCACTTTTGGATCGTGGATAAGTGCTTGCGCTAATCCCACACGTTGGCGATATCCTTTTGAAAGCGCACCTATCTTTTTATGTTGTTCCACTTGCAGCCCGGTAATTTCAATCATTTCGTTTACACGTGGCCAGGTTTTTTTTCCAAGGTGATGCAATCCTGCAATAAATTCGAGATACTCCTTTACATACATATCCAAATAAAGCGGGTTGTTCTCCGGAAGGTAGCCCACACATTTTCTTACTTCAATTGAATTTTCAATCACATCAAAGCCACAAACCGAAACATTGCCGGAAGTTTGAGGAATAAAGCAAGTAATGATTTTCATCATCGTGGATTTTCCGGCGCCATTCGGACCAAGAAATCCAATTATTTCTCCATTGGAAACTTCAAAAGATACATTGTCGAGCGCTTTTTGTTTTCCGTAAATTTTGGTTATGTTGTTTACTTTAATGGACATGTGGTTGCGGATAAACGAATTTTTGCGAAATTACGAAAGATGGTATTTTGTTTTAAACGTTAATAGATTCAGAAAGCTAAAAATTAAGTTCTTTCCACCATCAATCTGTTGCTAATTACTGCGAGCAAAGCTAATTCTTTTTCTAATTTTGAAATCTAAATTAATCATAAAACGCAAAAGCCCTTTCATGACAGGACTTGTAATAAAATCTACCGGAAGTTGGTATACCGTTCGCAAGGTAGATGGAGGAATTGTAGACTGCCGCATCAAAGGAAATTTTAGAATAAAAGATATTAAAAGTACCAATCCAATAGCGGTTGGGGATGAGGTGGATTTTGAATTGGAAAAGGACAATGATAGTACTGTGGAAGCTAAGGGAGTGATCAATAAAATTGCTCCTCGAAAAAATTACATCATTCGTAAATCTATAAACCTATCGCGGCAAACGCATATACTGGCGGCAAATATTGACAGGGCTTTTCTGATTGTTACCGTTGCATCGCCCCGCACCTCAGTAGGTTTTATGGACCGCTTTTTAGTAACTGCAGAAGCCTATCATATACCGGTTACCATCGTTTTTAATAAAATGGATATTTGTGATACTTCGGAATTGGAAGAAGTAGAAAAAAGAAGTGCACTTTATTCCAAATTGGGCTACTCCTGTTGCAAAGTTTCGGCTTTTAAGGAAAGCGATTTGTTTGATTTGAGAGGACAATTGAAAGATAAAATAAATTTACTAAGCGGGCATTCGGGTGTAGGAAAATCGACTTTAATTAATGGATTAGATAGCAGTTTGAGCATTAAAACGGCGCAAATTTCGGATGCACACAGCAAAGGAACGCATACTACCACCTTTGCCGAAATGCATGAATTAAAGAGTGGAGGTTTTATTATTGACACTCCAGGTATAAAAGAAATTGGGATTGTGGATATTGAGAAAGAAGAGTTGTGGAGTTTTTTTCCGGAATTTAGGGAACGGGTAAATCAATGTAAATTCAATAATTGTTTGCATATACACGAGCCCGGTTGCAAGGTGAAACAGGATGTTGAAAGCGGTGAAATTGCACTGAGCCGTTATAACAGCTATTGCAGTATTTTTAATGGCGAAGAAAATTAAATGGAATGAAAGCAGTTATTCAGCGCGTTTCAAAAGCTTCGGTAAGCATTGATGGTAAAATAAAATCTTTTATTGCTTCAGGAATCTTGATTTTGGTGGGTATTGAAGATGCAGATTCCATGGAAGACATAACGTGGTTGTGTGCAAAAATTTGCAACCTCCGTATTTTTGACGACTCAAATCAGCAAATGAACTTATCGGTAAAAGACATTGGTGGTGAGGCCTTGGTGATAAGTCAGTTTACCCTGATGGCAAGCACTAAAAAGGGGAATCGGCCTTCTTACATTAAAGCCGCAAGGCCGGAAATAGCCATTCCGCTATATGAAAAATTTATTGCGCAACTGGAACAAGATTTAGGTAAATCGATAGCCACAGGAGAGTTTGGTGCCGACATGAAAGTGGAATTATTAAATGACGGACCGGTTACTATCCTAATGGATACTAAAAACAAAGAATAGGATGACACTTAACGAAGCACAAGAGCAAGTCGATACTTGGATAAAGACGCATGGTGTACGCTATTTTAATGAGCTTACCAATATGGCTTTACTCACCGAAGAAGTAGGAGAGGTAGCACGCATTATTGCCCGCACTTACGGAGAACAATCTTCCAAAAATTCGGATATGGATAAAGAACTGGCGGATGAGTTGGCAGATGTGTTATTTGTGGTAATTTGTTTGGCCAATCAAACCGGAATTGATCTAGCAGCAGCGCTACAAAAAAATTTAGAAAAGAAAACACTTCGGGATGCGGAGCGGCACAAAGGGAATGAGAAGTTAAAATAAGTAGCTAGTTTAACTAGCTTTATTTGTAGCCGTTATAGGTCAATTTAATGTCATCAATTGCGATGTTTTTCTTTTGTGAATTCCAAACATAAACATTTACCTTATCATTTTCTTTTATTCTGTAATTGTCGAATCGAATGGTGGAAGAAATGTTTTGCCAGTTACTATTCTTTTTCGCGTCAATTTCAATTGCTTTCCAAACTACAATACTGTCTTTTTGGTTTTTAATTTGAAATACAATTATGCCCCCTTTATAGGTTTCGTCAAGTATCATATAATTGGCTGAAACACTAAGAGAATTCATATATTGAAGACTATCCAATTGCTTGGGATTATTGTCAATTGTGAGCCCGTATTCCAAAGCGGCAGGGAATTCGGAGGAGTGTTTTCCTGAACTGTAATAGGAGCTTCCAATTGCCGTTGCATCCATATAGTCTTTAGCATTCTCCATATCGTAGGAGAGGTTTAAAGTAATGGGAGATCCCAATTTTCTTAAATCAAAAACATCAATATTTTTATACGATCCCAATTTCACGGAAGTAAACCTAGCTAGTGCACTTTGATTATACATGTCGGGATTATTCACTATTAAAAATTTGGCTCCTTTTTTATTTTTCCTCAAACCAGTTTTCCGTCAAAGGGTTGGGTGCAGATGCCTGAGTCCATCCTTTTTGATTCATAAAGTAGAGACTGATATCAAAACTATAGTCCGGTAAACTTATCACTAAATCGTTTGGTTGGATTCCTAAGGATCTGAGATAGGGTGAGATTTCACGCAGTTGCTCTGTGTGTTGATGAAAATCAAACTTTGCCCATTGAAGTAAGGCGATTTCATTTTTTGAATAACAAGTGGGGTAATTTCGTTCTTGGGTATTGAAATAGCGAATAGAAGTTTTGGCACTGGCTAAGTAAACATTATAGGCTAAAATAAGGGCGAATATCATTTTAAACCATTCGGCTGAGAAAATACTTGAAAATGATTTTTGCATGAAAGCGAAAAAGGAAATCAATGCAAAGGCAACAAACACCAATAAATTGGTAAGGTAGTAATCATGACCTTCGGTTACAGCGCCGAACCATAGAATTAGAAATGCAATAACCGCAAAGAATAATTGTACGGTAATAAAGAGTAAGAAGCCATTCGTTTTTTTGAACAAAATCACCTGTGCAAAGAAAAAGGCAAATAGGAGCATTAAGGTTTCAAAATTAAAGAACTGATGAAGCGTCATCGCACCTTTAAAAAAGGTGATGCGTTTTTCAATATCAGCAGCACTGTAATCCCAAATAGGCATAATACCAACTAAAAACACACCCGAGCCATGTTCGTCGTTATAGCGTTGGGCATAGGAATACCATAAATACAAACCAATTGCTACAACAATGAAGGGGATAATTTGTCTTTTTTTATCTGTAAAAATTTTCCCGTTGTCTTTAAAATTTACTCCCAATATTTCAACCAAAAATACACCTAGAATTGAAAAATAGCTTAGCATGGAGGAAACCTTTAGCAGTCCCCCAATCAGAAAAAAAAGCAATGATAAATTCAGATGAGCATTTTTTCCTGAGTTATAAAATTTGCCAAAATAATACCATGCAATAAATGCAAAAGAGAGGCCTAGTGGGTCCATAATGAATCCATTAGAATAGTAAACTAAAATGGGAGAGGTGAATACCAATAATGCAATTAATATGGCCCAAAATGAATCGCGCAGTTTTTCTTCAATAAATCGAAACAGGAAAAACAAACCAGCATAAACAATTGAAAGATTTACCAAACGGAAAATAATTTCGTGTTTACCAAAAATTTTCCAAAGAAAGGCTACGAAGTAATAAATTGCCGGAAACTCACTTGCTGTCTTACCCGTTCCATCGTTGCTTGCAAAATATACAGCAGGAGAAAAAAAGTCCATTCCAAAATGATAGTAATTGGCAGCTAACGACAGGCAATCGCACTGGCGCCATTGGTGCACAATTCCCGGCGGACGCAAAATGATTTGATGATAATTGTATATTAATGAAAGCACCAAAAGAAGAAAAAGAAAAATCCATTTCGATTTTTGGGGGAAGTAAGGTTCTTTATTCATACGCAAAAGGTTTAATCCAAATTCGGGTTGATTCTTTTTGCAAAACTATAATTTTAACCATAGGAAAATAAATCAACTGTAAGGAATAGTTTTTAGCAGCAAACTACAGTTAGTTCATCTGGTAAAGAAATACATAGTTATCGGCAGCATAAATGAGCTTGAAGTTTTTGGTCAGCACTTCTTTTACTTCAGCCCATTGCACTTCTTTGAGCACATCATTATTCCCGTAAACGAGCACATAATCAATATTCCGCTTCACAGCAGCTGTATTATTGCTTGGCCAGAAAATACCAGCTACAGAGGATTTGCCAGCCAATTGTACCTGTGGGAGTTGTGTTGTGTTCCATTTCAGTGGAAACCAACCAATTGCAGCTTCATAACTATCAAGCACAACAACTGGTTTTTGAATAGCAATATAGTCGCCATAGTGCCCTTGCAGCCAATTTCCGGATAGGTCGATTGTAAAAATCAAGGAATTGTCTTTAATATGGTCCGCAGCTTTGCTAATACATGAGGCATCTTTACTCAAGGGAATTAACGCTTTTTTATACTGATAAGACAGCAACTGAAAATGACAAAACAAAATAACAATAATAAGGAAGGAGCCAAGCCATTTGGGAACAGATTGAATAGAAGCCCACAGGATGCAAAACATGAAAAAGAAAAGGCAATAACGGTCTGACATCATGCCAGCTCCTTGCCCATCCGGAATAACAAAGTAGAGCATTAAGCTTATGGACATAGCACATAGGATTAAAAACCCATAATGGTTCCGAGTTGGCGCAGCGGCATTACTGTTTTTTTTTGAAAAAAAGAAACCAGTTATGGTGGCAATAACAACAACAACTAGAATATACAGAAATGGCCTGGTGTACGTGTGCTCCTCTGGTGGAATGTAAGCAACTAGTGGTTTAACATCAATAAGCCAATCTATTAATTCTTCTAAACTCCTTTGGGTGCTTTGACTGTATTTAAAGGAAGTTAAGGTGGTATTTAATGAGAAGTAAATTAGCAACAGCAAAGCCGGCAATGCCGAAATAAAAAGTCCAAACAAATCCTTGAATATATCTTTTGTAGTTCGCTTTTGTTCCTTAGCAAGATGCTTGCTATAAAAAAATTCCGAGGCAGAAAATAGTCCTAATACCAATCCGAGAAAAAGAAAAGTTAGCCCATTTGAAAAATAGGTGAGGCAGAAGAGTAAACAGAAATAGAAATACTTTTTCAGCCCGTTTTGCGCTCTGGTTTTAACCAGTAATAAAGGGTGAAAAATAGAAATACGAATGAAAAAGTATTGTTGTAGAAACCCATTCTGAAAAGGTAGGAATAAACAAATGGAAATATAAGTATACTAAGGCCTGATTCAGTTGGATTGATTTGCCGCACCAATAAACGGAAGGATAGAGTAAGTGAGACCAAGTAGATGAGTAGAAAAATTTTTTCAGCGTGGTGGGCTGAAAACCCAAAGCGTAAGCTAGCCAGAAAAAATGGTCCATCCAATTAGGAACCGGTATTGTGTTAAAAACAAAAAAGGTGTTTATTATTTCGCTGTCACCTTTGATGAGATGATAAATTAAATTAGAATTATAAAGGTGAGCAGCACCATCAGAAGAGGGGTATAATTCAATTGAAAAAAGGAATATGATATTCGCAAGGAATACTCCATAAAACAAATACTTCGATTTTAAAGTACTTATAAATTTAGCTAAAGACTCTCCGCTGCCCTTGTGAAATTCTATAGCTGCCATTTTGATGCAGTGATTTTGTAATTATTTAGTCAGTAACTTCCAATTATAGATGCCCATTTTTTTGAAGAAATACAAAAAGGATACCCTCAGCACCCCTAAACCATATTTTGAACTTCGTGCAAAATTAATACTGGAAGCTTCGTCAAAATATTTCGTAGGACAAGTTACTTCAGCAATTTCGAAACCGGCATAAAAAATTTGAGCAATCATTTCATTGTCGAATACAAAATCATCGGAGTTTTGTTGGAACTTAATTTTTTGAAGTACTTCTTTTGAGAAAGCGCGATATCCCGTATGGTATTCAGAAAGCTTTTGGTTCATCAGCACATTTTGAGTAAAAGTTAGAAATCGGTTTGCGATGTATTTATACATTGGCATACCTCCTTTTAATGCTCCTTTTCCTAATATTCTTGAACCAAAAACCACCGGATACAAATCATTCCCAATAATCGATATCATGGCTTCTAACAGCATAGGAGTATACTGATAATCGGGGTGCAACATCACTACAATATCTGCATTTAGCTCAAGTGCTTTTGTATAACAGGATTTTTGATTTCCGCCGTAGCCGGTATTTTTTTGATGACGGATAATGTGTTTAATTCCAATTTTTGAGGCAACTTCTACTGTGTTATCCTTGCTGTTATCATCCACAAGAATTACTTCATCCACCAAATTAAATGGAATTTCTTTATAGGTTTTTTCGAGTGTTAAAGCAGCATTGTAAGCGGGTAAAACGATGGCCACTTTTTTATTTTTAAACATACGCTAATTGTTAAGAATTTAATGGGGCGCAAAAATGCAAAAATTAACTGAGAAATAGGAATTTACCGAATTGCAGAGCATCGTTTTTGCACATTGTTTAAAATTAAACTAACCCACCCACTTTCCATTCATGAAGGAATGGAATAAAATAAGTTGAATGATACAATTAATCATATAAAGAGGAATCCAAAGCAAACTTAATTTTTCCTTCCATAAAAGAGCGAGGAATCCACTAAGATACATGGTAAGCAAAATAAACAAACTTGCAATTTTAAAACCTGAATATGCATGGAAAACCAACCAAACCATCCCTATTAATACAACAGCCCCAATTAATTGTTGCGTTGATAGTTTTGTGTGCTTATAATGGTGCAACATAAACACCATCAGGAAGGGTGTCGCAAACATGTATCGATTAATACTCAGGATTGAAGTAGTTTTTGTTGCTGCATCGATTGGATTAAAAAAAACTATACTGCACAGCACCAGAAATAGGAATGAACATGAAAGCAAATAACTTTTATCTTGCTTATTGGAGTGTATGTTTAAACTGGCTAACCAATTTAGCAGGATTCTAAAACAAGCACCAAGGGAAAGCAATCCTACTAAGAATGCCGATGCATCCAAAGTTATTAATCGTGCCGCATCCCAAGTGGTGAGTGGAAACACCGGGATTGAGAACTTGCGGTTCCAATGCATACTTTGTGCTTTGAAATAGGCAAACCACGCACCTGTCTGATAATATTGTATCAGCACAACCAAGCCCATACCAAATAGAACGCAAAGCAAAAGTAAAAGGCTTTCTTTGATTAAAGCTGGAAGGGAAATGTCCTTTAACGAGCGCTCAAAAAGGACCATAAACACAATTGCTGGAATAAAAAACAAGGCTGTTGCTTTGGCCATTGTTGCTATTAATAGACCTATTATGCTAAATGCTTTTTGTTCCTTTTTTAATCCAATTAATAAAAGCGTACTTCCCAAAAAGAACAAACTTTCAGCATAGGGTACGTATAAGAAAAATATACTTGGAAGTGAAAGAAAAAGTAGGATTAATTCGCGCTTCATCAGGAATGTTTGGGCTAATAGCGAAATTGAAATAAGTGCGATAACTGCATTGAAAATGCTTATTTCGAAGGCATTCAAGCTCAATGCTTTCCACATCAGTGGAAACAAAGGAAAAAAGCCGGCATTACTTTGGATTTTATCTGAATACGAATAACCATTTTGCACAATGGAGTTGTACCAATTTGAATCCCATTTAAGCAAAGTGGATGTATTAGGAAAGACTTGTAAAATGCCACAACTATAAAGTAAAACGTATAGGGAAATCAGCACCAAAACATGAAATACTAAAACTTTATAAAGTGCTGTTTTTTCCATAAAAAGCATGGTTTTTAGTTAACCTGCTCGTTTTTGTAGGCAGCATAAGCCTGTTCGATAAAGCCCCAGCCAAATTTAGGTAAAGTAGCCTCAGTCGCCATTATCACAACAACTTGTTGCTTCTCGATTTCTGTTTTTAAATCAATGTCTTGAGGTGCTTTAGCTGCTTCCCAATCTTTGTTATACAGTTCCATATTGTAATACCAAAATTGATAATTATTAAAAAGTTGGTTAATATCCGCATTGCCATAAATTCCCCAATAAAAACTGTCGGCTATGGTGGTGCAATTTACTTTAACTCTATCTTTTTCGAGTATGTGATAATGCGGATAAGCAAGAATATCACACTCCGGTCCAAAGGCTAAATTCATTCCGTTTTTGATGTCTGCATCTCGGAATTTTATTCCATTCTCCATAGAAATTGAGTCAATGACCAATTCAGGAAGCGCTATGTTTCGCAACTTACCGATGTATTTTAGCAGACTGTCTTTTGCAAGTATTTCGCAATAGGTTGTCCAATGAATTCCGCATTTTGAAAATAATAAATAGGGGCTGCTGTCTTTTGTTTGATAAAATAGGACATAAAGTCCAGCACATTCAACTTTAAAGCTTTGGCAGTTTTAACATAGTATTCGTAATTAGTAATACTTTTTCACTTCTTAAACTATCCGGAATAAATTCAGGATAATAAGATGCTTTGCCTGGATTAAATACTAAAATTAGGTCAATGTTTTTTTTCTTAAGTGCAGTCGTTAAAAATTGAACTTTAGCTAAAACATGATCGATGCTGTCCTTACCAACAAAATCGCGCCCATAATAGGCATTGATGTAGCTCAGTTCATATAAATAATTTTCTTTCCCGATAATTACACCATTCGCTTTTGCCTTTCGATAGAGGCTATATGCCACTTGATTATTCAGTCGAATGAAATAATTTCTGAACCCAAATTTTTCATTTAAATAGGATTCCATTTCTTTTTGGTAATCCCCTTCCATCCATCGGCTGAAATCGAAAAGTGGCTTTTGACTTTCTGTAATGGCACCAAACAAAGGTTTAACTTTTACCATTCCGGTAAGCTGTTGCAGCAATGGAAGGAGTACTAACATTCCCATAAATACAAAAAGTAACCGCGTTTTTTTAGTTCCCATTTTTTAAAATCTAAAATAAATAAATGGATTAAAACCGGTGCCCGTGATGGAGGCAATACTGAGCGTGAATAGGCAAATTGCAACTAAGCTTAATACAAGGTGAGCTCTAAACGTATGCGTTTTAGAATACAACCATTCTTGAATTTGCAGCCCTTTGTTGAAGGATGTGAAAAATGCAAATAGCGTTCCTATCACAAAAATGCTAATCGTTTCGGGGCTGAGAAGCGTTAAATTTACTTGGGTACCTTTAAATGAAAATAGTTTTTCAATAAAAAAAATAGCATCGTCAAAATGTTCCAACCTAAAAAATACCCATCCAATCATAACTATAATAAAGGTTAGGACTGTTTTAATGAGTGGATGAATTTTCTTGTACCACTCAAGTAAAAAGCCACGTTCTAGAATGAGGAATAAACCATGATAGGCTCCCCAAATAATAAAATTCCACGAAGCGCCATGCCAAAATCCGGAAGCTAAAAACACTAGCCAAAGGTTGAGATATAAGCGCCTTTTTGAAACTTTATTTCCGCCTAATGGAATGTAAAGGTAATTGCGCATCCATGCACCAAGGGTGATGTGCCAACGTCGCCAAAAATCGGTTATACTTTGCGCTGTATAGGGATTATTGAAATTTTCGGGAAACACAAAGCCCATCATCATTCCCAAGCCAAGTGCCATATCGGAATAGCCGGAAAAGTCGAAATATATTTGGAAAGTATAAGCTAAAATTCCTAGCCAGGCTGAAAGGGTAGAAAGATCGTTCAAACTTCCGTTTAATAAATTATCGGCATACGCTCCCATTACATTTGCAATCAACACTTTTTTAGAAAGACCGAGCACAAAGCGTATAAATCCGTTTAATTTAAATTGAATGGTATCGTTTTTAGAGCGATCGGTTATTTGATCTGCAATTTCGTGGAAACGAATAATTGGTCCGGCAATTAATTTAGGGAACAGAATAATATACAATTGATAATCCCAAAAATTTTTCAATGGAGCATGCACCCTTCTGTACACATCCACCACGTATGTTACAGTTTCGAAGGTGTAAAATGATATTCCAATGGGCAGGAGAAGTTGTGTCCATTCCAACTCCACAAAGCCGAAAGAATAAAGCATTTCATTAATGTTTTGAACAAAAAAATTGCAATATTTAAAGTAGAAAAGCAAGCCCAAATTCATGCTCAGAGAGAGTACGAGAAAGAGTTTTTGCTGCCATTTTTTGGATGCGTAATACATCTTCCGAACTAGGAAGAAATCCAAAACCGTGGTGCCGATGATGACAAAAATAAATTTGGGTGCTCCCCAACTGTAAAAAAATATACTTGAAAGCAGAATGAAAAAATTACGGAAACGTGCAGGAATACTATAATAGAAAATGAAAAAGAGCGGTAAAAAATAAAGTAAAAAAATAACAGAGCTGAATACCATTTTTTGTTAGGCTATTTTTTCCAACGTTTTTCATCCAACACTCGTTTTATTTCCCAAGCCATAGCTTCGTTAAATGAAATGTGGTGTTGCATGGCTGAAGCTTCAATTGCGGTTAAGCGTTCTTTGCTTTGGCGAATTTCCTTTTTAATTTGATTCATGCTTTGGATCGCTTCTTCCGTCCCATAATCCATATCGTATCCAAATGCTGCGTCTAAATCAATTTGCTCTTCAAGTGAAATATATCGTTCTGCGGCTTTTTTCATTACTGCTGCAAACCACTCCGGATTGCCGGTAATTTTTCCCCGATAGCTATGCACAACTGAATCAATAAAATGCTTCGGAGCTTTATATGCAGTCATATCATTATCAATAACATATTCAATATCGCGCAGCATTTGCTCGTTTTCAGTGATATTATTTTTGGCTGCTTTTTGTTTAATATCGGCCTGCCAGTTGGAATCCTTGCTGACATTTCCTTTGAGCCACTCTACTTTTTCTTGTTTCGTCATGCATAAAATCGGATAGGCTTTATCAATAAACTCAAATGGAAAAAGGTCATAGGTTGCTTCTGAGGCCATGATAACAATTACATCCCTTTCGAGCAATTCATCACCATAATTTAATCCTCCAAAACCATCTTCTCTTTTTTTATTCTCCACATAAATACTTTTGTTGTAATACCAATAAACGTCACGTTTAAAGAATTTTTCCGGAAGCTCAAGTCCTGTCAATTGCCACCAATAGCTATCGCCAATGCCCAATACATCCGGCCGAACTTGTTTTTCGTATTTATGCGTACTCAGCTTAAAATAAGGAACCGGTTGGTGGAAAAGTGCGTGAGGTAAATTCATCAGTTCTTCTGCATCGTGTTCTTGCTCTCTTAAGCTGTCGCTGAGGTAAACTCTATATGAGGTTACGTCCGGCAAATCAATATTTCGTAAGTGTTCAATGTAATGTACAAGTGTATCGGTAGTGAGATAGGTCCCGTGTGGCGTATAATGCACACCCAGTTCGGGATATAAGGCATAGCGCGTCTTTCTTTTTAATGAAAGAAACCAGGAATTTAAATCCAAATAATTTACACCGGATTTTGTAAAAGCTGCAGAGTAAGCACTAAGATTTGTTTCAGCTTTTTTTTGCTTGTTCATATACTCCGGCAAAAACTCACTGTAAAAAGATGCCTTACCGGGAGCAAAAATTACAATTAAATCAACTCCCTGATTTTTCAATGTATCCTGAATTTGCTTTAGTTTGCGCACATTTTCATCCACCTTGTCTTGCCCAATAAAATTGAGTCCCATGTAATTGTTTGTATAGCTGGTGAGATACAAATAGTTGTATTTTCCAACCACCACACCGGGCGCATCGCTTTGGTGAAAAAGTCGAAATTTCAAGTTATTCAGGAGGCGAATCAGATAGGCTCTTGCACCAAAATTATGGTCAATATATTTATTGAATTGTTCTTGGTATTCTCCTGATTTTAAAGCAGCAAGAGTTAATTTAGGTTTTTCAAAATTTTCAAATGTTCCTTTTAAAGGCGCAACTGTAAAGATGTTTTTTTTCTTCTGGAGGTAGGGAAAAACAAGACATCCAAGGATTGAAAAATAGAGCAGGTATTTTATCGCTTTTTCCATTTCCTTAAAATCTGAAATAAATAAAGGGATTAAAATTACTCGAAGTAATGGCTGCCACAGATAGCATAAATACAATAACGGCAGCAGCAGTCATGACTATGTTTCCTTTAATTCCATAATAGGAATAGTAGATGGCTTGCTGGATTTTTTCACCCCATTTAAAACTGGTAAGGAATGAAAACAAAATGGCCAAAGCACCAAAAAATAAAAATTGATTATCGAGTAAAGCACCATCAACAAAGAAGTTAAAATCAACTAATTTTTTTATCATCGCCACCGCAAAACTAAAGGAGTTTGCTCTAAAAAATATCCAACCAATAACAACTACAATAAAGCAAATTAGAGTAGCAGGAATTTTACCGATTTTAGCATAAAACTTTAACAAAAAGGCACGCTCCAACACCAGCCATATTCCATGATAAATGCCCCAAATTATAAAGGTCCAAGCAGCACCATGCCAAAAACCGGAGGCTAAAAACACAAACCATAAATTAAAGTACAAACGACTTTTGGAATCTACCTTGCTTCCACCTAGTGGTATGTAAAGGTAGTTGCGCATCCAGTTACCAAGTGTCATGTGCCACCTGCGCCAAAATTCTGTAATGCTTTGTGAGGTATACGGATTGTTAAAATTTTCGGGGAATTTAAAGCCCATAATTTTGCCCAAGCCTATTGCCATATCGGAATATCCCGAGAAATCGAAATATATTTGAAAGGTATAGGCAAGTGCTCCTAACCATGCAGTTCCGGCAGTAAGCGTGGTGACATCGGCATTAAAAATAGCATCGGCTTTTGCAGCCATAACATTGGCAATAAAAACTTTTTTACCCAGTCCGATACAAAAGCGATAAAAACCGGTGAGCATGTTATCGATATTGTAATTGGCGGAACGATCGCTTATTTGATCTGAAATTTCATGGTAACGCACAATAGGTCCGGCAATCAGTTTTGGAAATAAAATAATGTACATTTGGTAATTCCAAAAATTATTGAGCGGCTTGTGCACTCTTCGGTAAACATCAATGGCATAGGTTAAACTTTCGAAGGTGTAAAAGGAAATTCCAATAGGTAATAAAACATTCGTCCACCGCACTTCATGAATCCCAACCGAGTGTAGTATTAGGTTAAAATTGGCTACAAAAAAGTTACAATATTTGAAATAAAACAACATGCCCAAGTTCAGGCAAAGCGACAATACCAAAAACAGACGTCTGCGTTTTTCTGTTTGAGCATTGTGCATGATTTTTACCAGAAAAAAATCGGCGGTTGTGGTACCTAAAATGGCAAAAATAAAGAGGGGAGCTCCCCATGCATAAAAGCCAATACTCCCCAAGAGAATGACAAGATTTTTCAGTTTTGCTGGAGTAATAAAATACACCAGTAAAAATGCCGGCAAAAAATAAAGAAGGAAGATAACACTGCTAAATACCATACGTTTATTCTACTTCTACAGATAATATTTCACCTACAATATCTTTGCTCGGATAGGGAACAAAGTTTTGTTTAAAAGGCGCTAGGGCCACCATTCTTGATTGTGCCACTCCTGTGTAAAAATCATTACCATTTGATTGTTAGGAATGCTGCTGAACTCATCTGTCATCACACAAATCGTTTTCAATTTATTTTTTTCGGAACCGATTTTCCATATGATGCGTTCCGGGAGCCATTCAATTTCGAAGTAATAATAATCGTTCGCATAAATTTCATCGTGGTCAACGGGTATTTTTGCAGTAAGTGCTTTGTAAAAATGATCCCAACGATGAAACAAATAAGTATTGCTATCTACCGTAAAATTTTTGGCTCCTATGTCAAATTTCTTTGGCATGTGGCAGGCCATATCCCAATTGGTGCAACATACCATGATGTTTCGGTTAGCGGTACCATCTTCCGTTTTATAGGTGGTGTTGCTATTGTTATATGATGTTTTGGGCCAATAAGGTGTTTCTTTCAAGAGTTCAAAATCGATTTCAGAATAACAAATTGATTTTTTGCTTTTGCTTAAGGAGGCTTCCACATCAGGTAAACTCTTCTCCAAATAGCCAATATCTGCATCACAAATTCGTCTCTTATTCCACTCTCCATCACCTTGAAACAACAGCCAAAATGCATTTGTCAAACCATTCCACACATTATCTTTGCTGAGTTGTTTTGGAAATTTTAGTTTGGCTATAAATTTTCCATAAGTAAAACCAATTCGGGTATTTACACCAACATGTTCTTTTCTAAATTCACCAGGAGGGGTAGCGGGATTTATTAGAGTTAGTTTATTGTTCAGCTTATCGGGGATAACCGTTTTGCACGGATAATCGCTCGTACATACAAAATTCTTGACCAAATTGGAGCCGTTTTCATATTCTTTCATCCATTTAAAATAATCACTTCGCGAAACATTGTCGCCTACCACATCAGCGGTAATCGGAATATTTCTTAGCAAAAAATCTTTATTTACATAATGGAAATACTGTGCAAATTGAGCTTGTTTATAGAGGCTATCTGCATCACCACAGGTACTGCAATAATTTTCCTTGGAGTAGTTGGATTTTCCCATTTTAAAAACGTCTTCATAAACGCCACTTGCTAAATTAAATTTTGTTTTCACTTGAATAATCGGCGCATAAAATAGTTTTGTTTCGGTAAGTGCTGCAAGGTTCTTAGGGGTATAAAATGAAAAGGGATTTACAAATTTTCCTGAATCGTTCTTTGATGCAATATTTTGAACCGGATAGGGGATTTTTACTAAATCTTTGCCGCTTGTAATAACCAGCATAATTTTATAATTGCCCATCCGTGGATTTTTTTTCCAACGGTTATTGTACGTTTTTTCTCTTTGCATCTCATCATTAATGAGCCAAAGAGCATTTTGATATAATTCTTCTTCCAAGGGAATTTTAGCAATTTTTGCTTTTTCTTTTACTTGTTCCATCCATTCAGGAATGTGACGGATGTCGTTCTTTTTTTTCTCGATAAATGGAGTATTTAAAATAAATTTATTGGGGTCACTGCCAAAACAGGAACTTTCGTTTCGTGGATTTCCATTAATTTTAAAACTATCTACTACCAACTCTTCATCGCCCGGAAGGAGCTCTGTAGTGGGCATAAAATTTAGTTCCGCATCTTGCCAACTCCCATAAAAATTTTCATCCGAGTAGGTATGATTATCCGGAAACTTATAGCTTTCGTTTTGGTAATATATTTTGTAGTAAAAACGTTGCGGGAAGGAGGAAGTGTTTTTTAAGCGAAAACTAAAATTAAAAAAGCCATTATCGGTTTGACGAATAGTTGGAATCTCAATTCCATTTAATACTGCATCCGTTAAATCACACGTTATCGAAAGCGTATCTTGGTTGGTATAGACTTTATAATTGCTCAAAAAATTTACCTCGCTCAGTTCAAATGAGTCAGAAGAAATGCACGAAGAAAATAAAACAGGAAGCAGAAAATAAATGAGCTTATTTTTAAGGGCTGCGATATGATTACTCATTCATTCTGTCTTTTTGGGCCATCGTTAATTTTTGCAAATCTAAAAATTTATCGCACAGGCAAAAGGAATACTTTAGAACAAGGCAAGGTTTTATTTTGACTTGAAGCCGAAGCAGAGATAAAAGTTGGATAGCTTTTGTCAATAATTTATTTCCAGATGCATCTTGCCCTCTGAATTAGATGTTATGCCTCAAAAACTGTATGTTTTTGTAGGGAATTATAAGTATTCACTTTTTTTCTAGTACTCTTTTATCTCCTGCCATCCAAGATTTTTGGAATGCTAAATCATTTAGGTTTCCGAGTCCATTGCGAGTGATGGATGTAGTAATAGCAACCAGTAAGTTAGCTACGTCCTCCTTTTTTCTATTTTTGCACGAAAATTACTTGTAAATGAATTCACACCAAACAAATTTTAAGCTTCGAATTAAGTTCTTCTGCCTAGTTATGACAATGCCTATTTTATTAGTCACTGTTTTGTTGTCATCCTGCACCAGAAAGCAAAAGCCTGATCGTTATCATTATTATCAGAGCTTTGAAGAGCTCAATGGTTGGTTTCCAACGCCTCCAACGCTAAATACAACAATCATCCCACACTCCGGAATTTATTCCATTTATACCGACGAAAATTACCCATACAGTAACACACTAAAGATAAAGTTTAAAGATATTGATACTAAAATGCCAAAAAAAATGAAGGCCGCTGTGTGGTGTTATACTTCAACAGATTTGGCGGGCGCAAAATTATGCCTCCAAATTAAAAATGACTCCAATGAATATAAGTTATGGGCAGCTATTGAATCGAAAGATGTGGTTACCACGGCTCAAAAATGGACAAAGCTGGAAATCACTGCTGAAATCACAAAGGCACTTTATTCTCCTGAAAACGAAATTGCACTTTATGTTTGGAATCCAGGGAAGGATAAAGTCTTCTTGGATGATTTTTCATTAGAAATTTTTCAATAATTATCAAAAAGCTTTGTAGAGATGAACCGGATGTTTACTTACCTGTTTAAAAAAAGGAAATACACAAGTATAATACTACTTTGCACTGTCATTATCGCTTGTAATAGATTTGGCGATTCCGATAATCTACATTATTACCAAAACTTTGAAGCCGTGAAGGGTTGGTTTGGGATGGGGTCTTTGGACAATAGTATAAAAGCACACTCAGGCAATTATTCGATCCGAACAGATGCAGAATTTCAGTACAGTTTTGGATTTGAAAGCACGGTGTCGGAAATTAGTAAAAAGCCATTAAAAAAAATTCGGGCAACTGTATGGATGTATAGCAAACTAAAAGATTGTAACGGTGAGTTTTGTGTTCAAATTTTGAATACTGCCGGCGAAAACAAATTATGGAAATCAAAATTATTTCAAGAAGTTATAAAGTCTGAAGGTAAATGGACAAAAGTGATTATAGAAACAGACATACCTAGAGATGCATTGACGCCAGAAAATAAGGTTAAAGTTTTTCTTTGGAACAAAGGATCTGTTCCGGTTTACGCCGATGATTTTGAATTGGTATTCACAGAATAATAGATTTCATTTAAACGGTGTCATCAACCCTTTCGCAGTATTTTTCACTTTTTAGTAAGCCAATTACACTGCTCTTTGCGAGCCTTGTCTCCTATTGGATTTACGACAATCAAGACCTAATCAGCGATGACAATATTCATGCATTTTTAATGGCCATTGCCGCCATTGTTGCCATTTTTACTTTGAGTGGATCTTGGGACTATCTGACTGATGGTAAGGTAATGCTCAAAATGAAAAACTGGGGCTTAACCAACTATCAATTCACTTATTTCGCATTATCCATTTATTTCGCCTATCATGTTTTTTTGAATTACTCTCCCTACATGTTTGACGATTCCGCATTTACCTTACGTTACCTCGATAATTTTTGGGACGGCTATTTTTATCATTACAACAAAAGTGACCCACCTGTTTTTGGTATTTCCTGTTTTTCGTTTGGGATTTTTACCGGTCTTTGGTGCTATCTTCATTTACTTAGTCCTGAGCAAAGCATTCACCTGGCTGGCTTTATTGGCTTAATACTGGTTAGTTTTTTGAGTTTTAAAATACTCCGCGAAACTATTTCGGATAATCGCTTGATTTTAATATCCTGGATAGTGGTTATTTTCAGCAGCAAAATGTTATTGAATGTTGCCAAATCCGGGATGGAATCCTCCTTTCACGTTTCCATTGTGCTTGCTGCATTATTGTTTTTTTTACAAAATAAACCCAAATGGATGTGGTTGTTTTTGGCCTTTTCGGTTATTTCTAAATTAGATGCGGTGCCACTTGTAATGGTAGCAGGAATTACATTTCTGGCGATTAACCGTAAACAATTTACCCCACTAACTTTAAATAACATTTTTGTTAAGGATCTTCTGTTTTTTGCAGTACTTCCGATGATTCTTTGGATAATAATTGCCACACTTATATTTGGTAGCCCATTGCCCCAGTCGGCTTATTCCAAAATTTTTCTTCATTATCATCCGAGCGATTACTGGTTCCCATTCTTTAAATACTACGCTACCGGAGGAAGAATCGAATTGATTTTTTTACTTTTTGCTATTTTGCTTATTGCACATTTATGTTTTGTGCTGTTTAGCAAAATGAGTCATTCAATTAAGAACCTGGTTTTTGGCTTTTCTTATTTTGCTGTTATGTTGCTCTTTTATTTCTATAATCCGGGGGAACAAATGGCCTGGTATTATGTGTTACCCGATTTGTTGATGTTCCTGCAAATTGCGATAAGTGCAGCATTTTTTATCCAACTTATCGCGATTCCTTGGTTGCGGATTGTTTTGGCGAGCAGCGCAATTTTCTTTTATATCGGATACATTGGTGTGGATGTTATTGGTGGAAAATATTGGATGGAAAACTACTTGGGTGTGGTGGAACGCGAACGTTTAGAAGTTGGCAAATATGTGGGAAACATGGTGGGAGCAAAGGATTCCATAATGTCGAATCATGGATTGCCGGTGCGGCATGTGAAAGGATACGTAATTGATATGTCCGGATTGAATTCAAAATTTGCAGCTGATTTTAAAATTGATCCCGAGCTACTCTTTAAAAAGTATCATCCGCAATGGGCCATCAGCCACAATTCTGTTCCCTATGCTGCGCTGCTTTCCGCAAATGGGTATGAGCCGGTTCGATTATTTTATGACATTACAGCCTATACTTTTCCGCAATGGTGCCTTTATAAAAAGCGATTGAAAACTACTGAAATGCGTATTTTTAAGCCTATCGATTCCACGATGGTTGCAAGTACCAAGCCATCCTACAACGGAGGAATTGTGCTCTATCAAGACGATACCCTAGAAATAAATCTTGACTCCTTATCCTACATTAAGAAAATTTATTTTGGAATTCAACGCAACAGCTTACCCTATCGCTTAGAAATAAAAAGGCAGTTGGGAAATACACTGGTTTCTACCGATACGATAGCCATTGAGCCAATAGGAGAATATCCTTTGGACTCAAAGTACACCAAATCCATCGAGCTCAATTATGATTCAAGCGCTGCCTATAATTCAATTGTGTTGAATGCGCTAACCAAAGGGTTTTTGTTTACCATTGTTGAACCGTATATTTATAAGAAAAAATAAACTAAATGTATTTCAATAATGATTGGGCATTGGTAATTCCTATGGCCAACGAAGAAAGGGATTTTGATGTTTTTATCACCGAACTTAAAAAGGTTTTCGACCGCTTACAATCCGGCAAAGCTTATTTAGTGGTTGATAATGCTTCAAAAGACCGCACCTTACAATTGTGTCAGAATCTTTCGCGTGAGGATAATCGCTTCGAAACAGTATGGGCTCCCGAAAATAAAAATGTGGTGGATGCATACATACGCGGCTATCGTGAAGCCTATAAAAACAAACACGAATTCATTATTGAAATGGATGCTGGAATGAGCCACGACCCAAATTCTATTCCTATGTTTTTGAGGGTGTTGAACGAAGGCAACGAGTGTGCATTCGGAAGCCGCTTCATGAACGGGGGTTCCATGGGAGATTCACCTTTTACCCGCAGAACCCTCTCTAAAATGGGAACTGTTTTGTCTAACATTTTGTTGGGCACAAAACTATATGACATGACTTCCGGCTTTCAAGGATTTCATGCAAAGGTAGTTGGTGAATTATTGAATTATCAATTATTGTCCAAAGCACATTTTTATCAAACAGAAGTGCGCTACCTCATGCGTAAAAAGCGCTTTGCCGAAGTGCCCATACATTATCAAGCCCCTTCTCCAAGTGTATCACAAAAAGCTATTTCAAATTCAATTTCTGTTTTGAAATATTATTTCTTTCAACGCCTTTTTTCCAAACCAATTGCGCTCTAACGAATGAACTCCAACTGTGCCCTTATCATAACTTCCATTGCAACTCCCGATAATAAAGTATTGCAAACCTTCGCTCAAGATTGTCCTAAACACAAGGTTGATTTTATTGTTATTGGTGATAAGCCATCACCTATAAATTTTAAGTTGGAAGGATGCGATTTTTACGGATTAGAAGCTCAACGTAACTTGGATTTTAGTTTTGCTAAATTGGTTCCGGAACGGCATTACTCCCGCAAGAATATTGGTTATCTTCAAGCAATTAAAAGGGGTGCCAAAATGATTATCGAAACCGATGACGATAATTTTCCACGCGAAAAATTTTGGAATAGCCGTCAGCCCAATCATACAGTTTCAGCCCTTCAAAATGAAGATTGGGTAAATGTATACAAGTATTTTAGTAGCGGTTATATTTGGCCTCGCGGCTATCCATTAGAACAAATACAAAAGGAAGTTCCATTGTTGATTGATAACCCTCCAAAAGAAGTGTATTGTCCTATTCAACAAGGCTTAGCCGATGAGAATCCGGATATTGATGCAGTTTTCCGACTTACGCAACCACTTCCACATAGTTTTGATATTAATGCAAAAGTTGCATTAGGGGATAAAACCTGGTGTCCCTTTAACAGTCAAAACACCACCTTTTATTCCGATGCTTTTCCTTTGCTCTATTTACCCTCTCATTGTAGTTTTCGGATGACTGATATTTGGCGCAGCTTTGTGGCGCAACGCATTTGTTGGGAAAATGAGTGGTTTGTATTATTTGATGAAGCAACGGTTTGGCAAGAGCGAAACACACATAATTTGATGCGTGATTTTGAAGATGAGATTCCGGGCTATCTCAACAATTCAAAAATTTGCAAAACCCTTGGTGATCTGAAGTTAAGGAAAGGAAAAGAACATATTTTCGAAAATTTGGTTTCCTGTTACCAGTCCTTAATCGATATTAATGTTGTAGGCGCAGCCGAAATGCCATTGCTTCAGGCGTGGATTGAGGATTTAACGAAGTTGAGCTGATTATTCTTTAAACCAACCCGAATACATGATATAATTATTGGCAATACGATTGATTTCGCCATTAATTAATTCTTGAGAAATATCCTTGACTTTTTTAGCCGGAACACCGGCATAAATACTTCCGGCTTCCACTATTGTGTTTTCGAGCAATACTGCACCTGCTGCAATAATCGAATTTGATTGAATTTCGCAGTTGTCCATTACAATTGCGCCCATCCCTATTAACACATTATCGTGCACCTTACATCCATGCACAATCGCATTATGTCCAATAGATACGTTGTTCCCGATTTCGGTTGTTGTTTTCAAATAGGTGCAATGAATTACTGCACCATCCTGCACATTTACTTTATTCCCCATTCGTATGGAATTAACGTCACCACGCACCACAGCATTAAACCACACACTGCAATTGTCGCCCATTACCACATCGCCCACCACAGTTGCATTTTCGGCTAGGTAACAATCGGCTCCAAAACTTGGATGTACTCCCTTAACGGGTTTAATTAATGCCATTTTAACTTGATTTAATGCGGAATGATAAAAGAACCGGGACTATTTCAAAATTTCACTTTTCGATTTTCCAATTTCGGCTTCTACATTCATAATTTCTGCCTGAATGCGAATACTTTCGTCGTGCACCAACAAATACAATTGTTTTACAAATTCCCCGCTAAGTCCAAGTGTTTCGCCATTTTGCATTTGATTTTTTAAAATCTCTTTCCAACGGTCCACTTGCAGTATCGTAACTTTGTTATCGCGCTTGTAGCTCGCAATCTGTCCCACCATGTTCATGCGTTGTGCCATCAATTGCAACACTTCATCATCCGCATGATTAATTTTATCGCGTAGTATAGTTAACTGATTTTTAAACTCTTCATTTTCAGAAAAGGATTCGCGTATATGCAAGGCTTGAATTAACTCAAACAATTGAAAAGGAGTTACCTGCTGCTTTGCATCACTTAGCGCCACACTCGGATTAATATGCGTTTCAATCATCAAACCATTCAAATCCAAATCCATTGCCTTTTGAGCCACATAAGGTATCATAGTGGTATTTCCACAAATGTGACTGCAATCGCAAATTATAGGTAAATCCGGGAAAATAGATTTTAATTCAATCACCATATCCCATTTTGGGGCATTGCGGAAGGGTGTAGTATCATAAGTGTGAAAGCCGCGGTGAACTGCAACCAATCGGTCAATTCCTGAACTGTTTAACCGCTCCAAAGCACCCATCCACAATTGTAAATCCGGATGAATAGGATTTTTCACAAAAACAGGAATGTCCACACCCTTTAAAGCGTCGGCAATTTCCTGTACATAAAATGGATTTACCGTTGTACGCGCTCCAATCCACAACATATCAATGCCGGCTTTTAAGCACTCTTCTACATGTTGTGCATTGGCAACTTCTGTGGCGGTAGGCAGACCTGTAACTTCTTTTACTTGTTTGAGCCAACTCAGACCAGTGCTTCCAACACCTTCAAAGGAGTTAGGCCGGGTGCGCGGTTTCCAAATTCCTGCACGAAAGATAGCCTTCGGAAAAAAGGCTGCGATTCCTTTTGCTGTCTCCAGCACCTGCTCGGCCGATTCGGCGCTGCAAGGTCCGCATACCAATACCGGTTTTTTTTGCGCTGCCAACCAATCTGATTTCAGCGCCAATGTTGTTTGTGTCATCGTATAGTACTACAAAGAACTAGATTTTTTGTTTATTTATGAAATAAGTTCCTAAAATCTTTTTTGCTGGTTTTAACCGTCTAAAGGCGAGAATCGGAATCACCAATCAGGTAAAGATGCCCATAATACTTTTTTACATACTTGAAAGCTAACTTTGGTCAGTTTTTGCTCTTTTTTTAAATGCTTATATTTGCACGATTTTAAAATTTATATAAATGGCAAAAGTTACCTTTAACAATAAGTATAGCCCCTTTTTTGATACGCTGAAGGCAAAAGTAGATGAGTATTTCATCGCCAACAACATTAAGCAAGTTGGAAATTACAAGTTGTTTACAAAAGCAGCAATTTTGGTTTCCACAGCAGTTATTTTATATACCCTGCTCGTATTTTTTACACCACCTGTTTGGATTTCTGTGGTACTTTGCTGTTTAATGGGATTCAATTTAGCGGCTATCGGATTTAATGTAATGCACGATGGAGCGCATGGTAGCTTTAGCAAACGCAAATGGGTGAACGAGGTAATGGCCTATTCCTTAAATTTAATGGGAGGCAGCTCTTATCTCTGGAAAATCAAGCACAACGTTATTCACCATACCTATACCAATATTGATGGTATGGATGATGATATTGACATTAAGCCTTGGATGCGTGTGAACACAGATCAACCAAAATGGAAAATTCACCGTTTTCAACATATTTATGGAATTTTCCTCTACGGACTTTCCTATTTTATGTGGGTTTATTTTTTAGATTTTAAGAAATATTTTACCCGAAAAATCGCGGACAATAAAATGCGTAAAATGGAAGCCAAAGAGCATTTTATTTTTTGGTTCAGCAAACTTGTTTATACCGGACTGTTTATTGTGCTGCCTATTTTTAAAGTTGGCTTGGTTGAGACTTTGGTAGGATATAGCATTATTGTTTTAGTTACCGGAATAGTAATTTCAGTAGTGTTTCAATTGGCGCATGTGGTGGAAGACCTTAGCTTTCCAAAACCGAATCCCGAAACCAATAAAATAGAAAATGAATGGGCGGTGCATCAAATCGAAACAACCGCCAATTTTGCAACCAAAAGTAAATTGGTATGCTGGTATGTAGGCGGACTTAATTTTCAAGTGGAGCACCATTTATTCCCTAAAATTAGTCATGTGCACTATCCTCAAATCAATAAATTTGTGCGCGAAACCTGTGAACAATTTAATTTAAATTACCTCGAATTCCCTACCATGTTCGGGGCATTTCGCTCACACTTATCGCACTTAAAGCAAATTGGTGTTGCAGCATAAAATCATAAGAACCTCCTTCGGGAGGTTTTTTTAGCACTATATCATTGTTCTGTTAAACTTATCAGTCTACTTCTTGTTCCTTTCCTGAATTCTTTTTCATTCACCTAGTATGCAACCCATAATTCAAGTTTCCGCACTCAACAAAAGTTACAAGGATTTTAAAGCGGTAAATGAACTTAATTTAACAGTTTATAAAGGGGATGTGTATGGCTTTTTAGGACCTAATGGTGCCGGCAAAAGTACAACCATTAGAATGTTGCTTACTTTAATTTATCCCAGCTCAGGCGAAATTAAAATATTTGATAAAGCATTAAATCAACACCGAAATGAAATCTTATCACGCTTAGGTGCAATTGTTGAAAAGCCTGACTTTTATGGCTATTTAACTGCATTTAAAAATTTGGAATTACTTGGAAAAATTGCAGGAAAGTCCATTTCTTCACAACGCATAATGGAGGTTTTGGAATTAGTTGGTTTAAAAGAGCGATACAACAGTAAAGTAAAAACCTATTCTCAGGGAATGAAGCAGCGACTAGGATTTGCTCAAGCTATACTGCACGATCCCGAGTTAATTATTTTAGACGAACCCACCAACGGTCTCGACCCGCAAGGCATGAAAGACATGCGCGATTTAATTTTGCATCTGAGTCATGATTTAAATAAAACGGTTTTTATTTCTTCTCATATCCTAAACGAAGTGGAATTAATGGCCAACAGAATGGTTATACTAAATAAGGGAAAGGCTGTGGTGGAAGGCAATGTCCAAGAATTACTCAACAGCGGTGAAATGAGTGTAACCTTCGAATTTGACAATCAAGCGCTGGCAAGTGCAAGTATTGCAGCGACTAAATGGGAACAAAAATTAATCTCATCCACCGAACGCTCCTTGGTTTTTTCCTTGTTTTCCAATCAAATACCGGAATTGAATGCGTTTTTTGTAGCGCATCAAATTGCCGTGCAATCTATTGTACCCTTGCGCTCACTCGAAAATTATTTTTTATCGTTAACCGATTAATATGCTCCACTTAATTCAAATAGAAGTATTTAAAATATTTAAACGAAGCCGCTCTTACATTGGTTTTATTGCCATTGCTGCAATTGTGTTGGTGATTGAGTTAGCCTTATATTTAGATGGACAGCATTTTTTAGACATGGCTGTTCAAAACCTAAAAGACACTTTTTCATTCGATGGAAATTTGCTGAACGGTTACTTGGCAGTCTTTATTATTTTAAATAGCCTTTGGATTCATATTCCGTTTTTAATTGCTTTAGTAGCGGGAGATTTATTAGCCGGTGAAGCGGCTTCCGGAACATTTAAATTATTGCTTACCCGACCCATTTCCCGCTTTCAATTAGTGCTTGCCAAATTTACAGCAGGATTAATTTATACCCTATCGCTCATCTTGTTTATGGCCGTTTTAAGTGTTGGTTTAGGAGTTTTTCTATTTGGGAAAGGTGATTTGATGGTAGTGCAAAACACCATCTACATTTTTTCGCAAGAAGATGTTGGCTGGCGCATTGCGAGTGCTTTTGCTTTTTCAATTCTCAGTATGACAACCGTTGCGGCATTGGCATTTTTGTTTTCGGCTTTTGCCGATAATTCCATTGGACCCATCATTGGCACTATGGCTGTTATAATTGCCTTGTTTATTTTTACTTCTATCGACTTAAGTATTTTTAGAGCCATTAAGCCCTATTTGTTTACCAATTACTTGGGTGCTTGGCGATTATTTTTTGAAGAACCTTTAAATTCTATCAAGATAACAAGAGCATCCCTTGTCCTGTCGTTTCACATCTTACTATTCTTTAGCATTACAGCCTTTCATTTTAATCGAAAGGACATTCTCACCTAACTCAAATGAAAATTAAGTACACCTTTAAGTTTGCCGTTTTACTCTCCAGCTTGCTTTTGCTTGTTGGCGCATCTCAAGCAATTGCACAAGACATCAATCCTCAACCTTTGCTCGATAGTATTCAGCAAAAGATTAATAAAGTAAAGGATTACAGCGCCGATATTAAAATAAAATTGGATGTTGATTTTATTAAGATACCTATTCGTGAAGCAAAAATATATTTTAAGCAGCCCGATAAAATTAAAATGAAATCAACCGGTTTTGCTTTGTTGCCTAAACGGGGATTAAATTTTTCGAGTGGTGATTTATTAAATAAAAAATATCAAGCCATCTATATCAAGAAGGAGCTCTTAAATAAAATTCAGACACTTGTTGTCAAAATAGTGCCCTTAGAAGATAATTCAGAAATTTTGCTCGCAACCGTTTGGATTGACAGGGCAAAACAAGTCATTCGGAGAATTGATGCCTCCACCAAAAGTAATGGTAGTTTTACTATCCATTTTGATTATCCGATTGTTGCCTATCCATTTGATTTACCCCAAACACTTACTTTCGATTTTGATGTAAATAAAATGGAAATCCCGGCTGCCATCAGCGGAGACTATAATACTGAAAAGCCTAAGGAGAAAAAGGCGGGTCCTAGTCGTGGCAAAATCATTTTAAACTACACTAATTATTCAGTCAATAAAGGCATTCCCGATTCTTTTTTTATAGAGAAGAAGGACTAGTTGTAGCCCTTTTCCACACGAATTCAAAAAAATAGGTACCTTTAAAAATAATTCACAATTCATAGGGGACAACTCCTACTGAGGTGTTGTTTTTTGTGGGTATTAAATGTGTTTCTTTACATTGCAAATGTTGATTTCCGTTAATTAAGCAATTATGAACCCGACTATTTTAGGCCATTTACACCATAAGTGCTTATTTGTTATTCGTTGGATTACCCTGCTATTTATTGTTTTTCTTGCGCCGCTGAAAACCGTTTTCGGGGAAGGAACAAAAGAGCTTTTCCCCATTTCGGCAGCCACAGATACCCTCCTAAAAAAAGCGATTCTGAACGTTGGTGGAACGGGTGCAGGTACTTGCGGAGCTTATGGTGGAACAGCACTTCAACGCATTAACATCGAAATTGCAGACGCTAACTCGGAGCATATTTTTATGGGATTTAATGTGGTTTCGGGTGGTCCCGGATATTACAGAGTATTCGACCCTAATGGTACTGAGCTGATTCCTCCAACAGCTATTCCGGCTGCCGGCAGAGGATTTATTCCATATTTTCAAGCTGCAATTAGTGGTCCGGATACCTTGAATGCCGGAGGTTATTCTGCTATTGAAATTACGCCCACTGCCGGACTCAACGGAAAATACTACATCGAATTTAATAGTACAGGCCCTGCACTTACTCCGGTAGCAGCCAAAGTGGGCTTGAAAATTTTTGACATAACAGTTGCGGATGTTGCCACCCTCCAAGCTAAGCCGGGAAGGCTAAGTAGCGCATCATGGAATATTAATGCAGGTAATATTGCCGATTACAGCTCCACCTTCGACGGAAAAGTATATGTGCTCAGCACCGACAACTTTGTGCTGTCAGCAGATTTCAAAAACAGAGGCTTCGCACCGGCAAACTTTCGTTTAAATTTTAATTCCTTTGGAACCCAAAATAGCGGAAATGTGCTTGCCGATAGACTTTCCAATACAGGTGATCGAATGATTCCCGAATACGCTGTTTATTTAAATATTCCCGATTCAAGTTTGCATCCAAGTGCTTCGGTTGGAGCGCTCGTTACAACATCGTTGCATTTCAGTCGCTGCAAGGCCAATGAATTTAAGTTCGATATGGAGGTAACAAAAGCAGGATTAGTTGATATTTTTTACGATTCAGACACAAATGGAATTTTCGATATTGCTACTGCAGACAAGCGTTTTAGCAAACTTGTAACGGCCGGCAACAATGCTATTGTTTGGGATGGTGTGGATGGATTGGGTAATTTGCTTGCCATAAATTCAACAGCACATTTTGTGGTGAAGTATGCTCAGGGCATATTCAATTTTCCAATTTACGATGCAGAGGTGGATACAGGTGGAGTACTGTTTTCGAATGTTAGACCACTTTCAGCAACTAGTGCAGCTCACCTTCAGTTTTATGACGATACCCTCCTTTTAAGCAATTTGTCGCCACCATTTAATAGCAATAAATTACCAACCAGCGGCGCACAATATCCTTATCAGGAATTCAACGGCTGCAATGGTCCCTGCCATAAATGGGAAGCTTACAATGGAAATAATTCAATTGTCGATTTTGGAAATCAAAGTACGGTGAACACCTATCTTTTTGCAAGCTTGCAAAGCCACTCCTTTTCTGCTCAAATTCCTGATTATTTCCTTCTTAACGCAGGTAATCTTCAAACAATTTGCAAGGGCGATACCGTTTCGCTAAACGGTACAATTTCAGCTTCTCAAGGAGCTCTATATAACGGTTCTTTTCACTGGCAAGGGGATGGAACGTTTTTGCCTAACGATAGTGAACTCGTTGTAAAATATATTCCTGATGCTTCTGAATTGTCGGGAAGTTCATTTCGATTATACCTTTCGTTGCGTGGTGAATGCAGCAATATACAAGACAGTGTAAAAATTAATTTGAATGAGCCACCAACTGTTTCGAATGCAGGATTAAATCAAGTGGTATGCACTAACGCTGCATTGCTTTTTGCAAATAATCCTTTGGTTGGAGTTGGAACATGGAGTTTTACAAGTGGTAACGGAAGCATTGTTGCCGGCAATGATCCCAATTCTGCAGTTGTGAATCTGCAAAGTGGAAGCAACACGCTCCGCTGGAAAATTACAAATGGCGTTTGTCCATCTTCCTCAAGCTTTGTAACACTCAACTATATTCCTGTTGGAGTTACTCTCAGCCAAGTGGATACCAGCTACTGTGCAACAGCGCCGCCAATTAATTTAAACGAGGCACTGCTTACCGCCTTCCCAACAGGAGGAAATGCTGTTTTTCTGGTGGATGGAGACACTGTAACAGTGTTGGATGCAACAACTCTTGCCCTAGGGCAACATTGGCTCTACGTAAGGTACACAGAGCCCTCAGTCGGGCAATGTTTTGCTGTAGATTCAATGCAGGTTACCATTGGAGGTTCTTGTAATAAGGCTCCAATCGCACAAGATGATTTTTTTAATTTGGCCGAAGATCAAATGTTAAATGGCACAAGTGTATTACTTAACGATACCGATGCAAATCCGCTCGATACCTTAACAATACAGCTTATCCCTCTTATCCCAACTGCGCATGGTTCAGTTTTAATTCATACAAATGGAACCTTTACTTATCAGCCCGATTTAAATTATTTTGGGAGCGATTTTTTTACCTATCAAATTTGCGATACCGCAAATGCATGTGATACTGCAAGTGTGCACCTCTTGATTCAAGCTGTTAACGATGCACCAATTGCTGGCTCCGATACTGCAAACACCAACGAAGATAATGCTGTTGCAGGCTTTGTTTTAGGCAATGACTTCGACATTGAAGGCGACAGTATTTTCATGGATACCGTAGCAGCAATTCCTCCCCAACACGGCACTGTAATTATTCATGCAGATGGTAGTTATACTTATTCTCCTGAATTGGATTTTAATGGGATGGATCAATTTACTTATTCTTTATGTGATAACGGATTGCCTCCGACTTGTGGAAATGGAATAGTAGTAATTATGGTGAGCCCTGTGAACGATCCCCCTCGAGCAAATTTTGGGCGCAAAACTACCTATGAAGATATTCCCAATGCGCTCAATGTGCTGAGCAACGATGTGGATGTGGATGGCAATTTAAATCCGGCAAGTTTAAGTATCCCGACAAACGGAAATCCTTCGCATGGAACTGTAGTAGTGGATATGAATTCAAATAAGATTATTTATACACCCCATCTAAATTATTTTGGAAACGATACCATTGTGTATGAAGTGTGTGATTTAGGTTTCCCAATTTATTGCGATACTTCTATTACGTATATCACGGTTTTTCCGGTGAATGATTCACCTCTCTCAAATTCTGATACCGCAAGCGTTTCGGAAGATGCGGTTTTAAATGCAACATCGGTATTAGGTAACGATTTCGATTTGGATGGAGATAGTTTAACGGTAACAACCACCGCTGTGATGGAAACGCAAAATGGAAGTTTACTTCTCGCCGCAAACGGAACCTATAGCTATACTCCCAATACAAACTTTAATGGTGCAGATTATTTTATTTACGAAGCCTGCGATAATGGAACGCCACAATTGTGTGCACAAGACACCGTATTCTTAACAGTTCACAAAGTGAATGATGCACCTGTTGCTGTTAATAATACGGTTGTTACTTCGCTTAATAGTTCCATTACAGCTAATGTATTAGGAAACGATTTGGATGTGGATGGAAACATTGCTCCAGTGGCAACTTCAATTCTCATTCAGGCCATACATGGGGTTGCGCAGGTTAACCCGGATGGGACAATTTTGTACACCCCTCAAAACGGATATTTTGGTACTGATTCGCTATTGTATAGTGTATGCGACAGCGGATTTCCTGTATTATGTGCCTCCGCCACGCTTATTATAGAAGTGGGATATGTGAACCTTCCTCCTGTGTGTGCAGATGACATTGTGACCATCAACGAGGATACTCCCACTAGCATTAATATTCTCAGTAATGATGCCGATCCCAACAACAACATCGATCAAACCTCCATTCAGCTCATTCAAAATGCAACGCACGGTTCCACTTCAATTGATTTTAATGCCGGTTTGCTAAATTATATTCCTGCTTTAAATTACTTTGGAAATGACACAGTGCGCTATGTGGTTTGTGATGTAGGAACAATTAGCAATTGCGATACCGCATGGGTAATCATTACAGTGATTTCGGTTAATGACGCCCCAATAGCAATTAACGACACGCTAACAACAGATGAGGATTTTGCACTTTTTGGAAACTTTTTGACTTCTGATTTTGATGCGGACGCAGGTGATGTATTAGCAATTTCTACCCAAGCAATATCGTTGCCTCAAAATGGCACCTTGAGTTTCACTTCAAATGGAGATTTTAGTTACACTCCTTTTCCAAATTTCAATGGTACCGATTTCTTTACCTACGAAGTGTGTGA